>NZ_JADEXY010000179.1 GCF_015206885.1 Microcystis aeruginosa LEGE 91341 | reverse complement strand
TCCCCACACCCCACACCCCATCCCTAGAACGATCTTTGGGACAAGATTAAGTTTAAAATCTGAAACAGATAATTTTTTTAAGGGATCGAGTCAAGTTTATGGCAGATATTGTCGATATTGCGGTCAGTGCCGATAATTTTAAAACTCTAGTAACGGCGGTACAAGCGGCTAATCTTGTGGATGCCCTGAAAAGTCCTGGCCCCTTCACGGTTTTTGCCCCCACCGATGAAGCTTTTGCCAAATTACCCCCTGGGACGATTACAACCCTAGTGCAGAATATCCCCCAATTAACCCGAATTCTCACCTATCACGTCGCTGCGGGCAAATATATGCAGGAAGATTTGGCAAAATTGGCTGTAGTAACTTCTCTAGAGGGTTCACCGATTCCCGTCGATTGTAGCGAAGGTTTTGAGGTGAAAAATGCCACGGTGGTCGCCGGTAATATCGAGGCAGATAATGGTGTGATCCACGTCATCGATACGGTGATCCTGATGGGTTAGTTTTTGACCGTCTTTTGCCCGGTCTGCATCTAGGGCAAATCTGTCTTATTTAGTAACTAAATATACAGATACTTTTGCTTGTTTATGGTTTCGATGCTCGACGGAGGAAAATGGCCACTTTCTGCACTTTCTTGTCTGTACCTGTTTAGACTAAATCCTGTTATTAAAGACTGATTATCTGTAGAAAACGGGTTTCTCCGAGAAACCCGTTTTCTGTGCGTTACTCAACGGATTTAGTATTAGCCATCTCGACAGTAATGGCAGCTCAGTTATCAGTTATCAGATGTTAGTTTTCAGTTCACTAATTACTGTTTACTGATCACTGAAAAAAGCTTACCTATTCCCCAGAAGCATTAGGACTGATTTTGAGAACTAAAACCCCTAAAGGTGGTAAACAAAGATCAATCGAGTAGGGACGGCTATGATAGGACCATTCCTCCGACCATTTACCGCCAAGGTTGCCCATATTACTACCGCCATATTTACCCGCATCGCTGTTAAAGATTTCCTGATAAAAACCGGGATGGGGTACACCAACGCGATAATGGCTGTGGGGTTGGGGAGTAAAATTACAGACCACCACGACGAACTCCTGCCAATTTTTGCTCCAGCGCAGGAAAGAAACGACGCTATGACTATTATCACTACAGTCAATCCACTCGAAGCCATCCTGACCAAAATCCTGGGTATATAGAGCAGGTTCACTCTTATAGGTAGCGTTCAAATCCGAGAAAAAGCGTTTTAGCTGTTGATGGGGTTCATGCTGCAAAAGACCCCACTCCAAATCACCCCAAACATTCCACTCACTCCACTGACCAAATTCCATGCTCATAAACATGGTTTTCTTGCCGGGGTGGGTAAACATATAACTAAATAATGCCCGGACATTGGCAAATTTTTGCCACTCATCCCCCGGCATTTTGCCAATCATATTACTTTTGCCGTGAACCACTTCATCGTGGGACAAAGCCAGCATATAATTCTCGCTGTGGTTATACCACATACTAAAAGTGACATTATTTTGATGGAATTGACGGAACCAGGGATCCATGCCGAAATAATCGAGCATATCGTGCATCCAGCCCATATTCCACTTTAAATTAAAGCCTAAACCGCCCATATAGGTGGGCCAGGACACCATCGGCCAAGCGGTGGATTCTTCGGCAATAGAGAGAATTCCGGGGAAATAGCTAAAAATTACATGATTGACTTGACGCAGAAATTCCGCAGCCTCTAAATTTTCCCGGCCACCGTACTCGTTAGCCACCCATTCCCCATCTTTACGACAATAATCGAGATAGAGCATAGAAGCCACCGCATCCACGCGAATACCGTCAATATGGTACTTATCGAACCAAAATAGGGCATTAGCGACCAGAAAATTTCTGACTTCGTTGCGACCGTAGTTAAAAATTAGGGTTCCCCATTCCTTGTGTTCCCCTTTGCGCGGGTCGCCGTGTTCATAAAGATGAGTCCCGTCAAAGAAGGCTAACCCGTGGCCATCTTTGGGGAAGTGACCGGGGACCCAATCCACTAGCACACCAAGGCCATTTTGGTGACATTGATCGACAAAATACATGAAATCTTCAGGATTGCCGTAGCGACTGGTGGGAGCAAAATAACCCGTCACTTGATAACCCCAAGAACCATCAAAAGGATGCTCGGCGATCGGTAATAATTCGATATGGGTGTAACCTAATTCTTTAACGTAGGGAATTAGTTTTTGGGCTAACTCGTAGTAACTCAAAAAGCGGGCCCCAGTGTTCCATTCCGACACGGGAACCGCTTCTCCTTCCCCGGCAAGTAAACGGGGGGGTTCGGCACTAGAGGTGTGCAGCCAAGAACCGAGGTGTAATTCGTAAACGGAAACCGGTTGAGTTAAAGGATCGCTATGGCGGCGTTTTTCCATCCAATCGCTATCATCCCAAGTATAGCTATCTAAATTGGCCACGATCGAGGCGGTTTTCGGGCGTACTTCTTGGGCAAAACCGTAGGGATCAGATTTTTCGTAAATATGACCTTCCCAATTTTTGATCTCGTATTTATATTTAGTGCCAACACCGATTTCCGGGATAAACAATTCCCAGACCATATTATTACGTTTCCGCATTTGGTGATCACGACCATCCCAGTTATTGAAATCACCAATAATCGAGACGTTGC
Organism: Microcystis aeruginosa LEGE 91341; assembly: GCF_015206885.1. Lineage (GTDB taxonomy): Bacteria > Cyanobacteriota > Cyanobacteriia > Cyanobacteriales > Microcystaceae > Microcystis > Microcystis aeruginosa_H. The sequence goes on along the minus strand of NZ_JADEXY010000179.1, from coordinate 4,662 downwards.
GAGCATTAGGGGCCCAAACGGCAAAATAAACCCCTTTAATACCCTCGATTTCAGCTAAATGCGCCCCTAATTTTTCATAAATGCGATGATGGTTGCCCTCCCCAAACAGGTGTAAATCAAAATCGCTGAGTTTGGCAGAACGGAAGGCATAGGAATCATAGATTACCCGTTCCTGTTCTCCCTCCTGGATGCGTAATTGATAATTGTTCAGTTCACCGATATCGATAACGCACTCGAAAAAATGGGGGTGATAAGCGGTCGTCATGGGATATTCTTGTCTTTGGGACGGTAAAATAACCCAAGCGGCCGTGGTTTTCGGTAAGTAGGCTCTAACAACCCATTTATTTACTTTTCCTTCTTCTTCTAGGGGATGGGCCCCCAAAACCTCAAAGGGATCGTGATGGAGGTTGTTGACGATTTGATGGACTTGTTCGGGGGATACCACTATAGACATTCAGTTAACACTCTTGACATTTACAATACTTATAGCAAGGAAATAGTCATTTTTTCCCTGCCTTCTGGGAATTCTCAAACTAATGATATATTCTGCCTACTCATTCAACTATGGCTGTGACTGCTGCCACAATTTTCGTCGTTAAAGACGATTTTGCGCTCCAAAACCTGATTTACCGCTTTCTCGGTCAAAAAAACTAGCGAGTAGAAATGGTGGCCGATGGTAAAACTGCCAATTTAATCCGGCTCTGGTCATTCTCGATGTTAATCTAGCGGATAGCCTCGAATTTGACCTACAAAACATCTCTACACAGTTGTCAACTGGAACGAGTTTGATCCCTAGTAGATTGACTTTCTTCTAATTCAGCTTTGATTTTTACCGAGTCTTCAATCTGCTGGGCCTCTCGCTTAAATTCACTTTCAAATTCCTTGGATGCTTCTTGAAATCCTCGGATTGTTTTGCCTAAACTGCGACCGATTTCTGGTAATTTTTTCGGTCCGAAAACTAGCAGGGCAATCAAGAGAATTAACCCCATTTCTGGTAATCCAATCCCAAAAATATTCATTTTTCTGCTCCTAATAAAAAAATCGCGGTGGGCAGTAACCCACCTGCTAAAGTCCGAGGGACAATTCTGCGGCCAAAAATGCCGACAAGATTGTTGGAATCTGCTTACTGACCCCAATCTACATTAAATCCTTCTAAAATTAGGGAGGAGTTGTAGATCTGTAAAATAATCAGCAAAAAGACTAAAAACAGAGCCATAAACACTCCCATCAGCAAGGTAGTTCCCCAACCGGGGGAAACTTTACCATATTCCGAGTTGAGGGGACGAAGGATTTCACCTAAGCGTGTACGCTGTGCCATAAGTTACCAAGAAAGATCTGTAAATGATAATTTTGTATTGATCCGTAATTTGACGAACTACCAACCAGTCAACCCAGTCAGATAAAATCTACTGCTGTTGCCAGTGGAGCTTTTTTGGTCTAATTCCTAACGGAATCGTTTTTCGCCTGCCCTGCCACGCCCACAAGAATCTGCAAGCGCCTACAGTACGGGAATTATTTTAACATTGTTTGGTGATCTTCTCAGGATTTAGGAGACGGTCGATGAGAGTTGGGGTGATTTTTCAGTAATCAGTTATCAGTTATCAGTTATCAGTGAGGGGTTAGGGTTGGGGTGATGGGGAAGAAGGGAGAAGGGAGAAGGGAGAAAAAAGCTAATCACTGATCACTAATCACTGATCAAGTCTCCTTCGGTGCTATGATCGAGGATGTAAAGTTTTATTGCAACGGTATTCGTCTTGGTTAAGCTGAATACTGACAAAAGGTTAACAACACTACCTTAAACAAGCTCTCAAGAGAGGATACAGAGAACACATGGCTTACACACTTCCCCCTTTACCCTACGATTACACTGCCTTAGAGCCTTGTATCACCAAAAGTACCCTAGAATTCCACCACGACAAGCACCACGCCGCTTATGTCAATAACTATAACGGTTTGGTCAAAGATACGGAACTCGATGCTCTCTCTTTAGAAGAAGTTATCGTTAAGGTTGCTGGTGATGCCTCTAAAGCTGGGGTTTTCAACAATGCCGCCCAAGCATGGAATCATAGTTTTTATTGGGACTGCATGAAACCGGGTGGTGGCGGTGCGCCTACCGGTGCTTTAGCCGCTAAAATTAACGCAGATTTCGGCAGTTTCGAGAAATTTGTCGAAGCTTTCAAAACCGCCGGCGCTACTCAATTCGGTAGCGGTTGGGCTTGGTTGGTTCTCGATAACGGTACTCTCAAAGTTACCAAAACCGGCAACGCTGACAATCCTTTAACCGCCGGACAGGTTCCCCTCTTAACTATGGATGTGTGGGAACACGCTTATTATCTCGATTACCAAAATCGTCGTCCCGATTACATCAGCGACTTTTTAACCAAGTTGGTTAATTGGGATTTCGTGGCTGCTAATTTAGCCGCAGCCTAAAAAAAATTTGGCTCAGTTAATCAGTTATCAGTTATCAGTTATCAGGGATTGGGGAGCAGAGAGAAACCATCCATAGGTTGGGGGTTAGTCTTACTGTTAAAATTGGCAGCTCTCTCTAATATTAATTATCCTTAAATATAGATAACCAGAAAAAACTTTTTTAAGTATCTAAGCACAATTAATTACACATCTAAGCCACTACTCCGTCAGACTTCTGCGGTGGTGAGCAAACAGAGAACTGAAAACTCAAATCCGATCCCTAATAGCTTTATCCCGTCTCCCGTCTCCCGTCTCCTGTCTCCTGTCTCCTGTCTCGACTAGGAAATTAATTTTGCACGACTACTTAACATCGATCGCGCTTGTTGCACAATGGAACAACCTGTCAGTTGGATTATTCCCCGTCATCCCCGTCCCGATTATCCCCTGTTTGTATTTTTACCCGGAATGGATGGCAGCGGCCAACTCTACCATCGTCAGATTAAAAACCTTGCCCCTTACTTCGATCTGCGTTGTTTGGCGATTTCCCCGCAATATCTCGGTAATTGGGAGGAATTAAGCGATTGCGTGATTGCTTTATTGGCCCAGGAATTAAAGGGACAATCGAGAAAAGTCTATCTCTGCGGTGAGTCTTTTGGTGGCTGTTTAGCCTTGAAAATAGCGACAAAATCAGCAAAATTAATTAAAAAACTGATTTTAATTAACCCCGCTTCTTCTTTTAATCAAAGACCTCTTTTAAGCTTGGGAATCGGTATCACCCAGATAATGCCTGATTTCATCCACGGCAGCTCGGCACTAACTATTTTACCCTTTCTCGCCGCTCTCGGTCGAATATCCCGGGAAGATCGCCGCTCTCTCCTCAAAGCCATGCAATACGTCCCACCGAAGACGATTAGCTGGCGTTTATCCCAGTTACAACGGTTTCAGGTTAGTGCCAGCGAGTTAAAAGATCTGCAGTTGGAGGTGTTAGTGATAGCCAGTCAAGGCGACCGACTGTTACCATCGGTAGCGGAAGCTAAACGCCTAATTCAGCAGTTACCCGCCGCAAAATTAACGATTCTGCCCAATAGTGGTCATGCTTGCCTGCTGGAAACCGATATTTACCTCAAAGACATTCTTCATCACCATGCTTGTCTCCCCCGAAGCTTACCCGCAAAAAGTCACTGAGGATGGTTCATATACCTTTTTTTCGACCGAATTCGGCGAATGTTATCATTCTACCTCCGGGGCAAGGGAAGAAGCCGAGAAAAAATTTATCCTCTCCAGTCGTCTGGCAGCAAAAGCAGACCAGAGCAATAATCTAAAAATTCTTGACATTTGTTACGGCTTAGGGTATAATACCGCCGCTGCGTTGGCAGCCATTTGGCGAGTTAGGGGGGATTGTCGGGTAGAATTATTAGCTTTAGAAAGCGATCGAATGGTTCCCCTAGCGGCTATTAGAGAAAATCTCTTAAATAGTTGGAGTCAACCAATTCCCGAATATTTAAGTGATTTTGCCCATAATCACCGGCTAGACTTGCCTAATCTCACCGCTAAACTGTTAATTGGGGATGCGCGACAGACGATAACCAAGGTGATTGAGGCGGGTTTTCAAGCAGAGGCAATTTTTCTCGATCCCTTTTCCCCGGGTAAATGTCCGCAACTATGGACGGTGGAGTTTTTAGCTTTAGTGGCCAAATGCCTGAGTCCGACGGGTTATTTAGTCACCTATTCCTGTGCTGCCTCGGTGCGAAGGGCTTTACAATTAGCAGGATTGCAGATTGGAGCCACCGATAGCGTCGGGCGGCGATCGCCGGGGACAATAGCCAGTTTTTTGTCCTTACCCCCATCTTTATCGGCACAGGAACGGGAACATCTGCAAACTAAGGCCGCTATTCCCTATCGGGATGCGACTTTAAGCGACCCAGCCGAAGTTATCATACAACGTCGTCGCAGGGAACAGGCTCTCTCTGATTTAGAACCGACTAGCCACTGGAAAAAACGTTGGCAAAGATAAGATCGTTTAATTCGATCGAAATCTCGGAATGAGATTAATGTAGGTAAGTAGTCGTGCAAAATTAATTTCCTAGTTGAGACAGGAGACAGGAGACGGGAGACAGCTATCAGGGTGTGGGGTTACAGATACTTGAAATTTCATTACAGATAGCTGAAATTTCAAAGTCTGCAAACTTGCATCAATTTATTTTGATAAATTAAGTGCTTTCAAGGCTTACATCTTTTTTATTGAAAATCTAT
>NZ_JADEXY010000009.1 GCF_015206885.1 Microcystis aeruginosa LEGE 91341 | reverse complement strand
GTCCTACTTCTCCCCCCCCATCCACTACCGTTTCACCCCTAGTTGTGGCAGCGATCGCTGTCGGGGTCTTCGGTTTGCTGGCTGCGATCGCTTGGCAATTCCTGAGTCGTCATCCCGCTCCCAATCCATCGATTTCTCCCGCACCCGTCACCAGTCCGAGTCCCACGACCAGGACGACACCTTCCGCACCCGTCACCGGTCCGAGTCCCACGACCGGGACGACACCTTCCGCACCCGTCACCAGTCCGAGTCCCCCCAATGCTTCCCCTAACTAGGGTTGGCTGAAAAAGTTGTTCATGGGGTGTGGGGTGTGGGGTTTTACCTGAAGATTAATCGGCTTGTCGGGGGTTGCCTGAGCGAGTTAAGATAAAATGCCCGATTAACTGCCGAGTCTATCATATATGGTTGATGCTGCGACGTTCCCCTCCGACACCTCCGCGATCATTGATGCCTTTGAAACGCCTCTAGAGTTTAACTTTCAACTGCCGGATCCCGAAGATGAAACCATCCAAGATCATGATTTTCAGCAGCAACTGGATTCTTTTTGGAAAGTCTGCGATCGCTTTGATTTGCAAACGGAAATCTGGCGGGGGCGAATTTTGCGAGCTATTCGCGACCGGGAGAAGCAAGGCGGTGATAGTAGGGGTACGGGCTTTTTAAACTGGTTAAAACAGCGAGAAATCACTAAAAGTCAAGCTTATGCTCTGATTCAATTGGCTAATAGTGCCGATACTCTCCTAGCAGAAGGACAACTAGATCCCGATAGTATCAATAATTTTAGTAAACGGGCCTTCGTAGAAACAGCCAAATCTGCCCCCGAAATTCAAAAATTAGTCAGTGATGCAGCCCGACAAGGGGAGAGAATTACCCGTCGGGAGGTGAAGCAATTGGCCGATGAATGGACGGCGATGAGTTCAGATTTACTACCCGATGAAGTGAAGGAAAAAGCCAGCGATGGTAGTTTACCGGCGCGTCATCTCGCCCCCCTAGTGAAAGAATTAGAAAAGTTACCCGATACCCATATCGACACTCTCCGTCAAGAAATCGCCGCTAATCCCGATGTAGATACGGTAAAACTAATCACCTCGGAAGCACGCAGTTTGGCCAAATATCTCGATGCGGCGGCCCAAGTGCAAACTCTCCGACGGGGTAATTTAGATATTGAAATGGCTCTAGAAGAAGCTTTGCGCGTCGATTGTCTAAATACGGCGGCGGATCTGGTTAAACAAGCCACACAATTAGAGCAAGCCGTAGCTAAACTTTATACTACTTGGAAACGTTTGGGTAGTTTGTCCGATCGCCTCTATGTGGATACGGGAGCAAGTAATCCCCATCTGCGATCGATGTTAACCTGTTTGGAAAGTTTAACCAGTGAAGTGATCGAAGTAGAACTGGATGAGGGTGGGCAAAAAATGGTGCGTTTACGCATTATCAGCGATGGGGGAAGTTAGAGGGGAATTATGAATTATGAATTATGAATTATGAATTGGGAGCATCTCACCTTTGTAACCCCTAAATCAGGTTTTTATGTCAAGCTATTTTGAAAGCCTTGCTAGAAAACAGTTTTAGAGATAAGTATAATTACTCACTTGCATCAATGAGATGCTCCTTATCAATTGGCAAGTGGGGAGACTTTTCAGTTATCAGTGAGCAGTAATTAGTAATCAGTGGTAAGTAGGGAGTAGGGAGCAGGGAGCAAAAAGCTGACGGCTGACGGCTGATAGCTGATGGCTTGCTGCTATAATTTCTGAATATCGTCAACTTTTATGAAAACTTATTAACAGATACTTGACTTTATGCTAAAAATCAAGGAAAAAAAACCAATAATTAGCATCGGTTCCATAACTGCGGCGATCTTGCTCAGTTTAACCCTAATTCCTGCCGCTATGGCCAAGGATGTGCTTCTGAGAGTGGGCATTGTCCAACGTTTTGGCGATGAAGCCAAGGAAAAATTAACCCTGAGCAGTACCAGTGGTGATAATCTCACCCTCCGCATGGTGGGAGAAGATGGCCAATCCCAAACCCTGCAAACCAATCGCCTACAATTAGAAGTTATTCCCCGTCCCCTCGCTTCTCCCATCCTCCAAGAAAAAGTCATTTTAAGCGACCACGCCACCTTTGAAACCGCCGAAAATAGTGCCAAAAATTGGGCAAAAATGGGCATTAAAGTGGAAATTACCCAACCCGGACGCTGGCAGGTTTGGGCAAAGCGAGAAGTTTATGAAAATCCCCTAGTGCGACGTTGGTTGCTGACCAGTTTGCAAGCCAAAGGCCACAATCAACCCTATATTAATAGTGTTTTACTCAAAGAAAAGCCGCAAGTTTCTTTCCAGATCAATGGGGTGCGCTATTTTCCCAAAGAATTGGAAATCGAGAGCCAAAAAAACCTGATTCAAGTCACCCATAGCCCCGATCAGGTACGTTTGTACGGGGGAACCATGCGACTACAGCCCAACGCCTACGGCACTTTTACCCTAGTTAATAACGTTCCCCTCGAAACCTACCTGCGCGGGGTTGTACCCCACGAAATCGGTCATGATGCCCCAGAAAGTGCCACCCAGGCGCAAACTATTATCGCCCGTACCTACGCCCTCCGCAATCTCCGCCGTTTTCAAGCCGATAATTACGAACTCTGTGCCGATACCCATTGTCAAGTTTATTATGGATTGACGGGAACTAATCCCCGGGCTGATCAAGCGATCGCAGCTACCCAAGGACTGGTTTTAACCTACCAAAATGAGTTAGTGGATGCCCTTTATTCCTCCACCACCGGCGGAGTAACTGCCCTCTTTAGTGATGTGTGGGATGGGGAAGAAAGACCTTATCTCCGGGCAGTGGTGGACTCCCCTAATCGAGTCTGGGATCTGTCGAAACAATCCCTCGCTAATGAGACAACTTTTCGCCAGTTTATTAATCTTAAAGATGGTTTTAATGAGACGGGACGACGGGTTTTTCGCTGGCAAAAACAAGCTTCTTTAGCCGATTTGAGTCAAGACCTAGAAACCTATCTAACACGGCGAAAACATCCCCTCGCCGACTTCCAGAAAATCCAATGGATGGAAGTAACTAAGCGCTCTCCTTCCGGTCGGATTCTGACTATGACCATTCAAACCGATAAGGGGATTTTGGAACTCTATAAAAATGAGGTGCGTAGTGCTTTGGGACCGCCTCGCAGTACCCTATTCTACATCGATCCTATCTACGATACCAATCGACAAATCCAGGGTTATAACTTTATTGGTGGCGGTTTCGGCCACGGGGTAGGATTAAGTCAATTTGGTTCCTATAATTTAGCCCGTTTGGGTTGGTCTCCTGAGCAAATTCTGGCTTTCTATTATCCCGGCACCACCATCCAACCTCTCAATAATTCGATTATCTTTTGGCGAGGAAATTAATCAGTTATCAGTTATCAGTCATCAGTTATCAGTTATCAGTTATCAGTTATCAGTTTCTGAAGGCAAGAGGCAATAGGCAAAAGGCAAGAGAAAGCCTCTGACAATTCTCCTACCTAAAAAGAGGATTAGAAACTAAGTAAATCAAATGTTTGACTAAAATTTACCGAAATTTTGGGTTAAAGCCCCGTCCTTTTAGGACGGCTTTTTAAACTATAGCTTGTTAACTTAACTTTTATTGTGCTATACTGATTTTATCTAAGTAACCCGTGCGTAAAATGTTTGTCTTAGAGTTTAAAGTTAAAGCTAAAACTCAACAGTATCAAGCCATAGACGATGCTATTCGTACTGCTCAATTCATCCGTAACAAATGTGTAAGGTTATGGATGGATACAAAAGGTACGGGTAAGAACGATTTATACCGATATTCTAAAGAATTAGCTCAGGACTTTAAATTTGCCGATGAACTTAATTCAACTGCTAGACAGGCAAGTGCTGAACGTGCTTGGAGTTCAATTAGTCGTTTTTACGACAACTGTAAACGTAAAGTATCAGGCAAAAAGGGGTATCCTCAATTTAAAAAATCTCGCTCTGTTGAATACAAACAATCAGGATGGAAGCTTCTTAGCCCTAAAACTGTTAAGTTCACTGACAAGAAAAACATTGGTGTTCTTAAGTTGGTAGGAACTTGGGATTTAGGGTACTTTCAAGAATCCGATATTAAACGGGTTAGGTTGATTCGGAGAGCGGACGGTTATTATTGTCAATTTGTCCTTTCTTGTGACGTTAAAGAAGATGTTAAACCATCAGGTAAGTGTATTGGTTTAGATGTAGGTTTGGCTTCTTTCTATACAGATCACAATGGCAACAAGGTTGATAATCCTCAATTCTTGAGAAAGTCTGAGAAACGATTAAAACGACTTCAAAGGCGATTATCTAAAAAGAAAAAGGGAAGTAAAAATCGTCAAAAAGCTAGACAAAAATTAGCTAAAGCTCACCTTAAAGTAAGTAGGCAACGTAAAGACTTTGCTGTGAAATTAGCAAGGTGCGTAGTTCACTCTAATGATGTGATAGCCTACGAGGATTTAAGAGTTAAGAACTTAGTCAAGAATCATTGTCTAGCTAAATCGATAAATGATGCGGCCTGGTATCAGTTTCGGGAATGGATAGAGTATTTTGGGGTTAAATTCGGCAAGATAACGATTGCTGTCTCACCGAATTATACAAGCCAAAACTGTTCAAACTGTGGTGAAACTGTCAAAAAATCTTTATCGACTAGAACCCATCAGTGCAAATGTGGATGTGTTTTGGATAGGGATGAAAACGCCGCAATCAACATCCTTAAAAGGGGACTAAGTACGGTAGGGCATCAAGGGGATTGGTTGAGAGAAGCGACTAGCGAGCAGAATTGAATAAACTCCTGTTTACTCATTCCATTTTTTGCTAGATTCGCTCTATCTGACACCCACTCAAGATTCGTCAACTCTTTAGCAAGGTCTGGTCTATTCTTCTTAGATTCGATGTGGTCAATATGCGTGTTTACTCCCAAAACCAGTTTTTCGCCTGTGTAAGGACAGTAAGGATGATCGTGGAATTTGGATTTCAAAATCGCTACGGTTTCTTTATCGCATTTGCCGATAGCGCACTTGACCGCATTTTGTATGTAATGATCTTCGCAAAGTTGATTGCTGTTAAGAAGTCTTGGTCTAATGCAAAAACGGCAAAGACCTTTTTCGATACGATTTCTTTTTTCTTGAGCCTGATTTTTTCCCATACCAATATTATAGCGTACGCTATTAATAACGTACGCTTGTTGGGTACGGCAGGGCGTGTCGGAACCTTTGGGCTCGATCCAATAAACGCTTGGGGAGAGAATACCTCTACTTTTTCAGAAGCAATTCTGTCTAAGCAAGTAATCTCTGTGAACCAAGAATCCCCGTCTCTTTAGAGCGGGGAGTGTCAAATCGGTAAACGCTGAATATCTCGGTTAGAACCAATCACCACCATTGCTAAATCCTTGTGTAATCTTTCTTGGGGATTGGGGTTAATCTTGAATTTTTCCGCATTACCGACAGCGACAATATTTAACCCATAACGATTACGAATTTCTAACTCTGCTAGGGTTTTACCGTGAAAAGCTTCCGGGACTTTTAACTCGACAATACTATGTTCGGGATCGAGATCAAATCGTTCTAAAATTGATGGTCTAGTTAAACGGTGCGCTAACTCACAACCAGCATCGTATTCGGGAAAAACTACTAAATCTGCACCAACTTTTTTGAGTAATTTTCCATGGATTTCTGTGGAGGCTTTAGCGGCGACAAAATTAACCCCCGCTTCCTTACAATTGAGAGTAGTAATGATACTTTCTTCCACGTATTTACCAATAGCGACAATCACCGTATCGGTTTCAAAAATTCCCGCTTCTCGCAGAGCGTTAGGTTTGGTAGAATCAAGCTCGATCGCATTATCTACTATCCGATCAGATAACGCTTGTGCTACTAATCCTTCATCAATATCTGTCGCTACCACTTGATAACCTTGTTTGCGTAAGGTTTCACAAACAGCGCGCCCAAATCTGCCTAATCCGATGACGGCAAATTGGCGATTTTGGGGACGCATACTACTAAAAAATTTAATTGATTGCATAATTTTAAGTTAAACTGTTACGCATTTAAAATGCTAGTGTCAATAAGTTCCAGTAACTGATAACTGATATTAATTATCCCACTAAAAGGTTTTCTTCGGGGTAATTAATGACTGTTGGTTTCGGATCGCCGATAATAGCCGCTATTAAAAGTATAACTCCCACCCGTCCAAGATACATCATAAAAACGATAATTAACTTAGAGATTGGTGATAAAGCGGCAGTTATCCCCATAGATAAACCAACAGTTCCAAAGGCAGAAACTACCTCAAAAAACAGTTGAATCATTTTAAAATCTGTCTCCACAAATGAGATAGCTAGGGTGGAGATAATAATCGCTATAACCGAACCAAAAACCACCGCCATTGACTTTAAAATTAACGGCATGGGAATGCGTCTTTGATAAAGAGTCACTTCTTCATGTCCCCGTAAAACCGAGCGGGTACAGTTATATAAAATCCTAAAAGTTGTGGTTTTAATACCTCCCCCTGTACCGCTAGGACTGGCTCCTATAAACATCAAAGCCATGGTAATTAACAAACCTTCTACGGAAATTTTACCAATATCAATGGTATTAAATCCTGCTGTTCTCGATGTTACCGATTGGAACCAAGCAGCCAGCAATTTATCTTTAATTGATAAATTAGCCAAAGTGTCACCATTTCCCTGTTCAGTAAGTAAAAAAGCCAAGGTTCCTATCACTAATAAAAATATGGTTGTGCTGATAGCAACTTTGTAGTTAAGAGAAAAAACAAAGCCTTTTCGTTTATATTGAAAGCGGTAAATAAACCAAGTGTAAAACTCGATAATTACCTGATAACCGATACCTCCAAAAATGATCAACCCTGTGATAGATAGGTTAATAATAATTGAAGACTGATAGGACATCAAATTATCTTTAAACAAGCCAAAACCCGCATTATTCCAAGCACTAATACTATGAAATAAAGACAACCACACCGCATATCTAAAATCATACTTTTGGGCGAAGACAGTTAACATAACCAAAGTTGCTGTTAACTCAAAAACTAAAGTAGTAGCAATCACTGATTTCATTAAACTTTGACTACCTTGTAGGAAAGGTCGATCGAAGGATTCTTGAATCGCTAACTTCTGTCTCAGGTCAAATTTTCGCCCAACTAATAACATTAAAAAAGTGGTAGTGGTCATATATCCTAGTCCACCCACTTGAATTAATAAAGCAATAAATAATTGACCCCAAAAAGAAAAATAAGTACCCGTATCTACCACTGCTAAACCCGTGACACAGACAGCAGAAGTGGAGGTAAAGATGGCAACAATTGGGTCATTCCAAGTGCCGCTAGTGGTAGAAACAGGCAACATCAACAGGGAAGTGCCCGCTAAAATTACCGCAATAAATCCCAAGCAAATTGTCCGGGCAATTGTCATATAAATTCCTTAGTGAAAGTAGCTAAGAGAAGATTGTTTTTGGGCTAACACTTCTTGATAAACTAACTGTAAGCGATCAATATTTTTGCTGAGAGTGTAAGAGTCTAAAACTCTTTGACGGGCTTTTTGACCTAAAATTGTGGTTAATTCGGGATGATCTCGTAATACAGGCAAGAGAGTTTTTAATTGGGTAATTAGTCCTTTAGTATCTAGGACTATTCCCGCACCTTTTAACACTTCCCCATCGGCACCCACATCCGTAGCCAGACAAGCAACACCGCAGGCCATCGCTTCCAAAAGGGAAATCGATAAACCTTCCACTAAAGAGGGTAAAATAAAGCCGTCAACCCCGCGCAAAATTTCAATTCGTTTATTTTCATCGCCGATAAAACCTAACCAGATAATACCATCTTCTTCCCCATAAAAAGGTTTAAGGGAAGGAGTCAACGGACCATCGCCAACAATGAGCAGTTTGCATCTACCCCCTAAATTGGTTTTTTTCCAAGCTTTCAATAAAGATTCTACATTTTTCTCCGGCATGATCCGACCGAGATAAATAAATAAACAATCGGCATTGTATTGAGCTTTAATATTCGATGGTCCTGGACAATACTTATTAATATCAACCCCATTGGGAATAATTGCTAATTTTTCTTCGGGAACTCCCAATTTAACTAAAAAATCCCGTTGAGAGGTGGAAAAAATAATTACTTTATCGTAATTAGCCAAAAAAGGGGCGTGTAGTTGGTAGGTTAATAATTGGGTACTGGAGATGATATTGCGAATTTTACTATCAAAAGCCGGGTGAAAAGTCGCCACCAGAGGCAAATCTAAAGACTCACAAATTTCCGGTAGTAGAAAATCGAGGGGAGACAGGGGTAAGGACGCATGAACTAGATCGGGTTTCAGTTCCCTGAGTTTATCCTGTAGAACCCGACTCGATTTCAGGGTGGGAATAGTATAGACTTGGGAACTATAGAGACGTGGCAGGGTGATTTCGTCGTAAAAGTCGGGCCAATCGCTTACGGTGGGTTTTTCAGAAGAAAAATGGAGAAAACTGACTTGATAATCTCGATCGAGCAGGGAATTAGTCACTTCTCGCCCATAGGTAACGTTACCGCAAAAAGGAGATTTTTTTCCTAACCAGGCAATGTGCATTCAGATTCTCTTAAGAAAAAGTTAATTTAGCCAAGTATCAGCTTACTAAATTAACCGTAAAATTAAAAGCTAATAGAGTACCTCAGCAAAATTAATTACCCATCTAAGTCCTCAGCTAAAAATTGACCTTGGCAAGAGCGCCTATTTGATAGTTAAAACTCTCGGCTTTTTACTGATTGGCCGAGGACTTGCGACGACGACAGCGTTCTGAACAGTATTTTACCTCATGCCAACAGTTTTGCCACTTTTTGCGCCAAGTAAAGGATAAACCGCAAACGGGACAAATTTTACTGGGAAGATCGGACTTCGAGGGCTGACGTGCCATGATTAAAATTAAAAAGTCAAAAACTGCGCCTTATCTATGAGTGTAGATGAAAATAATCCGAGTTCCCCACTCGATCGCCTGAGAATTATTTTAGTTGAACCAGCCGGAGCCTTAAATGTGGGTTCCACTGCCAGAATTATGCGGAATATGGGCTTAAGTCGCTTAATTATCGTCAATCCCGCCTGTGATATCCTTGCAGAAGAAGCGCGACGCATGGCAGTACACGGAATTGAAGTCCTAGAAAACTGTTCACAGGTAGCCACCCTTCCGGAAGCTTTGCAGGGTTGTCATCGCATCATTGCCACCACCTCGAAACCCCGTCACCTGAATACTCCCCTTGAAACACCCCGGACCGCCTTACCCTGGTTACTCACCCCTAACCTAGAATCGGCCCTAATTTTCGGGCCAGAAGACCGGGGTTTAAGTAACAGCGAACTGAACCACGCCCAGCGTTTTGTCGGTATTCCCGCTAATCCTCAATATTCCTCCCTCAATCTCGCCCAAGCGGTGGCGGTTTGCTCCTACGAACTGTACCAAATGGCGACGGAAAATAGGCTCGAACCCCCAGTAGAAATGCTCCCTAGTGCCACTTTTGAGGCTCTAGAAGGCTATTATCAGCACTTAGAGAGCTTTTTGCTCAAAATTGGCTATCTTTACCCCCACACCGCCGCCGCTAGGATGGAGAAATTCCGGCAATTTTATCATCGGGCCCGGCCCACGGTGGAGGAATTAGCTCTGCTGCGGGGCATTATCGGTCATATTGAAAGTATCGGGCAACTTTTTCTCGGTCTTGATAGTCTCAAGGGCAAGAAAAAAAATTCTCCTAGCGATCGATAATAAATCTGGATACCCTTGAGGAAAACCGTGACTCGTCAAGTAACTCGTCGTCCTACTAAAGTCCAATCTGGCCCTGGGTCCCCTAGGTCCCTGGACTCAAACAATAAGAAAAGGCCTGTACCGGTTAAAAAGTCGAAAAAACAACGTAAACCTAACCTAATTGCTTCTTTTCTCCTTCAGGTTCTTCGCTTCTCTATCCTTGGTGTCGGTTTAGGTGCGATCGCTGGTACGGTCTTAACGGTGGTGGATCCGAGCAAATTACCCCTACACCCAAAACCCACCGCTACTAATTCCCCGACTCCCAAACTCGTCACCCCAAAACCGACCACCTTAGTTTTAAACGAAAATCTCAGCAGTCTTAACCAGAAATTACAGGCTTTAGCGGTCAAATATCCGAAATTACAGGCAGGAGCATTATTTATTGACCTTGATAACGGTGCTTACGCTAATTTTCGCGGAGATACTGTTTTTGCTGCCGCTAGTACGATTAAAATCCCGATTCTGGTGGCCTTTTTTGAGGATGTGGACGCGGGAAAAATTCGTCTCGATGAAACCCTTGTGGCCACTAAGGATGTCTTGGCCAGTGGGTCTGGAGATATGCAGTATCTAGGAGTGAATAAAACCTATACTGCCCTAGAAACCGCCACTAAAATGAACGTAATTAGCGATAATACCGCTACTAATATGTTAATCAAGCGCATGGGCGGCAAAAAGGCTCTTAATCAGCGTTTTCAAGCTTGGGGTTTGACCAGTACGGTAATTAATAACCCTTTACCAGACTTGGAAGGAACCAATACCACAAGTCCGAGAGATTTGGTGACAATCTTAGGAAAAGTTAATCAAGGGGAATTACTCAGTTTACGTTCCCGCGATCGTCTATTGAATATTATGCAGGAAACGCGCACTCGCACCCTGCTGCCCCAAGGTATCGAGAAAGCCGCCGATATTGCCCATAAAACCGGTGATATTGGCTCGATGTTAGCGGATGCGGGTATTATTGATATGCCCAACGGGAAACGCTATCTAGGAGCAGTAATGGTGAAACGTCCCCACAATGATAGTAACGCTAGGACCCTGATTCAACAAATATCCCGCACGGCCTACCAACACTTTAAATGGTATCAAACTCAACCCGCAGCCAAACCGCAACCAGTCGCCCAGTCTTCTCCCTCTCCGAGTCCAGTCCTTAGTCCTAGTCCGGGTAATTAGCCCCTAGGTTAAATTATTGGCTAAAAGACGGGCCAATTGTTCGGCATTTGCCCGGGGGGAAAGACGAGGGAGGATTTTTTCCCCCGTGGCTAGTTTTTGACAGAGAACGGGGATTTCGTACTGATAAGCGTTAAACCAATCCTCTCGACTGGTAATGTCCCTAATTTCTAACTGCCACTCCGGTTGACGGATTTTTTCTAGTTTCTCTAGCAACCCTTCGCAAAGATGACAGTCCGGTTTACTGTATAAAATTAGTTCTATGGTAGTCATAAATATTTAAGCAGGTAGGTGTTAAAAGTTGTCAGATCCCCCCACCTATCGGCACCCCCCTTATTAAGGGGGGCAGGGGGGATCAGAGGCAAAATCTATCTTCAATTTAATTATAACTAATTACTTATGTTCATTACCTCCACGATTAGTCTCTCATCAACAATTCTACAAACTCCCACACCCACACCGACTTTAAATAATAATTTAGTTAATTCAGGTTCTCAAAATCTAGTCTATATCGGTGTGTTTCTTCTGGCAATTACCCTAGTCATGGTTATTGGTATTATCAATCAAAAAATTGAATACGCTCTCATTTTTGCTGCGACCCTCACTGTTATTTTAGTGGCTTTCTTCTGGTTTTTATAAGTCCTTCAACCAAGGGGATTGAGGTCATGGTATTCTGACTTACCCGACCGACTCCTAACACCCTATATACAAGCAAAACGATCGGACTTATAATATAATTGTATTGATTGTCCCTTGTTGCTAGAATCACCCCAAATTGACTCAATGGGTTTATAAACGATGACAACCCTAGATATTGCTACCGATATTGTCTGTCCTCCCACCGATTTATGGAGTGATGAACCACCCGTGGAAAGTGATCTGCATTTACAACAAATTATTTTATTATTATCTTGTCTTGATTGGCTCTGGCAAGATAGAAACGATTACTATGCCTCGGGCAATTTGACTATTTATTATAACGAAAGACAACTGAAACAGCGAGATTTTTGTGGACCAGATTTTTTCGTGGTTTTAGATACAGAGAAACGTCCCAGAAAAAGTTGGGTCGTCTGGGGAGAAGGGGGTAAATATCCCAATCTAATCATCGAAATTCTCTCCGATTCCACCGCTAATGTGGACAGAAAAGCCAAAAAGGAACTATATCAGCATACTTTCCGTACTCCTGAGTATTTTTGGTTTGATCCCAATACCTTAGAATGGCAAGGATTCACTTTAATTGAGGGACAATATCAACCGATTACCCCCAATGAAAACGGTTATTTATGGAGTAAGCAACTGGGATTATATTTAGGGATTTTTGCCAATAAATTGCGCTATTTCACTGAATCAGGTGAATTGGTTCCCACCCCTCAAGAGTCGGCCCGACAGGAAAGATTAGCCAAAGAACAGGAAAGATTAGCCAAAGAAAGAGAACAACAACGGGCGGAAAAATTAGCCCAAAAGCTGCGAGAATTGGGCATTAATCCCGATGAAATTGCTTAAATATCCGGTTGGGGGTGTTAGGGTTGCCCAACTCACCCCGGCAGTCCAGCCATAAATACTTATGATTTCTCAGGGAATTATAACAATTATTAAATAATGTGTAGTTTTGTATACTGATGTCAAGAACTTAGCTACAATATCAAGTGGCGTAAGATATATAGAGATTAGCTAGTGAGTCGGCATCAAGACAGTCAAACTGACCGGAAACGAGAAGAAACACAGTTCACTCCTTACAGTGCAGAAGCGATCGCTCAACAATACCGTTACAAACCTTGGCAATTGTTCGGTCGCGCTTTCGTGATTACTTGGTCTTTAGGATTATTTCTCCTCAGTCTCCTCTGGGACAAATGGACAAAGCAAGAAGAAGCCAATAAATACAAGCGTGCCAGCGAACTTAGGCAAATTCTCACCCGTTTGGGTCCCACCTTCATCAAAGTCGGTCAAGCTCTCTCTACCCGCCCCGACCTCGTTCGCAAAGACTTTTTAGACGAATTAGTTAAACTGCAAGACCAACTTCCCCCCTTCGATAACGACATCGCTTTTGCCCTTATCGAGACAGAATTGGGGATGTCCGTAGAAAAAGCCTATCGAGAAATATCCCCCACCCCTGTGGCTGCCGCTAGTTTAGGACAGGTTTATAAAGCGATTCTACCCACCGGCGAAGAAGTAGCCGTTAAAGTGCAAAGACCGGGGCTGCGGGCGCTTTTAAGCCTCGATTTATACCTAATGCGCTGGGCTGCCCAAAAATTCGGTCGTTTATTACCCCTCAATCTCGGCCATGACCTCACCCTGATTGTCGATGAATTCGGCACCAAACTCTTTGAGGAAATCGACTATCAAAACGAAGGTCGCAACGCTGAAAAATTCGCCACCAACTTCCAAAATAACCCCGAAGTTAAAGTTCCCAGTATCTACTGGCGTTATAGTGGTCGCCGCGTCCTCACCCTGGAATGGATTGATGGCTATAAACTCACCGATACCGAGAATATCAAAGCTTTAGGATTAGACCCCAATAGTATCGTTAAAATCGGCGTAACCTCGGGATTACAGCAACTCCTCGAACACGGCTTTTTCCACGCTGATCCCCATCCGGGTAATCTTTTCGCCACTTTTGATGGTCGCATGGCCTATATCGATTTTGGCATGATGGACCAGTTAGAGGAGGAAACTAAAGAAACCCTCGCTAGTTGCGTCGTCGATTTAATTAACAAAGACTACGAAAACCTGGCCGCCAACTTTGTCAAACTGGGATTTTTAACCCCAGAAACCGATATAAAACCAATTATTCCGGCTCTAGAACGAGTTTTAGGCAATGCCATCGGTCAAAGGGTCGGTGACTTCAATTTCCGCACTATTACCGATGATTTCTCCGAATTGATGTACCAATATCCCTTCCGGATTCCCGCCAAATTCGCCCTGATTATTCGTTCCCTCGTCACCCAAGAAGGGGTGGCCCTTACCCTCGATCCTAACTTCAAAATTGTCCAAGTAGCCTATCCCTACGTTGCTAAACGTCTCCTGACCGGGGAATCGCCCCAACTGCGCCGGCGTTTACTGGATGTATTGTTCAAAAACGGTAAATTCCAGTGGCAACGCCTAGAAAACATGATTACAATGGCTCGATCGGAAAGTAACTTCGATTTACTGCCCACCGCGCAATTAGGCATCACTTTTCTTCTGTCGGAAGAAGGTCGTTATCTGCGTCGTCAATTACTATTAGCTTTAACGGAAGATGACCGTCTCCACACTGCCGAAGTGCAACGTCTCTGGGGTTTAATTCAAGGAGAATTGCAACCGCGGCGACTCTTGGATGTGGCCATGAGCGCTTTTCGGGAATTATCGTCCCAAGGTGTGGCCGCTGTCCTTCCGGGAGAAACCAGTTCGCGTTAAAGTGTTTAAGGTCATCATCGCTTAATCACTTTTTCTATGGATTATTATTTTCTGCCCCAACCGCCCTATTTTCTAGTTTTTGCCGGTTTATTTATCGGTATTACCTGCGGGGCTGCTTTTGAAGCTAGTCTCAAGCAAGTGGTTAACAATTGGTATAAAAATAAGGGTTCAGACGATCAAAATCTTTTAAAATCCAGTTCCTTACAAATTCCTTTTATTGGTATTTGTGTAGGAATCTGTCTTTTCCTGGCCTCGGGATTAGATATATTTATTCTCAATGGTTGGGTTGCCTACGCTATCTCTCTCCCCATGACTATCTTTATCGGTGGTTTGGTTTGGAGTCAGTTAGGGGAATTGTTAGGGCAATTACAGCGCGGCGGTTCTAAAGAAATTGACCTCGATTATCGGGGATAATTAGGAGGCAGCAAACATTTAGGACTAAGATAATAGGTGTTAGCAGATAGGAAAGATCAACTCCCCCACAACTAACACCAAAACCCTAGTTATACCCAATTTCCCAGCTATTTTGGCCCGCGATTTTAGATGCAAAAACCTTTAGCATGGCATTGGCGATCGCTTCCTCTGCATCAGCGCACTGGTTCCGAGGTTTTTGCCTGCTTATTCTCCCAAGATGCGATCGCTACTTTACTAGAAAGTCCCTATCCGGGTAATTCCCTCTCCCGTTACTCTCTTTGTGCTGGTTCCCCGCGTCAGCTTTGGACCCCCGCATTAGGGGAAATTTTGCCCTTTTTAAGCAGTTTACTCCCCCAAACCCGATGTGATCATCTTCCCGATCATCTTCCCTTCCATGGCGGTTGGTTGGGGTGGTTAGGCTACGATTTAGCTTGGGAGATAGAAAAATTACCGAACAGGAAAGCTGATACTCTCCCTTTTCCTGTCGCTTATTGGTATGAACCGGATAGTTTTGCCATTCTCGATCACCAAGCACAAATTCTCTGGTTAGCTGCCACTAAACCTGAAGATTTAGATAAATACGAACAATCTTTAACCACTAACCCTGATTTTGAGTTGATCGATCCCCATCCTTCTCCCTTAATCTTTTATACCTCTCAACTCGACTACGAAAAAGCTGTTAAAAAAGCCTTAGATTATATCAGAAAAGGCGATATTTTTCAAGCAAATTTATCCCTAAGATTTCAAAGCACAACTAGGGCAAAAGGATGGCAAATTTATCGCAGTTTACAACAGATTAACCCTTCTCCTTTTGCAAGTTATTGGCGCACCCCTTGGGGAGAAATGATTAGTTGTTCTCCCGAAAGATTGGTGAAATTAGAAAGGGGAATAGCCAGCACTAGACCGATCGCTGGAACCCGTCCCCGGGGTAAAACCGAGGCACTCGATCGACAATTAGCCGAGGAATTATTAACTAATAAAAAAGAGCGGGCCGAGCATATTATGCTAGTGGATCTAGAACGTAATGATCTGGGTAGAGTTTGTGAATGGGGATCGGTGGATGTGGATGAATTACTGACGATCGAGCGTTATAGTCATGTTATGCACTTGGTCAGTAATGTTCAAGGAAAATTAGATAAAAAGTATCATGCTATTGATTTAATTAAAGCTCTTTTCCCCGGGGGAACAATTACTGGTTGTCCGAAAGTTCGCTGTCTAGAAATTATCGAAGAATTGGAACCGATGCGACGCAATTTATTCTATGGTTCCTGTGGCTATATTGACCTACGGGGTCATTTAGATTTGAATATTCTCATCCGTACCCTATTAATGACTACTCAAGGGAATTTAAACACCGTTTGGGGACAAGTGGGAGCGGGAATAGTTGCCGATAGCGATCCCGAAAAAGAATGGTTAGAATCCCTTCATAAAGCTGAGGCACAATTAATCGCTTTACGTTCTTTTTAATGTTTGATTTCAACAAACTAACCTAAGTAGGTAGGCATTAAAAATTATCAGATGCCCCCCTTATTAAGGGGGGACTAAGGGGGGATCGGCACCCCCCTTATCAAGGGGGATCCCCCCGCCTTTGGCTTCCCCCCTTATCAAGGGGGACTAGGGGGGATCGAACCTAAAATCCATGTTTAATTTAATTATAACCAGCTACCTATTGTTGCATCTAAAACCGCCCTTTTTACTTTTTACCTTATCTGCTATTTTGTAGGATAGCTTCCGATCTTGAACCCTATTCATGAATCAAATTTCTATCGCTGTTACTTTTTTTCTTAGTTTAGTCTTGACCTCCCTTCCCTTTTTACTTTTGGGGACAGCCGTTTCCAGTTTTTTGCTGGTTTTCGTCAATAAACAGCGATTAGCGGCGATATTTCCCCGTAATCGAGTCTTAGGAGCGATCGTTGGCAGTGCCATCGGATTAATCCTACCCGTCGGACAATACGGCACGATTCCCGTCGCTAGAAGATTCTTATTAGAGGGAGTACCCCCAGGGGTGGTGTTTAGCTTTCTCACCGCTGCACCTACCCTAAATATCGTCACTCTTTGGCTAACTTGGCAGACTTTCAGCTATTCTAGTATTTTCTTCTATCGATCGCTTTCGGTCTGGTTAATGGCAATTGTTATCGGTACTCTCTTTAGTTTCTATCGGGAAAAACCCCGCACCGATAGCGAAATTCCCCTAGAATCGAGTTTAGTTCTTTCTGGTAGTTTTTTACCAGAGGAAGCAGCCAGTCAACCCCTACAAAGAGTCGGCAGTCTTGTTTATGAGTATAAAGCTAGAGATAGGCAAGCTTGGCCAATTTCTGTGCAGTTATTTCTCGATAACTTTATCGATGAAGCGCTGGAATTAGGGGGATTATTAATTATTGGCTGTGCGATCGCTAGTGTCTTTCAGCTATTATTACCTCAGAGTCAATTAATTGCCTGGGGGAATACTCCCGTTACTCAAATTCTTGTCCAGTTGTTCTTTGGTTTTACCCTCGCTGTTAATGCTAGTCTTAGCACTTTTGTCCCCGGTTCTTTAATTACTAATCTGTCCGTGGGTTCCACTCTAGCTTTTTTACTGGTCGCTTCCCTCATTGATATTAAAGCTTTTATCCTCCTCCTATCAGCTTTCCGTCCTAAAATCGTCCTTTATTTCGGAATTTTATGCCTGTTAATGACTTTTTTAGTGGCTCTGATCCTCAGTTTTTATCTAGGTTGAATTTCTTCCGGGTCAGAAAATTTTTCTCTTGACAAAAGCCTCTTGACATGATATTATATCCATAATGGAAAAGCCGTGCGCCTACGAACCCTCTTTTCCAACAGTCTTAACTATGATTGATGTGATTATTGGATTGACTATGATTGGTTCATTCAATCAATCTTCATCTCTAATCCACTCTTAACTAGCTCCCTAATCATAGTTCATCATTCAATCATCCCAATCATAGTCGATGATTGGTGGTGCGTTACGACGGATTGTTAGCTTCAAGTTAAAGCGGAAATTTTGGCCGTCTAACGCACCCTACATTATCTGAATGTTGTTAAATTTTCTCTTGACAAAAGCCTCTTGACATGATATTATATCCATAATGGAAAAGCCGTGCGCCTACGAACCCTCTTTTCCTAAGCATTTAAACTCTAACTCCTCTTAATTCTGCTTGTCGGAGTTGCGACAACATAGTTTTATAGTTCTCCATAATTGTTTGGGTATGGGGATGATTTTCCCCTAATACTTGGGTAGCAATCTTAATCGCTTCCCGATAGAGAGGTTCCGCTTCTTTGTACCTGCCTTGGGAATCGTACAATGCTGCTAAATTGTTGAGAGATTGTGCCACAAGGGGATGATTGTCTCCTAAGAGTCGTTTATGCAAATCTAAAGCTTCTAGATAGAGAGGTTCTGCTTCTGTGTACCTGCCTTGGGAATAGTACAATCCTGCTAAATTGTTGAGGGAAGTTGCCACAGAGGGATGATTGTCTCCTAATAGTCGTTTATCCAAATCTAAAGCTTCTAGATAGAGAGGTTCTGCTTCTGTGTACCTGCCTTGGGATTTGTACAATGATGCTAAATTGTTGAGGGAATTTGCCACAGAGGGATGATTGTCTCCTAAGAGTCGTTTTCTCAAATCTAATGCTTCTAGATAGAGAGGTTCCGCTTCTGTGTACCTGCCTTGAGAATAGTACAATAGTGCTAAATTGTTGAGGGAAGTTGCCACAGAGGGATGATTGTCTCCTAAGAGTCGTTTTTTCAAATCTAATGCTTCTAGATAGAGAGGTTCCGCTTCTGTGTACCTGCCTTGGGATTGGTACAAGAGTGCTAAATTGTTGAGGGAAAGTGCCACATGGGGATGATTTTCTCCTAAGCGAGTTCGAGTTGCGGTTAAACAATCTTGATAGTAAGGTTCAGCAATAGCATACAATCCTTGTCCTTCATAATACCAAGCTAAACCCGTATAAGACCAAAATAAATCCTCATCAGCGATATATTCTGGATATTCCCTGACAGCTTGTTCAATATGGGGAATTAGGGGAGTCAGATTTTGAATAATATCTAGACTAGGAGTTTGGGGTACTGTTCTCGATGTATCTGTCATCACCGTACAATAACGACTTTTTGCGGTATTGGCTATCTCGGAACCTTCTAATTTTTCCCGTAGATAAAGACGGATGAGGGGATGCAGTTGATACCATTCATTGCCTAAAGATTTCAGCAAATTAAGCTTAACCAAGCTATCGGTTAACCATTTTTCTATCTCGTCTTTAGCTTCATCAGAAAATAAACTGATGATTAAGTGCTTGGGAAAAGGTGCCGAAGCAAATAAACTGAGATAAAGAGCTAATTTTTGTTCTTCTTTTTCTAACAGTTGCCAACTGCGATCCAGAATTGTTTTAATACTGCGGACTTCCTCCTTATCAGAGTTGAGATATTTTAAGCCTTTTTTGGAGAATTTTTCCTTGATATTTGCTAAAGTTTCAGTGGTTTCTTGTCTCAGAAAACTGCCTAGTAATTGTAATCCTAGAGGCAAATATCCTAAACACTGACAAAGTTGCTTGGCTGCCTCTAACTCCGCGGTTAGACGTTCTTTTCCTAAGTAGGTTTGCAGTAAATCTAAAGCTTGCGCTGCTGTGAGAACATCTAAGTTTATCGTTGATAGCGATACCCCTAAGTAACTAAAGCGAGTGGTAATTAAAACCCGAAAACGAGATTCTTTTCCCGGTGGTAGATAAGATTTAATTTGGTCGTAGTCACGCACATCATCAAAAATAATTAAAGCATTTCCCTCGGGCCAATTTTGCCAACAGTAAAGCACTCGTTCACTTAGGGTTCCCTGATTGGGGATGTTTAAACCCAGGTATTCTCTGGCAAAAAATAAAATAGCCAAACCGGGGTCACTGTTAAGGACATTTATCCAACAAATACCCGCAGGATAATCCCCTTTATGTTGCCAAGCATACTGTAAAGCTAATTCAGTTTTTCCCGAACCTCCCATCCCACTTAAAACCACTGGGGAAGATTGCTGAAAAGCTTGATGAATCCGGGATAATTCCTGTTCTCTACCAACAAAGTTAACTGCTGTTCCTGGTAAATTATAGGGATCACGAACGGTATTTTTATCGGTAAATAGCTGATTATAGTTGGTAGCTTTGGTTGAATTTTCTGTTAAAGATAACCGTAGGAAAAACCAAGAATTTAAATCTGGCATATACCGAATAACTTTGTTAGTAAAATCATGATTCATCCACCAAATTTGTCGGAGATTAAAGCGAGCTAAATTTTCTCGATTGAAATTAATTAATTGCAAGGCATCTACTAGGGAAGCATCAGAAAAAGCGGTTTCAAAACCAGTAATTGATACTACTCCCGACTCCAATTCTGCCAATTGTGTTAACAAGAAGTTCAAGACAAAAGAGGGTTTTTCCCATATTGGTAAGACAATTTTATGAAAAATAATGCCTTGTTCTTGCAGTTTATTCTCTAATTCTCTAACTACTTGCTGACGGGAAAACTCATCATAAAATTCCACCCTAGCTAAACCTCTAGATGGTCTTCGTCCCCACAATAGCAAACGAGCTGCTGTATGGGAAATAGTACCCGGTTCTAACTCCGATTGATTAGTTTGATTAACTTGATGTACCACCGGGGACACCTCCATCGGGAGCAGTAGGAATATGACCTTGAGCATTTAAAATATCAACCACAAGGGGATGCACCATAAAGCATCTTTCCCCGTCTCCATCTACTTCTTGAATCGCACGATCATTTAATAAAGCGTATAATATCTCATTGGGAATTTGTGCTTCTGGATTAGCATCATAAATTCGTTTTAACAATGCTACCTTATCCCCATAACTAACATGATCGGTATCATAAGGATTTTGGCCTAAACGTCTTTCATATTCTGTTCTTAAACTGCGAATTGCCCTGCTAATATGACTAGACATGATCAGATTTTGTTGATTGAGAATTGCCTCATCAGAAGCTTCTCTAACTAAATAAAATAAATCTCTGATATTGCCACCAGAGGCAATAATAACCCGCTCTATTTGTCCATCTTCAAATAAATTAGATTTAACTCTTGCTTCTAAAACTTTTCTCACTGCTTCCCGTCCTTTTTGGTTAGGAGTATGATCTTTTTGGCAAAAAACTGGAGTATCGGGAATTAGGAGATTATGGCCAAAAGTGAGGTTAATCCCGGGAGATGAATTATATAATCCAATCGGAATATTAAAAATAATGTGAATGTCTAAATCTTTGAAAATGTTAGAATAGTTTAAAAATAAATCCCTGACCGCTTCTTGTGAAACACCAGCTTTATCGAAGTCCTCTCCAATAATTAACCAGCTTCTCTGCATAGTTTCCTGTAAGTTCTGATCACATTCTTTCAGGAGTTGATTAGCAATATTAATTAAATCTCTGGAACGGGAAAGACGGTATTCAACAACTTTTTTCTCTCGCGAGTAAGCAAACCGGAATTCTCCCTTGAGAGAGGCAAAAAGTCCGAGAATTTTATTCCAGAGAGAATCTTCTTTTACTCCCGCTCCTGCTTCCGTTTTGATTTGACTTTCTCTGGTTTCCTTGCGGGTAAATTCTTCAGAACTAAACCAATCCCAAAGCTTTTGTAAATTTTTACTACTAGGCTGCCGAGAAATTTTAGCGGTTTTCTCAACAATTTCTACCACCATAAAGAGAAACACATCAAGGGGACTGAAATTAATCGCATCGAGTTCACTTAAAACACTAAATCGCAGGGGTTCAAAATGCTGTTTAATCTCAGGATCATTAATTAAACGAGTTAATTCTGTCGATTTGCCTACCCCCGTGTGTCCCATTAAACAGGCTTTGTAATATTGTTGCGTATCTATGACCCGTTTTAACCCTAATTTTAGACGTTCAATTTTATCTTCCCCTCTCACTTTATTCATTTCTTCTCGATAAAAAGCATCTATTTCCTTCTGAGTTAATAGGGGTTCAGGAGATATAGTTAAATAGATTTCATCAAGAGTAGTCGCAGGTTCAAAGCGAGTCAGAGAGGGGTGTTGCATAGAGACAGGAAAAATCATTCTCTGGAGATACTTTTTATTATATAGCATCGCCAAACTAAAAGCGATCGCTGCTGCCGCAAACCCCTAGACAAATGATGGAACAGTTGTTCAACCATTAAGATTTGGTGATAATTCCGGGTAAGTGTGATCTAAAGTACAGCTTTTTTGGGAAATTTTCTCCATCGGTGCTGCCTTGGGTCGCCAATATGATAGAATGCCAGTAAATTGATACAAAACTTTACTTCAAGGTGAATCTATGCCGTTTACGATCGAATCAGCGCGGAGCATTTTCCCCAACACGCTATCAGCGGATGTGGTTCCTGCCACGATTGCGCGTTTCAATCAGCTGAATACCGAAGATCAACTAGCCTTGATTTGGTTTGCCTACCTAGAAATGGGCAAAACCATCACCGTTGCCGCCCCCGGCGCTGCTAGTATGGTATTTGCCGAAAAAACCATGAATGAAATTCGGCAGATGTCACCCTTGCAACAGTCGCAGGTGATGTGCGACTTAGCCAACCATGCTGATACCCCGATTTGTCGTACCTACGGCACTTGGTCTGCTAATATCAAACTGGGATTCTGGTATCAATTAGGACAATGGATGGAAGATGGCAGTGTTGCCCCAATTCCCAAGGGTTATGAACTATCTGCTAATGCCAGCGCCGTTTTAGACGGGATTAAAAAATTAGAGTCGGGACAACAAATCACCGTTCTGCGGAATTGTGTGGTGGATATGGGCTACGATCCCAAGAAACTGGGCGATTATAACCGTATTTCCGAACCCGTGGTTCCTCCCCAAAATATTGCCGAACGGACCAAAGTTAGCATTGAAGGCGTTACCAATGCCACCGTCCTCAACTATATGGACAACCTCAACGCTAACGACTTTGATGTATTAATTGAATTATTCACCCCTGACGGTGCTCTGCAACCACCTTTCCAACGTCCCGTCGTCGGTAAAGAGGCAGTATATCGCTTTTTCCGGGAAGAATGCCAAAATTTGAAATTAATCCCCGAACGCGGTGTGGTGGAACCCGCCGATGACGGTTTTACTCAGATTAAAGTGACGGGAAAAGTACAAACTCCTTGGTTTGGTGCAGGTGTGGGTATGAATATGGCATGGCGCTTCCTCCTAACTCCTGATAATAAAATTTTCTTCGTAGCGATCGATTTATTAGCTTCTCCGAAAGAATTATTAAACTTTGCCCGTGGCTAAATAGCTACTGAGAGAAATCATTAAAAATTCTGATGAAATTTATTAGAGTTCCTTGTCAAGTGAACTCTTTTTTTTATACAATTAAAAGGCTGACTTAAAAAAATTGGTAAATACACTGGTTTCTTCTCCGATCTAGGTAAAAATAACTAAATAATTATTCTTACAGATGTCGGCGAAAAGAGTCGAGGTAGTTCAAAAATCCAAAATTATCATCCCTAAAACTAAAATCATGCCTATGAGTGAAATAATTTGGTCAGATACCGAACAAGAAATTGCTCAAACTGCTTTCCAAAAAGCCTATCAGCGAGAAACTAGCACTTTAATAGAACATATTAAAGAACAGTCTGGTCAGATCACGGTTTTAGATGATATATGGCAAATGCACGATTATCTAAGCGCCCGACGACATCAGATTGATGGTAAATATGACTATCGCTATACTTCCCTAATTTTTGTCTTTGCTCAACTATTAAAGGAAGGATGGTTGAAGCTAGAGGATCTCAACGGTTTGGGAAAAGATAAACTAGCGAAAATCGCTGCTCTCTCGCGAATGTAAATTAATGATTAGCATTAAGCTATCAGCTTTCTGCCCCTTGTTGGGTGACTAAAAAATTCATCTCTAGATAATCCACACCGTCTTAAGTTTTTCCTAAGCGGCAACCAATTCCGCTAGAATGAGTCAATCATCCCGATCGCTTTTCGCTTGTTTTGCACCTTTGGTTTATGTTCAAAAATCTTTTACTTCCCCTAGGAATATCTATCTTTCTCGGTGTTTGTCAGTCTTTGTCAGCCGCCGAATCAGCTATCATCAAATACTACATCTTCCAAGGGTCCGTATCGGTATCAGAATTAAAGCAATTGAGCGAAACAGGCGAATTAGCCCCCGCTTTAGCGTCACAATTAAAGATGGCTAACCAAAAACCCGAAGAATTCCGCAAAATCCTTAATCGTCGGGTAGCGGTGGATGCCATCTTTCTTTCCAAATTTCTTAATAGTTTTTTTGGCGAAAGTTTGCTAGATTATGCGACTGAAATTGTCCATACACCCAATCGGACTGCTAGTCGGCAAGCTTTACGCGGTGCCTTAGTCACTTCTGCACTTAATGATAATGAGATTCAAATTATCGAAGTCCTCGCTAATTATCCCACCAGCGAGGTTCATGTGGATGGCAATCGTCTGCTAGATTTAATCAACCAAATTGAGTCAGTATTGAAAAAAATGCCCCGTTTACCTTTCTGATATTTAATAGATAAGTAGGTAGGTGTTAAAAATTGTCCGATACCCCCCTTAATAAGGGGGGTAGGGGGGATCAAACCCAAAATCTATCTTCAATTTAATTATAATCAGTTACTTATATTGGATATTCAGATGCGTTAGCCCAGCGTAACCCATTCTCTGATCAGGTTTTCATGAATTGGGCTGTAAATTGAATAGATTAGGATAATCTAGTAATAATAATGACTACTTCTTTGTCTGAAAGGAAAACAGTTAGCGCCAAACCTTTTTTAAAGTGGGCGGGAGGCAAAACTCAACTGGTTCCTAATATTCTATCTTTGATTAATTCCCAGATTTCTCAGGATTGTCAGTTTAACTACATTGAACCTTTTGTCGGAGGTGGTGCGGTTTTATTCTCAGTCTTAAATAATTTTTCTAATGTCCAAAAAGTTATTATAAATGACATCAATCCTGATTTAATCATGGCTTATAATGTCATTAAAAATAATGTCAAAGAATTAATAGTCAAGCTTAAACAAATCCAGCAGGATTTTTATGAACTTCAAAATCTAGAGGAACAACAAAAGTTTTTTTTAGATAAAAGAATAGAATTTAATTCTCGCAGCTGCGATGACTGTCTAGAAAAAACCGTTTTGTTATTATTTCTCAATAGAACTTGTTTTAATGGACTTTATAGAGTCAATAGCAAAGGACTTTTTAATGTCCCTTTTGGAAAATATGTCAAACCGTTGATCTGCAATGAAGAAAACCTATTAGCTGTCAATCATCATTTACAGAAAGTGACGATCCTACAAGGAGATTTTGTCCAAACTCTAAATTATGCCAATAACAAGACTTTATTTTATTTTGATCCTCCCTATAAACCGATTAAAAAAACATCAGCTTTTACCTCTTATACTAAAGAAGATTTTAACGATGAGGAGCAAATAAGATTAAAACAATTTATCGATCGAGTGGATCAGGCCGGTTATAAATTTATCTTAAGTAATTCCGACCTTAAAAACTTTGACTCTGACAATCATTTTTTTGATGATTTATATAAAAATTATAATATTCAAAGGGTAAAAGCCCGACGAAATATTAATTCCCAGGGCAATAATAGGGGAGAAATCTGGGAATTACTGATCAATAATTAGGGTTTGCGGCAAAAAGTTTTTCGGTGGGGGCAGGCTTCGGCCGTGAGCTCAGCCGAACGGGTGTGGGGTGTGGGATTTTGTCGATTTTTAGATGGCCAATTACCTAATTTTCAGGGAAAAAGTGCCTAAATTTCCCCCAATCCCTTTACTATTGCCTCTTGTCTCGTCTCAACAAGCAATTTATACTAAATCCGTTGAGTAACGCACAGAAAACGGGTTTCTCCGAGAAACCCGTTTTCTACTCATATAATTCTCTCAATCCCTTTATAGTACATATATAGTACATTTACCCAAAAAAATCGAACAAGGGTAAAAAGGGAAAAAAGAGGAAAAGGGTTACAGAGTCCTCCCGAATACGCAGACTACCCGAAAACCGTTATAGTAGTTGCGGATGTCGCGGCGGTAGTAGTAGATGCGGAAAGCGGAACGGCAGACGTAAGGATAGTTGAGCCAAGAACCGCCCCGCACTACTTTGGTAGTAGATTTGTTCTTGCTAATCCAAGCACTCCCATCAGTGGGTGCGCCTTCATAATTAGGGTGATAATCGTCCTCGCACCATTCCCAAACGTTTCCGTGCATATCGTACAGACCAAAGGCATTAGCTACCTTAAAATAGCCTACTGGTGTCGTCTGTTCTCGATAGATGCCTTTTTGTCCCCTTCCATAATTCCCTGGATAAACTTTTTTGTCTCTTTCCCAATCAGTTCCGCTGTAATTAGCCAAATCTGTGGTAATCGTCTCCCCAAAATGAAAAGCGGTTTTTGTCCCCGCTCTACAGGCATATTCCCATTCTGCCTCACTCGGTAGCCGATACTCCCGTTTTGTTTCCCTTGATAGTCGTTTACAGAATTCTGTTGCTTGCTCCCAGTTTACTCGTTCTACGGGTCTTGTCCATCTATCCTGCTCTTGATATGGCTTTTTGAAGTAGGAAGGCTCTAGTTCTAGATCGATGTCTATTTTAGCAGTTGCGGCGATCGCTCGCCACTGTGCTTGGGTGATGGGATAGCGTCCCATGAAAAAAGCTGAAATATTAACGGTGTGTTGAAAACTTTCTCTTTGGAAATAGTCTAGATCGTATTCTTTACAGAGTCTTTCTATTTCTTGATCTGGGGTTCCCATCTGGAAGGAACCGCTAGGGATAAGCATCATGTCGAGATTAATTTCTTCCTCTAAATTCTCGCTGTAATATTGTGCTTCTCGTTGCTGTAGTCGAGTGATTAATTTAGTCATGTTTAATGGAGTGGTTAAGTAGCTGGTTATAATTAAATTGAAGATGAATTTTGGGTTCGATCCCCCCTACCCCCCTTGATAAGGGGGGCATCGATCCCGCCTACCCCCCTTGATAAGGGGGGCATCTGAAAGTTTTTAATAGCTGCCTACTTATCAGTTTTTCTATTTGTTTTAATAAGGATTAAAAGAATTACTCTTGAGAATTTCAGAAAATCCTAAGATGATTATAATATAATCTATAAATTTTCAGCTAGGGAAGCAAGGTAAAGGCAGTGCAGTTTTGAGGACGATAGAGACTAAAATCTCGGCGATCTAGTGTCAGAATTATTGTGAGGTTTAATCGTTCCGCCATTGCCATAACCGAAGCATCTACAAAGTCCACTCTACTGTCTTGATATTCTTCCAAAATATCTCCTATTCTGGAAATATCCTCTTCTGTCAAAGCCATTAGCTCAAAGCGACTTGTTTTTAGCAATCGCAAAAACTGGATAACGGAAGATATACCAGCATTGCATCCTAAAAGATAAGCAACCTCGGCTAACACACTCTGAGGAACTATGATTTTTTGTTGCTGAAGATAGATATTTTTTACTTCCCGGTGATGGGAATCCTGAGAATCTATCAGTGCAACAATGAATCCTGTATCAGCAAGAGAATTCATTCTTTCCATGTCCATCCCGATCGAGGTTTAATGGCTGTTTCTAAAATTTCTTCCGCTCGCTCCGAAAGATTAGGAATTACACCAGAACACATTCCTATGATTGGATCATCTTCTAAATAAGTGTTTGTTGAAGCTGGAGATTCTGGTGCAGAATCTATATTTTTTGAGGTTTCTGGTAAATGACTTTCTAAACTTTCGATCAGCTTTTCTACAACGAGAAGTTTTTCAAAACTCAGCCGATCAATTTGGTTGATTAGTTTTTGCCGCAATTCGATCGATGTCATTGTCCTGTCTCCTGTTTTTTTAAGATGAGAAAAGGCAACACCCCCCCTTATCAAGGGAGGCAGGGGGATCGACACCCCCCTTATCAAAGGGGGGATTAAGGGGGGATCCCCCCTTATCAAGGAAGGCAGGGGGATCGACACCCCCCTTATCAAGGGGGGCAGGGGGGATCGAACCTAAAATCCATTTTTAATTTAATTATAACCAACTACTTAGGGCTTGCTGAATAAATATGAAATGTAGGCAAAGTAAGGGTTTTGGGGCTTTTCTCGCCAAACAGGTGCAAGATTTTGAGAGAATCGTCGTTCAAAACCTCGCGTCTTCATCGGCCCGCGTCCTGTAGGGGCGAAGCATTCGGGCAATAACCTATCGGTGAAACCGGAGATTTTCTATCCGAATGCTTCGCCCGTACTTTTTCAGCACAGAAAACGGGTTTCTCGGAGAAACCCGTTTTCTGCTCAAGCAGACACCCCCCTTATCAAGGGGAGCAGGGGGGAGAACTCAAATAACCAGATTTAGTATAACCCCTAAACTAATATACGTGTACTATAGCTTGCCCAAAAAAATTCCAGAAAAGGGAATGAGGGAAAAAAAGGGAAAAAAAGAGAAAAAGGGTTACAAAGTCCCCCCAGCACCCCACACCACCCGAAAACCGAGGCCGTCGTAGTAGGCGCGGCGGTAGTAGTCGAGGCGGAAAGCGGAACGGCAGTAATCCGGATCGATGAACCAAGAACCGCCCCGCAATGGAGAACGATTATCATTCCTATCTTTCGCACAAGCACTGCCATCCGTCGGCGCACCATCATAATTATCGTGCCAAGTATCGGCACACCATTCCCAGACATTGCCGTGCATATCGTACAACCCGAAGGCGTTAGCTGCCTGAAAATAGCCCACTGGGGTTGTTTTACGTCGATATTTTCCTTTGGGTTCATCGGCATAGGTTTCAGTAGCTCGATAGTTAGCTAAATCTGCCCTTATAGTTTCCCCAAAGTGAAAGGCAGTTGTTGTCCCCGCTCTACAGGCATATTCCCATTCTGCCTCACTCGGTAGCCGATACTCCCGTTTTGTTTCCCTTGATAGTCGTTGACAGAATTCCGTTGCTTGATACCAGTTGACTTGTTCTACGGGTAGCTCGTCCCCTTTGAAGCGAGAGGGGTTTGTCTCTAGGTCGATGTCTATTTTAGCGGTTGCGGCGATAGCTTGCCACTGAGCTTGGGTGATGGGATAACGTCCCATGTAGAAAGAGGAAACGGTTACTGGGTGTGGGGGTTTTTCTCGTCTAAATCCATCCCTACCAAATTTTTTCACCAGTCTTTCGATTTCCTCGTCTTCGGTTCCCATCATAAATGTGCCGCCGGGGATTTCCATCAATTCCAATTCGACTCCCTCGGCTAGTTTTTCGACAATGCCTTCTGCTTGCCTTTTTTCCTTTTTAATTACCCATGTTTCTCCTTCAAAAGGATTTTGATACTGACGTTCTATGGTTGCTAGGGTAAATTCAAAGGTACGGGTTTCTAGGATTTCGATGGTGGCAACGTCAAAGATAGAGGTTTTTAAGGGAGGTTGCGAGGGTTGAGGGATTGGAGGGAGATTAGAAATATTAACGGCGATTTCTTCGGCAAATTCTGCGTATTCTCCCCCCAGATTGCGTAAGACTTCGATGCTGACTTGAGCAAAGGGAAGAATTTTTTCTCTTTGTTCTGGGGGATAGGTGGGTAATAGGGTTAATAAAGCGGCAAAACTGCGGATAGGACTTTTAATTTCCCCGGCAATATATTGGGAAATAGCATCGAGTACCTTGATAGTTTGTCGCCTACCGATAGCATCATTTAAGACTTGACGTACCCCGGGTAAAAAGTCATAGACTCGATACTGTCCTTCTTCATTTTCTACAATCGGTTTTAATAAACCTCCCATATAAAATTCTGCCACATGAACGGGACGCACTTCGTTTAAAAGAGTTTTACGAATAAGATTGACCACCTGCATACTTACCGGGGCAGCTGCCATCATTTTTGCTAATTTTTTGGCTGGTTCGGAAGCGGTGGCAAAAAATCGCTCGACTATTGCCTCGGCCTTATTTTTAATGGTGTTTTTATCCTCGCTGTCTTGCTTATTTTCCTCTCTGGATATAGGGGGAATTTCGATAATTTGTTGTTTAATAAATTCTAAATCAAATAAAAAAGCGGAAATCTGAGCATTACCTGACCCAGCGACAACTTTTGCCCATTGTTTGAGGACTTCTGTTTCTAACGTGATTACGGGAATAAGAAGGGTATTTTGCCAGTTAATCGGTAGCCATTGGGGATAATTTTTTAAGATTAATTTCGGATTGGGAACACCAGCAGTTAAAGCAGTGGTAAAGAGTTTACGTCCCCGTCCTAGTTGGGTACTATTCCATAATCTTTCGGGGAAAAGTTGCAGAATAGCGGTGGGTTGTTTTTCTGACCAATCTTTTAACCAAGGATGAATTAAGGCTTTTTGCCAGAGAGGAGAAACACAATCACTTACTAACAAAACTAATCCCCGTCCCCTGGGATGAATAAGTTCTTTATGGGAGTGATAACGTTGTCCCGGTTTACCTTTTTTTCTGCGTCTGACTAACTGTAATTCTTGATTATTTGAGGTTGATAGTTGCCAAACTCTGACGGTTTTAAATGCTCCTTGATTTTCTAAGAGATTTTGTAACTCATTAACTAATTCTCGCCAAATAAAAGAGGATCTAGATTCTTCTACTACTAATTCGAGGGTCAACCAGCGTTCCGGTTGGGGTTTAGTCACGGGTAGCCAAATATCCCTTTCTGCAATAAAAGAAGCGGTTGCTTCTTCATCTAAAATCGTTTTAGTTGCTGAGGAAACTTTTCCCATGAAAGGACGCAAAACGCGACTAATAAAGAGTGCTGTCTGTAGTGCCGCAGCAGCAGGAACTTGAAAAGGAAAGTCTTGGATTGGGGTAGTTTTTTCTATTTCTTTGGGGAGAGATTCTTCGGTAATAACATCGACAATTGGCTGAGATTTTGATAGGTTATCTTCTGGAATATCTTCTAAGTTTTCCTCTATTTGATTAGAAGTTGATGAATCTATTGGCTCTGTATTTTCTGGAGTTTCTGGGGGTGATTGCAAGTCTTCAACTCCCATTTGTAGGGCCAACCAGATACTATCAGCTACATCTTCATCACTGAGTTGTAACCGTTCTAGTAGTCCTGTTTGCTCTAGATAATCTAATAGTTTTTTAATTGATGAATTGGATGGGGATTCACTCATCTTCTACCCTCCCCAAATCTTTCAAAAGTTGATTAATCAGGTCATCATCAGTTGATATAGCTCCTTTTTTGACCATAAAAATAGCATTAAGTAATTGATCCGTGGCTAGGGTTTGTGAATTGCGCTTTTGAATGAAGTTATCAATAAGTTTATCGATGTCTGGATTGTTAGTGATTGTTTCTTCTAAATGTGCCTCAATTATTTTAATTAAGTCGGGTTTTTCCGGTTCTTTCATAGTTAAACGGAGACAACGACGCAAAAAAGGTGGGGGAAAGTCTCGTTCTCCATTGCTAGTTAAAATCACAAAAGGAAAAGCCTTACAGATAACTAAACCATCTTTTATAGGTGTTTTTATATCTTTCTGGGTAACGTCGGTTGTATCGGTATAAGCAGTGCGGACTTCAACCCTTGGGACTTCTTCTTTTAGCCTAACTAATTCGGGAATTTCAAAGCGTCCTTCTTCAAATAAGGTGAGTAAATCATTGGGTAAATCGATATCACTCTTATCAATTTCATCAATTAACAGTATTCTTGGTTTTTCCGACTCTAATAGTGCGGTTCCCAAGGGTCCAAGGATAATATATTTTTCAATCTGTTTTAATTGGTCTTTTCGTTCTTCTGGGGTTAATTCTTTTTGCTCTCGTTCCAGTAATTTAACCTCCTGTAACCGACCGATCGCATCATAGTTATAAAGTCCGTCTTTTAGGGTAGTATGGGTAGTAATCGGCCAGTATAATACTTCTCCTAAGTTTAATTCCTGGGCGACTTTATAGGCAAGGGATGACTTTCCCGTTCCGGGTTTGCCAGTTACTAATAAAGGTCGCCGTAAATACAAGGCTGCATTGACCATTTTAATTTCTTCGTCGCGCACTAGAAAGGTTTCTCCCCGATGCTTACGACGACTTTCTCCCGGTTGCTTTTCTTTGCCAAAAGGTCGCCAGCTGGGGGGTTCTGGTAATGTCCAAGAGTCTGTGGGTTGTTGATTTCCTGTAAATTTTTTCCAGTCTGTCATAGTTCAATTTATGGCATCAAAAGTGGATAGTTGGGGGGAACAAGCTGGTAGTCATCCCAAAGTAATGATAAATGATTCCCAATATGATTATCTTCTAACCAAGCAGCAGAACGTTTATTTTTAATTATTTCTGGTAATTTCTCTAGTGGACATCGACAGATAGGGTCTAATCTTTCCTGACAGTTAAGTTCTGGGTTAGCATCGGGTCGTATCCACAGAGATAAAGGGATTCCAGTTTCGTATAAAATGGCTAGAATATTTTTTAACTCTAAGGAGTTTTCTTGACTGAGATTAGTTAACCTTGAACCGATAACATTGTTAAATTTATGATATTTGAGTATTTTATTCGGATGGTCATTATTTGCCAGAGTTTTTTTAAAAATAACTGTTTGCTGATTGTTTGATTCGATCAGTTTTTGTATTTCTTCTTCACACTTTAAGATTTGGGTGAGATTTTGCTGCTGTATATTCCGAAAAAGTTGGCATTTTTTCATCCATAAATAGCTTTGTTGATTGTTGATATTTTCGGCTGTTATTCGTTCTGAAAATCTCATGATTATCTCATGATCGACTCCCCAATGATGAGGATCGCAGCCTGTAGCTGTTGCCACTTCATCAATTGAAAATAAATCAATCGGTTTAATCTCTTTTTCAATAAATCTATAGGGAAGAAAAAATTGAACTTTTTCTAGGGAAGATTGACAGATATTTTCTGATTCTCGTTTAATTTTTTTTAAGTGATTAATCAATTCATTTTCTTGGAGATGATTACCCAGACTTATTCCTTCATTGGGGGTTAAAGATTGATATTCTCCACGTTTTTGAGGTTCTTTTTCTGTGGGATGATAATTGTTGATATCTTTAACAATCCAAGCTCTCAGCATTAAAGATTTGTTTTCCTCTGTAAGGGTAACAAATAAGCAGGGATTTTTGTCTGTTGATTTTTGAGCGATATTTTGTGAGCGATGATTAAGATTATTTTCTAAAGTATTGATTAAAACTTCCCATTTTGTTTGATATTTTTTTAGCCATTCTTTTAATAACTTTGCCAGAGCATCTGTTGAGGTTAACTGAATGATTAAATAGCCAATAAATATTTCTAACCAAGAAAATTTTGATTGAGAAGAATAAGTGAAATATTTTTCATCTAATTGATAGATTATTTCTATAAAATCAGACCAAGAGGAAGGAATTGCTCTAGGTAAATCAACTAAATGATCCCTCACTTCAATTTTTAAATTTTCATAAGCTGTATTAAGTTGATCTTGATAACTCTTGTTTTCAAATATACATTTAATCGAGGAGATAATCTCAGGAATTTTTCCTTCTATTTGTGCTATATCTAGCAACTTATTCCAAGCTTTTAAAAGAACATTAGTAGGAATAAAAAATGCAGATTTAGCACCCAATTTTTGGATATCAGCCATTACTGCTATCCCCACTACTCCCCCCAATTGCTCATCCCAGATAGCTGTCCCACTAAACCCAGCTTCTACAGCATATCCTGTGCTTTTAGTATCTTCTATCTGAATTTTGTTGTTAGCAATATGACCTATTATCTTACCATCAGACCAGACACCTTCGTTTCTGGAAAAACCATAAGCTTTATAATTATGATCAGATAAATCTCCTATTTTAGAGGTAATTAAAGAAACTGGTTGAGCTTGTGAAAGAACTGAATCTTTTAATTTTAAAATAGCAATATCTTGAGGATCGTTGCTTTTAAATTTAACCGGATGCCAAACTTCTACGGTTGTTTTTAAAGATGTACCCGATGCAATGATAGGAAAATCACACTCAATAATGTCAGTGGGTTTCTCAGCAGATGTTAATACTAATCCTAAAGATTCATTGACAACATGAGCGCAGGTAATCAAGTATTCTGATGATATTAGAAATCCTGCCCCAACAATTTCTATTTTATCATCTTTATTTTTTCGTTGCTTATAAATTCTGACCACAGAAGATTCTAGAGATGCAACCATTATTTTTATCTAAGTCCTTATTGAGCAGATGATTGCTTATTTTTTTCCTTGTTATCCCATTTTAGGGTAATTTCATAATTAACATCGGCGCTGCCAGATGCAATAATAGCCCCTAGTCCAACAGTCATTTTTATCCCAAACTTGACCTCTACCTGATCGGCTGGTTCATTGAAACTTTTGACCTTATTAATTATGGCATTTGCCACGGGTTTTATGCCATTTAATGCGTCTTCAAAAGACTGAGCGGCTTTAACAGCTATTTCATCTGTTCGACTAATAAGTTCATCTTCTGGTTTCGGTTTGGGTAAGGGTAACTTTTCATCCACCTCGATGTAAATAGTCCCCTCTTCTGAGGTAAATTCCACTAAACGATTCATAAAAATTCTCCTGTTTATTTTATTGCGGTTGTCTAGACTTAATCTATCACAACTCCATCTTTTTGGCCTCCTGCCTAATTCTATCTCTTTACCAAGTGTTCGGTTGAAAGTCAGCATCATTAATAATTGCTACCGTATCCCCAGATGGTTTAATCACAAATAAACCTTTTCTATAAGCATAGCGATCTACACCTTCGTTAATTTCAATTCCCGCCACTGCACCGTAAGCTCGATAGTTTTGATAATGGGGAAAAGCGATTTTAAAACGAGTCAATTTTTCAATAAATTCATCCACATCATCTTGAGATAATCTCGATTTACATTCCACCACCACGAGATCGGTATCATCCACCCCTAGTATATCAATTTCCATGGCGATACCTTGACGCTTGACTCTAGCGCGGGGATAAACTTCCTTAATATCAATGCCTTTCTCCTGAAAAAGCCGTAAAACCGCCGGTTCTACCAATTCCTCCACAAATCGACCCCAGCGAGTGGTGAGACTATCTACCGCTTTGCTGGTTCTTTCTACGGTGCGTTTCAGTTCTGCCATCGAGCGCTCGGCTTCGGCAGCCCGGCGATCGCTTTCTAATTTCGCTTCGGCAGCTTGGCGCTCAAGTTCGGCAGCCCGGCGCTCGTTTTCTAATTTCGCTTCGGCAGCTTGGCGCTCAAGTTCGGCAGCCCGGCGCTCGTTTTCTAATTTCGCTTCGGCGGCACGGCGCTCGTTTTCTAATTTCGCTTCGGCAAAGATACGTTCCATTTCCGCTCGACGAAGATCGCTTTCCCTTAAACGGCGATCAAACTCCTCGGCGGAAGCGCGGAATAGCTGGTAAATATCCTCAAGGGTAACGGGTTCACTCATGGACTGACATCGAAAATAAAACACCTGTAATTATTTTAGCGATTCGGTCGAGAAAACCGAGGAGGGAAAAAACGAGATGAATATTAAGAATTATGTAAAAAGCTTGACAAATATGTACAAATATCTTGCGAAGTTTTTGTTTTTTATAAAACTTCAAGCCCTTCTCGTCAAGGTGAAGTATAACCTAATGAGGTATTCTATGACAGCAATCCTCATTTTGAAAAAAATCAGATAAAATTCTCTTATTTATAGGGGTTTTCCCCCCTGTGTGGTACATTTAAACTTTTGCTGATTAAGCTTTTCAACATCGATAATGTACCTCTTGCGAACAGGAAATGCTATAAATAGAGAACTTGTGTCGAAGCATTATTTTTTAACAGATAATTATCATCCAACGCTGGAGATATACAGGTTTTAAGAACTCTGTTCATGAAAAGTCGATTTCAACGCATAAATCTGGATAAAAATCTAACAAAATTTTTAGTTTTTTTTTGATAAATAGCTTTATTTTTTCTTTAAGAGATGTGAAATTTTCAACTAGAATTTACTTTTTTAAATGGTATATATTCGTTGAAAATAGAGAATAAATGAGAAAAATTTCCACCAGTTCTTAAACAAAATTAAACAAAATAAATTTTAATATGGTACGAATATACTTAAAGAAAGAAGTCCGAGTTACTAATAGCTCAAGAATCGTTTGATAGGTGTGATTCACTAAATCCAAAACAGAGAGAGCCATTTGATACGACTACGTTTACCCTTCTGAGTATGAATTTTATCTACAATCACCCCTCGATCGAGCATTGTTTAAAACAACAATTAATTAATATTTTTCCAGAAAACAACCATAAATTAACTTTCTATCGTTGCCTACAAACTGATAGTATCCTCTATCGTTCACCTCTGTTTTATTATTTTACGCCCGCTCAATGTCAAGCTATATTTAACCATTTAATCGCCCTGTTTCCACAAATTCAGCTTAGGGAAGGATGGCTAGAACTGTTATTAGATCAGCAATTTTTGTCCTTTTGGTTACTGAAACTAAACGATTTAATCGATAAATTTTTCTCCGATCAGCTTCCTTTCCATCCCAGAGGAGAATTTTTCTTTTTATTTCAATACACTCACGCTCGCTATTCTGGTTTGTTACAACTGCTCAATCGGGAAAAAATTAGTTTAACCGAGCCAGAACTATTATCATGGCATCATCCCGCCGAAATAGCCTTAATACTGCAAATTTTAACCGTTTGTGATTGTTGGGAAAGCCAGAAACTCTATCCCTTAACTGCGAATTTGTGCGAAGCGATGCTCAATTTTGAGCGTAACTCTCGCATTATCGGAGAATCAGCCCCAATTCAGCGATCGAGATTAGTCCTGATTAGCGTCAGTCAAAAACTACTTAACCGTCTTCTCCGTCAAAAATGGCAACTGCTGCCGATGACGGAGCTTTAACGAAGACAGGAGACAGGAGTCAGGAGACAGGAGACAGCTATCAGGGATCAGATTTGAGTTTTTAGTTCACTGTTTACCGATCACAGCAAAAGCGTTCGACAAAAGCTCACGCCGAAGTCTGACGGAGTAACTGCTGACGGCTTGGATGTGTAATTAATTTTGCTTAGGTACTCATAAAAATATTAACTTTTATAAATTTAGTGGACAAAACCATCAGCTTATGATAGATTTTAATTAGTGTGAGGAGCGAACCAGAATAGAGAGCCGAGACGAAACATGGACAGTCGCCGGCTCTCTTTCTGTTGTTCAGGAATTATCTTTTTCTTGGCGATATTTAATAAAAGTGGGCAAATCAACCCGAAAAGAGGAATATTTCGGGGAAGGAGAGATGATAGGTGCGGGCCAATCCCTGTCTTTCTTCTTTAAGGATTCTACTGGCTCAATTGTCTCTAATTCCGCTACAAACTCATCCATGGTAGCCACTTCATCGCTTTCTTGATTCTCTGTCTGAGACCAAGGCTCGATCGCAGCTGCCTTGGCAACAATGGCTAAATCTGGGGAAAAATTGCGATCGCTAGCGCGCTGGAAATACTGGGCCAAGGCCGCTTTATACTGGAGGGTGTAGCGTTGCTGACGTTGGAGACGGGTGCGTAATTCCTGCAATTGCTGGTCATAGTTGCAGAGTTTTTGGCTTTTTTCCTGATAACTTTCCTGAATTAAGGCACATTCTCGCTCTAAACGGGCTAATTGTTGGCGCGTGCGGGTCAATTCTGCGGTCAAATTGGCAATAATCATCGGTTGCCGTTGTTCTGCTTGACGATACTGTTCGATTTCCCCTAAAGCTCGCTGTAATTGTTGCTTTTCGTATTGCAGTTCCTCGTTTTGCTGCTGGATTAGGGTATCGCAACTTTGCAAGCGACGATGTTGCTCGGCTAACCGCGATCGCAGTTCGGCGAGAGCTTGCTCCCGTCGCCAGATCTCCTCTTGTAATTCTTGATTTTGTTGACGTAAATGAGAGGATAGAGCTGCCCAATCTGTCTCATCTGTTGATTGACTCTCATGCTCGACAATTTCAGCAGTGATGACAGTATCCGCATGGGTGAGATGATCGAGGTACAGGTCGGAATTATCGTTCATAAAAGCCAAAGGATGAGGAAACCTAGAAGTTTAGAGACGTTAAAAGCCTTCTATCGTTCCAAAAAAAAATGGGAACCGCATTGTTAGAGACTGCCGCGCGGTTCCACTGCCGATCCTTGAGAGGAGAACACTATAAATAACTATAAGCTTATTAGGAATTTTTGTCAATACTTATTGAGAAACTTTTTCATTAAGTTGGAGGGCAGAGGGGGATCGACTAATACCAAATCCGTTTTTAATAGTATGATTAACTCCCAATCCAACTTTAAAAACCCGCTCCCCACACCCTACGAAAAACTTTTTGCCGCAAACCCTAGATATCTATTGATACAAGCACCAGTCGAGCGGGTTAGCGGCTCGATGTGCTTCAATAATCCTATAGTTTTTATTTTCCTTGTCGTATCATGCCACGTCCCCCCAAGAAAACCCCTAGCACCCCTGAACCTCCCGAAGAGCCAATTAAATCCACTCCTCCCCTACAACCTCTACAAATTATTAAAAAGGGTTCTAGGGCTGCAGTACCCCCCAAACCCCCGGAAACCCCTCCAGAAATAATTGAGGAAAAACCAGCCGAGGAAACGGTAAAATCGGTCAGTAGCGAGATAAAATCTCCTCTCCGTCCCCGTTTCGATTCGGCTCCTCTATTCCGAAAACCGATTCCCAAAGCAGAAATTCCCCTGATCGAAAAAGCAACGGGAGCTAATGGCGAAGTATTTAATCTGACCGATTCTGTCCTGATTACTGAACCTTTTGGTACTCGTATTCCTGCTATTATCGATAGTTTTTATGCCGATGATCAAGGCGAAATCTGGGCGCGACTCAAACCAGTGGAAGTTAATCCCGATTGTCGCTGGGAACAGGCCTGTATTCGCTCTCAGGGTTTGGTAAAAGCTGAGTAAGACAGTTATCAGTTATCAGTTATCAGTTATCATATTTGAGTTTTAAGTGTGCAGTATTAACAGGTAATTCTCTTGCATAATTAATTTTTGAGTGTTCAAAAATGTCAAAAATAAGGATTAGATTGTCTAACATCTGTAAATAGACCATTTAATTGATTATTATTCATTCTTAATTCTCCGTTCGGCTGAGCTCACGGCCGAAGCCTGACTACTGACTCCTAACCCTAACAACAATTTTTGATTTTTACAAGAGGTCTGATGATTTGGTATTCTCAAAAGGTTTACTGGCTATGGTATGATTAAGGGTAGTTTGTTAGACTATGATATTTTCCATGATCATCTGTTTTTATATCATCTCATAGTCAACAAAATTCACTCTCTAAATTTGGGTTTAAATTATGATAACTACACTAATCGAACGAGAAGCAGAACCAATTTTAATTAGTGACTTAACCTGGAGAGAATTCAAAGCTGTTGAACAGCTAATCGATCGCCCAGGGTTAAGGTTATCTTTTTTAGATGGAGTTTTGGAGATTAGAAAAATGCCAGGGAAAAAACACGAAACTATCAAAAAACGTATTGCTTCTTTAGTAGAAATTTATTTAGAATTTTTGGGATTAGATTTTACTCCTACTGGTTCTGTCACCCTAGAAAATGAATTTGAAAAGGTTAAAAGAGAAGGTGATGAATCCTATGAATTGGGAGCAAATAGAAAACATCCTGATTTAGTAATTGAGGTGGTTGTTAGTAGTGGAGGAATTAATAAAC
Source organism: Microcystis aeruginosa LEGE 91341 (assembly GCF_015206885.1). Lineage (GTDB taxonomy): Bacteria > Cyanobacteriota > Cyanobacteriia > Cyanobacteriales > Microcystaceae > Microcystis > Microcystis aeruginosa_H. The sequence continues at coordinate 12,561 of NZ_JADEXY010000009.1, read as the reverse complement.
TGGAAGCATACAAACGGTTACAAATTCCCGAAGTTTGGTTTTGGATGAATGATGAGTTATTGTTTTATAGTTTAGGAAATGATGGTTATGAAGCTGTTAGTAAATCGCAACTTTTACCGAGTTTAGATGTAGATTTATTGATGCGTTGTATTGGTATAGAAAATCATGCTCAAGCGCTGGGAGAATTTAGAGCAGGGATTAAACCGAATTGCTTGGGTTAATATTGATAGAAAACGATTAAGAAATTATTGCTTCAGTTGCTGTGGATTCGTTGAAGCAGCAAATTATCAATCAGATTTTGGTTGAGAGAATTTCAGTATATTAAGGGGAAGAGAAATGTGAGTGACGAGCTTGTAAAATGGATAAAAGAAAGTTAGTGACTTTCTGAAAACATTCACGATCCCTTTGTAACATTAGGTATCCCTTGTGGATATATATTGACATGGGAATGTTGTATTGATTTAAAAAGCCTTTGCCAGTTGATTAAAATTTCATTAGCGTTTCCGTCCTGATTTTTTTGTAACCCAAGTATCACTTCAACAGTTCCTTGATAATTAGCTTGAGATATACTCTGGTGGTTAAGTTTACTTAAAATATTTTTTAAAGTAGCCCAAACTGAACTTACTCTAATAATTTCTATTAATGTATCTCCTTTATGAATTACTATTACAAGTTCATAGTTATCCTTTCGATTTTCTGAGCATAAAGATTCCCACTGGCTTGTTTTTAAGCGAATGATAGGATTGTTATAACTTATAGTTTTGACTTCACTGTAAATATTTTTACCTTTTGAATCTTTACACAAAAAATCATATCCTAAAGCTAAATAATCACTTTGTTTTTCAGCAAAATAACCTAGTAATTTATACATTCTTTTTGCTTTTCTCTCACCCCATTCTCCCCAATACTCTTTATTCTCACCTGTACCACCAGGAGAATAAACAAATATAGAGTTATTAGATATATTTTTTTGATTTAGTGGTTCTTGGATATTTTCTGGAGGGGGCGTAAATTTTTCTTCTTCAGTAATATCCCCAATATCATAACCATTTTCTAGTAAATATTCTTTGATGTCTTCAATCTCATCATCTAGTAACTGTAACATTAATTGCTCTGTAATTTTCACTTTATCTAACTTCAAAGCATCAAGTAAATGTTTACCCAAATTAACATTTTTAATACTATTCCACTTCCTTACATAATAAATAGAATTATTATCTTTATCATAGTAATTATTTAAAGACTCTTTATAGTCTATTAAACTACACATCATGAGAATTTTATGAGGATTATAAAATCGAATGTTATCTACTTTCTCTTTAATTTGCTCCTCTATTAAAATATTACGTTTTCCAGTAAGTAATATACCTATGAATATAGACCTTGCTTTAATTAAACCAGGTAGATAGTTATCAATTTCACTTTTATCCAAATTAATATCCATATCCTCAATAGTGATTTTTTTAACTCTTAAAATATCAAGTATTGTTTCAAATTGAGAACAATTTACACCAGAATCAGCAAATTTTACTAAACTAGAGTTGCGCTTAGGAGGTAATTTCAATGATGTACTAAAATAGAATAAATCATTAATAAAACGAAATTTACCATCATAAGTTAGTAATTTTCCACTATTTATCCAAGTTTTAATTTTTTCTTGATCTTCTTCATTTATTCCTTGTATAATACATCTTAAAAAATGTTCAAAGACTTGATTTAGTCGTCTATCATGTTTGTTGGTATGCTCAGTATATTTTTCAGCAATATCATCTAAGATAGTTAAACAACTTTCTACATTAAGCTCTCGCTTCACACCAATAAAATCTTCTACTTCTTCTTTCAAGCTACATATACATACATTGTAGCAATCTCCTACGAGTTCTCTGATTCGATTAGAGTATATACCCTCAGATGACTTATGGCATTTTTCATCAAAGCAAGGAATTGAGTAGTTATGTTTTACTGAAACTTGAAAATAGGAAATTACTTCTACTGGAATATTATTTCTCCATACTTTTGATTGCTGTCCTAAATTTAATCTATCCCAATTATCATTTATATACCTCCATATTTTCTGAGAAAATCTAAAATTATTAAAGTACAGATAATGGGGGTAATAAATAAAATTTTGAAAAAAGTGTTTTTGCTCATTAGAATCAAGTCCAATAACTCCTAAGTATTCTTTTTCAAATTGCGTTGAAAATTGAATTTCTCGCTTATCATTATATATCCAAAATCTGACTTTCTCTTCTACTCCTATATTTATAAAAAATTCCTTCCATTGCTCTTTATTAGATGATTCATGTTCGGAATATTTAGAACTAACAAATTGATAAAAATCAGTATCTTCATAGAAAGTTTCTAAATTTTGCTGGGGATTATAGTAATTTGATAAGTAACACTTTTTAGCTAGTGCTAAATTATTGTTTCTGACCAAAAGTTTTAATCCACATAATTTCTGAAAGTCTTCTTGAGTTAAATAGGTACGATATGTAAATATTTTTCTGCATATATCAACAGCATTTTCAGATGTTATAATCTCTGGGTTATTGAGGACTTGATAAATTTTCTCTCTAATTAAATCAACACCCTTTAAGTCAGATACTCCTAAGACACCAGTAAAAAACCTTTTCCATTCAATAATAGAATCTCCTTCTTGATAATATTTATTACTGATTAAATTAGGTAATGATACCTCTAATAGTGATATATCTTCCAACTCTTCATTTGTATAAAACTCAGATAAGTTACATTGACTTGCTACTTCTAATCCATTGTTAGTTAATAAAGGTAATTTATGAAGTGATTCAATATCCTCATTACTCAATGATAATGTTTTCCAAACATTAAAAATATATCTGGTAATATTAATGGTATTGGAATCATTAATTGCATTATTGGTAATCATAGGAATTATTGTGTTAGATATAATATCTAATCCATTAGGATCTTTAACACCTATAAATAAGAAAAAATCTTTCCAATTACTAACTGTAGCTGGAGTTTCACAATAATTATGAATAACAAACTTAAAATTTTCAATACCAATTAAATTTGCTACTTCCTCTGTTGGATATTGAGGTTTATAAAAATCGGATAAATAAAAATTACAAGCACAATCAAGATAATATTTATTATCCTTTGGATTACGATAAATTAATTGTAATTCATTTAATTTTTGACATTGTTCAGAATTCAGTTGAGAATAATATTTAAAAATAAATCTGACATAATTTATACAGTTATCTAAGGATAATTCTACATCTGGTTTGTATTTAGCTTGATTTATTCTTTCTTTCAATATTTCGTAACCATTAAAAATCTTAATTCTTAAATTATTTTTTGCCCATGCAAAGAGTTCTTGGTCTTGTCTAAGTTTTTCGTCTATATCAGGATGTATAAAATAAAAAATATCGAAATTTAATATTTCTTTTATTTCTTTCTCTGATTCAATAATTTGGAAATATAATAGATCAGGACTAGCCAAATTACTATTTTCATCCAAAATAAATTTTATAGAAAGTAATTCTCTATTAGATAAGTTTTTTGTTTTTAAATGAGCTAATACTTGAAAAATAAGCTGCGGGTTGCTTTTAACAATATTTTGGTAATGTATGGACTTCAAAAAACTACCAAGGGATTTTACATCAAAAATTTTAACACCAAAATTCTTTAGTTTTGTTTTATTGAGTAATGAATTACTTATAAAGTATCGTTTAGAATCAAAAGATGTTCTTACAGTTTCAACTGGTATTATTTTAGTAATTTCTGTCTCATCTAAAATAGAATTATTTACAGTTAATAATTTATTATCTTGTTCTGAAGGAATAAAAGCAATTAATTCTAGAGCTTGATCAAATTCTTGATTAAATGAGATAAAAGTTTCACTTTTAGCTAAGTTCAAAGAAAATTTAGATGGTAAAATATTAGTAACTTGGTTTCTATATTCTGTCTTTTTAGCAACTTCAGCTATCCATGTTAACGAGTAATAAGCTATATTAGCAAAAAGAAATATATTCCAAGGATTATCATGATGAATTTCTTGTCGGTTAGCTGTAGTTAGAAAATCAGCATTAACTAAAAAAGGTAATTTATATTCTTTTACATTGGTTGGTAAATATGTAAATAAAACAGAATCTTCTTCATTGACAGCAACCAATTTATTATCTATAATTTGAGCAGCAAAGGTAATTTTCGAGCGTTCAATTAATTTTAGTTTATCAGGTATTTTTTTATCGCTTTCCATTTTGTCTTTAACTTGTTTAGGTACATTAAAATCAAAATCCTGTACTAACCAATAAGTAATTTGGTTATTTCTACATATTTTGTATTTTCCTCCTTGCTTTTCTTTGGTGATGGAGACATCAACTATGTTGATATTATTTAAGCCTATAACATTTATATTTTGAACATGACGTAAAAATAAAATTAATCTAGGATCTTGAAATAATTTTTCTAACTTTGTTTTATATTCTTTAATTTTAGCTTGTCCCACATAAATAGCAGTTGCAACAGGAAAAGTAAAAAATTGTTGATACTGCTGAATTTCTACAGGATATTCTTTTTTATCTATCCAAATAGGTTTGATTTGCCAAGGAGTTTTCTCAAGGTTTTTATGTCTTTTGTCATTTCTATCAAATTTGAATGAAAAATTACCAGAATTAATATATACACATTCTGAATCCGCAAATACAGATTTAAACCCTATACCTTTATAACCTGTTTGCTCAGAATTATTGACTTTTGTACTTTTGGATATACTCGATATAGCGTCTACATTAGTGCTATCAAAAGGCTTACCATTATGCAAAATCAAAAAATGTTCGCGGAGAATGACAAATAGTACGTTTACTTGACCAGTTTCATTAGGTATATCATCAGCATTTTGCAAGAGTTCAAAGATAAATCGTTCTGTTTCTGTATACAAATCACCTGTAAGTCTTGTTAAAGCATTAGCAAGGTTTTCAGCATCTCTTTCAGACTGACCTGTTTCATTGAATATTTTCTCAATTAGTTGTTTAGGATTTTGCATAATTCTTTATTCGCAGGGAAATTTGGTCATTATTGTTACCTAATAAATCCAGTTCTAAGCAATTACCGAGTATATCGGTTACTCATTGATGATTTTATTGGGTAATATTGCCGTATCTATTTAGCATATCACTTTTTTATCAACTAACAACAATCAAAAATCTGACAGGGGGACAAGAAGGCTGAAATCCATATATCATAAGCTTTTCATGGTTTTAGATCGAAAAAGTCCGCCGCACCATCTCTCACTTATTAATAATAATTCCTAGTAAGCTCGCTCCTATTCCTAATTCTTTCGTTAGCTTTTTGCCTAGAATCGCTAGATCTATTTCTAGAATTTCTGGACTATTTTGTAATAATTCCTTGGTTCTTCGGTTTGTGTTATGCAATGGACTGGGATTATAAAGGATGGAACTCTTATGTAGAAAGGCATTTGGCGATTTTTGTCAATTGTTTTTTATCTATAGCGAACTCATCAATTAAGTCTCTTGCCAGAGAAGGATTTAGTCGATTTATGCCCCCCTATCGAATCATACCAAGTAACGAAGAACCAGAATTATTTGCGCTCAATCTGTTTAACCCGAAATAGATTGAGGATTTTGGCGATCGCCTCTAGCTCTTGAAAAAGAGGATAATTCCGTGAGTAATAATAGAGTAGAGAGTTTATTTGAATAGACATAGACGAAAGACCTGAAAATTGTCTAAATCGAGATATCTAGCTGACATCGTGACTGTGAATTTCTCCACAGTCAATACTAAAAATTTATTTAGAATCATATAGGACTTACGCAAGATGTGACTGAAAACCTTATTCTTGCGTAGGGGTAATTCATGAATTACCCCTACTTTCGTTCCCTTTTGCGTAAGTCCTGTCATACTGTTTGACATAAAGTAACACATAAGTTACTATAGCAGTATGTCTATTATCAAAGTTCAAGAATATCTTCAAGAAGATGGTTCAAGTCCTTACCAAGAATGGTTTAATAGCTTGGATACCCAAGCAGCTGCGAAGGTAACAGTTGCTAAGTCTCGTTTGGAATTAGGCAATACATCAAATGTTAAATGGTTTGATGGAATTGGGGAATATAAGATTGATTGGGGTCCAGGATACCGAATTTATCTAGCTCAAGATGGTAAACAGCTTATAGTTTTATTTGGTGGGGGAACAAAGAAAAATCAGCAATCTGATGTTAATCGTGCTAGAGAATTATACCAAGAGTACAAAAGACGAAAAAAAGAAATTAGCAAAGAGCAAAAATTTGACAATGATAGTAGAGAGAAAAGGTAGTTATTATGGCACTAACTAGAGACTTTAAAGAAACCGTTAATGCACGAGTGCAAAGAGATTCTGAGTTTGCGATCGCTTTACTGGATGAAGCTATTTCTCTTTTCCTAAATGGTGAACCAGAAACAGCAAGACTGATTTTGAGAGATATTGTCAATGCAACAGTAGGTTTTGAACAGTTAGCAATTGAAACCTCTAAACCTAGTAAAAGTTTACATCGAATGTTATCAGCAAAAGGTAATCCGACGATGGATAATTTGACTGCTATTTTCAATGTTTTGCGGAAAAAACTGAATGTTGATATTAATGTGAAAACGACGGTTATTTACCATTAAAATTCCATTATCTTGAATAAAATAGCGATGGTGCGAAGCGAACTGACAAGTCAGCGCTTGCGCTATCGCATTTCCTCACATTGACAAAAAAAGACGATTCCTACGGATTGCTTTGCTATTAAACCAGCGAGTCATAGGATTTTATGATTCACTGGAAATTTTGATTGTAGATGATTTTGGGATTAAGGTGTTGGAATAGATCAACATTTATGCTCTAATCACAGTAATTCTATATTGATTTTCCGTCACCACAACTTCAGTTGATAACCTTTCTTCCATAGGTAAAGCATTTTTCCGCCTATCAAAGATAAATAACCAACCAAAATCTAAACCCAAACGCCCTAAATAAGATTCTAATTGTTCAATTCCATCACTTTGGGGATCGCGTTTTTTATCCCGCCATACTTTTAATTCAATCCCTAAAATCACATCTTTATAATGCAGACATAAATCCATTCTATCACTACCAATGGCATATTCCCTTTCTAAAACTCCCCCACCATTAACCACGCGATGTAAAAAAGCCATTAATACAATATGGGGTGCGATTTCATGATAACCAGTGCTACCTAATAATGGTTCGACCTGTTGTCGCCAAAATTTGAGAAATGCTGTTAATAAAGCATCTATATTTAATTCACCCTCTGGGGTTAACCAAGTGGGTGCAATCATCGGTAAAGATGCCATTGGTGTCACGGTTAACACCCTGGGTAACACTTCTCGATAAATGGGATTAGCAATAGTTAATCCTCCATAAGGGTGCATTTTACATAATCCTAAATCTATGACAAATTGAATATCATCATTAGGTATATTTCCTAATTCTAAACCTGCTAACATCGGTTCAATAATGGCTTTAATTCTTGGTTCTCTTAACCTTTCCGCTAAACTATCTAAATGAGTATCTTGACGTGCAATTAATATTTCTTTAGCTGTTAAAATGTGTTCTCTGGTAATAGGAATATTTCTATCTTTTACCATTTTTTCTACAATTTCTTTAGCTAAAGCATTCACTAACCAAGGTTGTCCTTGGGTTAAATAATAAGCTGTTTCTATTGCTTCTGATGTGAAAATTTGTCCAGTTGCTGCTGTATGTTGTTGATATAATTCTCCTACTTCTTCGAGATTAAAATTTCGCATAGTCAGAGAAGCAACTTTAATATTAAAAGGACTGGATGTATTTAATCTATCACTACCTCCCGATGCTACTTTATAATCTCGCACATCTCGTAAACCAATTAATCCTACTGATGAGGGAAAATTTTCAGGACGTTTAGGAAAACCATCTCTTAACTGTCGTAAAACTGATATTAATGTTTGGTCTTGTAAAGAATCAATTTCATCTATAAATAATACTATGGGACGATTGATGGCTTTTGCCCAACCTCTTAAAAAAGCCTTAATTCTGCTTCCTGGTTCTTCCTGTTGCCATTGTTTAGCAGCTGGTTGTAATTCCATCGGTAAACTATCCTCAATTGTATTATACCATGCCCCTAAAATTGCTAATTCTGCGGCAGTAGGATAGGATCATGATTAAATGCACTTCCTACTTCTACAGATACCATGACTGCGGCATAATTTCCAGTATCAGTCAGTTGTTTTGCTAGGGATAACATAGTGGCGGTTTTCCCCGTTTGTCGTGGTGCGTGAAGGACAAAATAACTACGTTGTTGAATTAGCTCCTCTAAATCTGGTAATCTGACTGTGGGAGAGAGCATATAGTGGATATCGTCTGAACAGGGACCGGCAATATTAAACCAGCGAGTCATAGAATTTTGGTAATAGGTGAACTCTTTAAGTTTAGACATTTTTTATGCTCTTGATACATTATTAAAACCACTAATTTGCTAATGAGAGTTGGTTAATTCCACAATTAATTGTTCAGGAGTGATAATTCGTGGTGTGACAATGGGGAAATCTTGAGGATTACGGGTAATAATTGCATCCAATTTATTAACTACCGCAGTAGAGTATTGAATAGAATCTTCAAAATCCTGAAAATTGGTTGTGAAAGCTATTATAATTGCAGCCTGATTTACTGCAGCAATTTGACAAAAATTAATTAACTGCTTTAAATAAGTAAGCGTCCAATCTCGACCTCTTGCCTTACGGATAATATAATACAAATCACTAAAAGTTGAGGCGGAAATATAACCTGCAATTGTGCCTTTTTCAATTAGTGATAAAACTTGTTCACTTGCATTCCAAAAAGGTTCTCTTTCTAAGGCATTATCAATAATGATATTAGTATCTATCAGGATTTTCACAGGTTATATTTCTCCTTTAAATATTCATATTTAGCTTGATCTGGATCAAAGTCTGCCGGAATGGCAGGGGCATTTTCAAATAAACCCTGAAATGCTTTGATCCTAGATTTTCTTTTTGGTGTTTCTGGTGCTGGTTCAGTGGTTAGGGTTGTGGTATGATCAAGGGTGTCTGTGGCTACCAAAACTACAATTTCCACGTTTCCGGGGGGTAAATTCAGGGGTTCGGTAATCAGCAAGTTACCAGATTGATCAATTTTTCCTTTGAGTTTGTATGCTTGCATGATGTTTTTTATGATACTCTGTTTTTATATCATATCATAGTCAACAAAATTCACGCTCTAAATTTGGGTTTAAATCATGATAACTACACTAATCGAACGAGAAGCAGAACCAATTTTAATTACCGACTTAACCTGGAGAGAATTCAAAGCTGTTGAACAGCTAATCGATCGCCCAGGGTTAAGGTTATCTTTTTTAGATGGAGTTTTGGAGATTAGAAAAATGCCAGGGAAAAAACACGAAACTATCAAAAAACGTATTGCTTCTTTAGTAGAAATTTATTTAGAATTTTTGGGATTAGATTTTACTCCTACTGGTTCTGTCACCCTAGAAAATGAATTTGAAAAGGTTAAAAGAGAAGGTGATGAATCCTATGAATTGGGAGCAAATAGAAAACATCCTGATTTAGTGATTGAGGTGGTTGTTAGTAGTGGAGGAATTAATAAACTGGAAGCATACAAACGGTTACAAATTCCTGAAGTTTGGTTTTGGATGAATGATGAGTTATTGTTTTATAGTTTAGGAAATGATGGATATGAGGCTGTTAGTAAATCGCAACTTTTACCGAATTTAGATGTAGGTTTATTGATGCGTTGTATTAATACAGAAAATCATGCTCAAGCACTGCGGGAATTTAGAGCAGGGATAAAAATTATTGAATCAACATAACCATCATAACCATATAAAATGCTGATTTTTTCCGCCTATCTAAAGATTATGGGTTAACTTAACAGTTGCAGAATGCCGAGAATTAAATTCTCAATATTCCAGCAAAAGGGAACAAGTTTTTAACCGTTTTATCGCCTCCGTATTATTAGAAGAAAGACGAGCAGGTAATATTCCTGCTTGGGAAGGAATTAGAATTGTAAGAGAAAGGATTTAATAGCGATATTAATCCTTTAAAAGACAGTATTTTTGGGAAAATGCTCTCATTTCATCAACTCAATAACCAATCTAGATGATCCTGTAAACATTGCTTGAGGTCGTAGCGTTGCTTGATAGTTTCCCTAGCATTTAAACGCAGATTTTGCCAACGCTGGGGATAATTTAACACTTCATCCACGCGATCGGCTATTTGTTGGGGAGAAAAGAAATCCACTAATAAACCATTTTCCCCATCAGTAATTAATTCTCGCACGGGGGGAGTATCGGAACCAATCACCACGCAACCCATGGCCATAGCCTCTAACATTGACCAAGACAGCACAAAAGGACGGGTAAGATAGATATGGGCTGCCGATGCCTGTAAAACCTGCTTATATTGACCGTAGGGCAGAGAACCGGTAAAATGCACCCGGGATAAATCCAAAGAAAGGCTTTCTAACATCAATTGTTTATAGGTTTTGCCGTCCGGTAGAGTTTTTCCATAAGCGACCCGATCCTCACCGACAATCACCACATGACAGTTAGGCCGACGGGCTAAAATTAGGGAAACAGCCGTCATAAATTGGGGAAAACCGCGATAGGGTTCCATTCCCCGGGTTGCATAGGTGACAATTTCCTTAACACCGGATAAATCTAAACCTATCTCTGGAATGACTAACTGCACATCGGGACGGGGACAGAAATAGTCCGTATCGATGCCATCGTGTAAAACTGTCAGTTTCGAGTGAAATTCGGGGGGAAATTGTTGTTTTTGCCAGATAGTCGGCGATAAACCTCGATCGCAACTGACCAGATCGATCAGGATTGGCGCATTTTTAATTCTAATCCGGGCCTCGGCATCCGCATTGAGGGGATCCGCCGGATCAAAATCGGCATCGGAACCATGGGCATGATAAAACCATTCAAAATAGGCTAAAAACTTAGTTTTCGGGAAAATATCCTTAATAAATAGACCCGGCCCCCAGCCAGAATGTGCATAGACAATATCGGGATAAAATCCTTGATTTTTCAGTTGTTGACAAACAGCATAAACCGCTTGACCTTGTAAAACCGCACTTTCGAGGGGACGGACATAATGATGGGTTTGGGGAGAAACAGCGCGACTTTCCTTATAAATAAATTTTTTTACCCCCGCTATCTCTCCCTCTTGCCTGGTAGTGCCGAAAATCACTTGATTTCGGGGTTCTTGAGCCAAAACCGTGATTAAATGGCGAAATTGCCCGGGAAAATTGGAATGAAGGAATAAAAATTTCATCGCGGGTAAAGGTTTAGAAAAAGCGATCGCTAATCGTACATTGTCCCTGAAAACGGAGCAGATGATCGCATAATACCAAAGCCATCATCGCTTCCACCATCGGGACGGCCCGAGGTAAAACACAAGGATCGTGTCTTCCTTTGGCTGCCAGGGTGGTTTCTTCCCCGCTGCGCGTCACGGTTTTTTGTTCTTTACCGATAGTCGCGGTGGGTTTAAAAGCGATGCGGATAATAATATTTTCACCATTACTAATTCCCCCTTGGATACCCCCCGAACGATTGCTAGTGGTGCGAATTTCTCCGTTATCATCGATAAAATACTCGTCATTGTGTTCGCTGCCGGTTAAGAAGGTTCCCGCAAATCCCGATCCGATTTCAAATCCCTTACTCGCGGGTAAGGACATCATCCCCTTAGCTAAATCGGCTTCTAGCTTATCAAAAACGGGTTCTCCTAGACCTTTTGGCACATTTCTGGCTACACATTCCACCACACCGCCGATCGAGTCCTTATTCAGGCGAATTTGGTCGATCAGGGCGATCATTTGGGCGGCCGTTTCCTCGTTGGGACAACGCACCATATTACTTTCCACCTCGTCGAGGGTGACGGTGTTGGGGTCGATGATTGCCTCAATATCTTTAATTCGCTTCACATAACCGATAATCTCGACATTATAGACAGATTTAAGGATTTTTTTAGCGATCGCTCCTGCGGCCACCCGGCCGATGGTTTCCCGGGCCGAAGATCTGCCTCCTCCTTTCCAGTTGCGAATGCCGTATTTTGCTTCGTAGGTGGCATCCGCATGGGAAGGTCGGAATTTCTCGGCCATTTCGTTGTAATCTTGCGAGCGAGCATCCTGATTCCGCACTAAAATAGCGATCGGTGTACCGAGGGTTTTACCTTCAAAAACGCCCGAAATTATCTCACAAACGTCATTTTCCCGACGCGGGGTCACGATTCTGCTTTGTCCCGGTTTGCGACGATCTAAATCGATTTGAATCTCCTCTTCGGAAATTTCTAAGCGCGGGGGACAACCATCGATAACCACTCCTACCCCACCCCCGTGAGATTCTCCAAAAGTGGAAACCCGAAATAGTTGTCCGAAAGTGTTACCCATAATCTCAATATCTACTAAGCTTCAAGGTTTTATTGTACCTGAGCGGTTATCGGTTTTTCGGGAATAGGGGTTGGGGGTTGGGAATTATGAATTATGAATTATGAATTGGG
>NZ_JADEXY010000178.1 GCF_015206885.1 Microcystis aeruginosa LEGE 91341 | reverse complement strand
GGTGTGGGGTGGTCACTGCGTGCGCGTTGCAGGGGGTAGTGGGGCATTTGGCTGAAATTTCCCCAAACCCCTAAACCCCTAAATTCCTAAATTTCTAAACCCCTAAATCCCCTTTCTAACTGATAACTGAATTATTGATCACTTCTCTACTATTATTATTTTAAAGTGAAACGTATCAGAGGATACAGAAATCTCAAATCAAAAAAACAAAGATCGAAAAACATTGACTACTCACACATCAAGATAAATCCCTAGGTGTTTGGTCTTCTGAAATGATTGACCTCCGTTCCTAGGATTTAGCGGTTGAACGGACATAATTGCTCGGTGATTATTTTCAACAGTAATGAATCGACCTACTAACTCAAAAAAGTAAACGAATTAACGATGAAACGAATTGCTCGAAAATCTGGGGAACTTGTCGGTTTATTACCGAAAATTAACCCTGTCTGGTTAGCCTGTGTTCCTTTGTCCGCGATTATTTTCGTGGTTTGGAATACAGCCGTACAGGCCCAGGATGCGAAACCCCTAACCCCCGAAGATGTCCAAAACGCCCTTAATACAATCTGGGTTTTAATTGCCGCCATCCTCGTGATCTTTATGAACGCGGGTTTTGCGATGCTAGAAACGGGATTCTGTCGCCAGAAAAACGCCGTTAACGTTCTCGCCAAAAACCTGATCGTTTTCGCCCTCTCCACCATATCATTTTGGGCGATCGGTTTCTCCCTGATGTTTGGGTCTGTCAGTAACGAGTTTTTCGGTACAGGAGGATGGTTCCTCAGCAGTAGCGATCCTGCCACCTACGTTATGCCTGCCTATTTGCCCACCTCGGTGTTTTTCCTGTTCCAAGTCGCTTTCGCGGGAACGGCAGCAACTATTGTATCTGGGGCGGTGGCAGAACGGATTAAATTCACCGATTTTCTCGTTTTTAGCTTAATTATCGTTGGTATCATGTACCCGATCACCGGTCACTGGGTTTGGGGTGGCGGTTGGTTAGCTGACCTTGGTTTTAAAGACTTCGCCGGTTCGACGGTGGTTCACTCGGTGGGTGGTTGGTCTGCCTTAACTGGGGCGGCAATTCTCGGCCCGAGAATGGGTAAATATATCAACGGTCGCACCAGTGCCTTACCCGGCCATAACATGAGTATCGCGACCTTGGGTTGTTTAATTCTCTGGATTGGCTGGTTTGGTTTTAACCCCGGTTCTGCTTTAGCGGTTAGTGAAACTGTACCCTATATCGCTGTCACCACTAACCTCGCCGGGGCTGCGGGGGGTATTGCCGCTACCTTTACCGCTTGGGCAAAAGATGGTAAACCCGACCTTTCGATGATTATTAACGGTATTCTGGCCGGTTTAGTAGCCGTTACTGCTGGTTGTGATGGTGTATCCTATTGGTCGGCGGCAATCATCGGTTTAATTGCCGGTGTGGTCGTGGTTTACTCGGTGGCTTTCTTTGATAACCTGAAAATTGATGACCCCGTGGGTGCGACTTCCGTTCACCTCGTCTGTGGTGTGTTTGGAACTTTAGCCGTCGGTATCTTCAACAAAGATGCGGGTTTAATCACCGGTCAATTCCAACTGTTTATTAACCAAATTATCGGAATTGTGGCAGTGGGGGCATTTACCCTGATTGTTAGTGGTATCGTTTGGACAATCCTTAAGGCTACCCTCGGTATTCGTGTTACTCCCGAAGAAGAAATGGAAGGTTTGGATGTGGGTGAACACGGGATGGAAGCCTATAGCGGTTTCGTCAAGGAGTCCGATATCGTTACTGGTGGCTATTATGCTTCCAGTGTTGACATGGAAACGCCTAGCAGTCGTTAGGTTAAACCTTGTAAAGATAGATTAATTGATCCCCAAAAAAGTTAAAGAGAAAAGGAAGAAGGCCTCGCCCCGATGCGATCGGTGGCTATAATTGCCTTCTAAACCTTTTCTCTTTCGGTTTTTGTCTATTTCCAGACAGAAAAAAATAATCTTGCTACTAACCACCAACCGACAATGAAAAAGATCGTAGGAATAACCATACTTTTGCTGGCACTGGGATTCAATTGTGGAGTTGCCCCAGTTTTTGCGGAAACCATCGCCGCTGCTCCCCCCAATCCGATTAGTGCTGGGGATACCGCTTGGATGCTGATATCCTCAGCTTTAGTTTTATTAATGACCCCCGGACTGGCCTTTTTTTATGGGGGTTTAGTGCGTTCCCGTAACGTTCTCAACACCATGATGATGAGTTTGGTGGCGATGGGCGTCATCGGTGTAACTTGGGTGCTTTGGGGTTATAGTCTTGCTTTTGATGTCACCCCGGGTAAAAGTGGCTTTGGGGAAGGGATCGAAGCTTTTATCGGTGGTCTGGATTGGGTTTTTCTCAACGGTGTCACCGCCGCCGCACCCGATAGCACCGGCTATGCTCCCACGGTTCCCCATCAAGTATTTATGGTCTATCAGATGATGTTTGCCATCATCACCCCGGCTTTAATTTCGGGGGCGATCGTAGAACGGGTCAACTTTAAGGCCTTTTTTTGGTTTTTACTGCTTTGGTCCACCTTTATCTATTCTCCCCTAGCTCACTGGGTTTGGGGTAAGGGTTGGTTAGCAGCCACTGGGGCACTGGATTTCGCCGGTGGAACCGTTGTTCACATTAGTTCTGGGATTTCCGCACTGGTGGCCGCTTGGGTAATCGGTCCGCGGCGTAGTTTTGGAACTCAAACCTATGCACCCCATAATGTGCCGTTTGTTCTCCTCGGTATCGGTTTACTCTGGTTTGGTTGGTTTGGTTTTAATGGGGGTAGCGCACTTTCCTCTAGTTCCCTAGCTACGACAGCTTTTGTTAATACCACGATCGCCGCTTCGGCTGGGGGGTTGACATGGATGCTGATAGAATGGATTTTACGCGGTAAACCGACAGCGATCGGTATTGCTAGTGGATTTTTGGGGGGATTAGTGGGTATTACTCCCGCTGCCGGTTTTGTTCTACCCATCGGTGCGATTCTGATTGGTTCGATCACTGCTCTTGGCTGTTTTTTTGCGGTTAGTCTCCGGGCAAAATTGCGCTTTGATGATTCTTTGGATACCTATCCTGTCCATGGTGTGGGTGGAACAATAGGGGCAATCCTTACGGGGGTTTTTGCCACAAAAGAGGTTAATTCTCTCGGTAATAACGGTTTACTATTTGGCAACCCCGGCTTAGTCTGGACGCAATTTGTTGGCGTTGCCGCTACTTATATCTTTGCTGCCGTCGGTACTTTTGTGATTCTGAAAGTTCTCGGTTTATTTATGGATCTGCGGGTTAAACCGAATACGGAAGCAGAAGGGTTAGATGTGCCTCAACACGGAGAGGAAGCCTACGGACAGGAATTCGAGTTTGGTAGCAGCTTTTCCTACCAAGAAAATCCTCCCACCACAAATCCGCAAGAAAATTATTAGGGATTCAATCGGCTATTGGTCCAGCTAACAGAGGCGAAATTTCGTCTCTGTGAAACTGGGTTTAACAATTCCGTTTTTGGTCGTCTTGTCTCTGTCATACTAAATCCGTTGAGTATAGGATACTTATGAGGACAGGCAAAAGGCAAAAGGCAAAAGAGGGAATAATACTAAATCCGTTGAGTACAGGCTAGTTATGAGGAGAGGCAAAAGGCAAGAGGCAAAAGGCAAAGGGGAATAAATAATCAGTTTTTAATAACCAGATTTAGTATAAATAATCAGTTTTTAATAACTGGATTTAGTATCACTGGGGGTTGTGGGGGTTGCTGAATCAAGGTATGAATGCCAACTGTGCATCGTATCCAAAAGTTAGTTTGGGTCTAGGTTTTAAAAATACCACAAGAGAAGATTCATGTCTCAAATCAGCAACGCCGATTCATGAATTAACCTACAAAACACGACGTTTGGACAAATTTTCAGCTATGTATTTCGGAGAAATCGACTTAAAACGTTGCCAGATAAGGATTTGAGAGAATGAAACGACCCTAGGGAGCAGGGAGAAGCAGTTCGAGCATTTGTACTAAAATTTCCCATAGGCAGTTTAAATTCAGTACAGCTTAACTTTCCCCGGTCTGCAAGCAGGAGGAGACAAAACTGGTTTATGCTAGAAAGAGTTACCTTAACGTAACTTTACAAAGTCATCGATCGCCCACATTTATGGATTGCATCATCAATCGTCGAGCGCGGTTTTCAGCCAGCCATCGCTATTATCTGCCAGAATGGGACGAAGCCGAAAATCAAAGACTTTTTGGTCTTGGTAGCCGTTTTCCCGGTCATGGTCACAATTACGAATTATACGTCTCCCTATACAAAGAACTCAATCTTTATGGCATGGTGGAAAATCTCTCCACCGTGAAACAGGTAATTAAACGAGAGATAACCAGTCAATTAGACTACTCCTATCTCAATCAAGTCTGGCCGGAATTTCAGCAAACCCTACCCACCACAGAAAATATCGCTAGAGTTATCTGGCAAAGATTAGCACCCTATTTACCATTGGTCAAAATTCAACTATTTGAACACCCCGAATTGTGGGCAGAATATCAAGGAAAAGATATGGAAGCAACTTTAACTATCAAAACCCATTTTAGCGCCGCCCATCGTTTGGCTTTACCGCAATTAACCCTCGAACAAAACTCGGAAATCTACGGCAAATGCGCCAGGGTAAACGGTCATGGTCATAATTATCACCTAGAAGTATCCGTGGCGGGAGAAATCGATCCCCGCACCGGTATGATTGTGGATCTAGGGGATTTACAAAAAGCGATCGATGAATTGGTAGTAGAACCCTTCGATCATGCTTTTTTAAATAAGGATATTCCCTATTTTGCCGAAGTGGTTCCCACCGCAGAAAATATTGCCTTACACATCGCTCAACTATTAGAGGAACGGATCCGCCAATTGGGAGCCCAATTAGATAAAGTTAAACTGATTGAAAGTCCCAATAATTCTGCGGAAATCCACTGTCGTGGTTCGGTTCAAGCTCCCCGACAACTTCTAGAAAAAACTCTGACAGCCGTTTAATTGCCTGTTGGTTAAGGTGATTAGGGTGAGCATGGCTCACCCTGATAGATTTAATTAAACCCTAGTTAAACACTTCTCGCCATCCTCGCTTTCCTTTGCCTTGGCGTAAGGGAGAAGCTAAATCGACAATTTTCTCCAGCAGTTTCGGGGCCAATTTTTGACACCAAAGAGCTAGATGACTTTGCCAACCGACGACAATTTCCGTTTTTTCCCTATTTAACCCGGTAATTAGGGTTTGGGCGACTTCTTCGGCGCTCATCGGCTTTAACCATCGAAATAACTGCAATTCTCGCACCATATCCGTATCGGTTAAAGAGGGTAAGAGGGTGACAACTTTGATGTTGTGTTCCCGTAATTCCGACCTGAGAGCTTGACTAAAACCCAAAATGGCAAATTTGGTGGCCGAGTAGGTAGCGAAGCTAGGAGCGGCAATTTTACCCATCATGCTGGAAACATTGACGATGGTTCCCTGTCCCCTAATTGCCATCCGGCGGGCAATTAAGCGAGTAACTGTGTACATGGCCATCAGATTTAAAGATATTTCTGCTTGCACTTGCGAAAATTGCGATCGCAGAAAGGGGGTTTGATGGGCAATACCGGCGCAGTTAACGAGGATATCAATGCCACGGCATTCTTGCCAAACGCGGATAATTGAAGGACTAACAAGGTCATTTTCGGTTAAATCTAGGGCTAAAGGTGTGGCAATGACCCCTAGGGACTCAATTTCTTTGGCTAGTTTGTCTAATCGCTCTTGATCTCTGGCAACAATCACAATTCTGCTTAAACCTTGTCGGGCTAATTCTAAGGCGATCGCTCGTCCAATGCCCCGGGATGCCCCCGTGACTAGGGCTGTTTTTCCCTGTAATTTCATGATCAAACTCCTGTTTTAAGCAACAGTACGGGAATTTATTGGTTTTGCTTCTGAAATCTTTAATTTGTGCATCTATGCCCTACATAAGTAGCGAAGCAATCGGGGGATAGATGGATAGGTTAGGGTGCATGGGATTTTTCCTCCTTCAAAGCGCACTCTTGAACCCACGGTAACAGTTGTCTTTACAAACAGCAATCTTTTTTAACACTTTTCCACAAAATCACTCGATCGGATGAACGCTCAGGGTGATCCTCATACTAAATCCGTTAAGTATAGGTGACATATCAGGATAGGCAAAAGCCAAGAGGCAAAGGGCAAAAGGGGGAATAGACAATCAGTTTTTAATAACTGGATTTAGTATCAATCCTATGGAAGGGGAGAAGGGAGAAGGGAGAAGGGAAGTGGGGAAGTGGGGAAGTGGGGAGAGGGGGGCAGCGGGAAAAAAATTGTGGTTCCACCCTATTGTTCATCTCAATTTAGGTGTTCAATGTCGGTAATAATCGGTAGAATCACTGTGATATTGGTGCCTTTTCCTTCCTCGCTTTCCAGGTGAATTTGTCCTTTGTGCGCTTCCACACAGCGCCCGACAATGGCTAATCCTAATCCCGTTCCTTGAATATTATCGACATTGCTACCGCGATAAAAAGGTTTAAATAAATGTTCTTGATCTTTGCATGGAATACCAATTCCTCGATCGACAATTTTAAAGACTACCTGCTCGGATTCGACAATAATCTTAAATTCTACGGGGTTGCCTTGAGGTGAATATTTTATAGCATTTCCCAGTAAATTTGTCAAGATATGTTTAATTAAATTAACATCCCAAAGTCCTCTTTCTAAGCTGCCCTCAATTTGGAAGATAATTGCTGATTGTTTTTCTGGCTTAACCATAAAAGATTCTACCAATTTTTGACAATAATCCAGTAAATCCACTGGATCAAATTGACAGTATAATCTCCCGGAATCGGCCCTACCAATTAATAACACTTCTGTGAGCAGTTGATCCATGTCTTTAATGGCCGATCGAATCATGCGAAAATAGCTAACTTGCTGATCTTTTGTCAACCGATCGCGACTTTCTTCTAATAATCCAGCCGAGAGTAAAATTTTATTTAAAGGATTGCGAAAATCGTGGGATAACATAGAAACAAATTCAGTTTTTAACTGATTTAATTCCTGCGCTTTTTCCAGTTGATTAGTGCGTTCAATCACGCTCATTTTTAAAGCTTCGTTCGATTCCCGTAAAGCTTCCTCCATCTGTTTTCGCTCGATCGCATAACATAGCGATCTAGTTAAAATTTCTAAACTTACTTCTCTTTTAATTAAATAATCCTGCGCTCCCTGACGTAGTGCTTGCAAAGCTAAATTATCATCATTAGTATTAGTTAAAACCACGATCGGCAATTTCGGAGCGGTAATTAAAAGGGGAGCTAAGGATTCCAAACCCTGACTATCTGGTAAAGTTAGATCTAATAAAATTACATCAAAATTTGTTTGTTGTAACAGAGAAATTGCCTCGGATAATCTTGACACATTAACCAGATGAAATTCTTTTTTTTCATTACCCTTAAGAATTTCCTTTAATAATCGAGCTTCGGCTAAATTATCCTCGATTAAAAGAACTTTTATATCCTGCGAGAGTCCCATTTTTTAATCAAGAGTTAAAGAGATTTGGGAAGTTAGGAAGTGGGGTGTGGGGAAGTGGGGTGTAGGGTGT
>NZ_JADEXY010000177.1 GCF_015206885.1 Microcystis aeruginosa LEGE 91341 | reverse complement strand
CATCTCCCCACTTCCCCATCTCCCCACTTCCCCAACCCGATTTCCCCAAGGTAACAAAACCAGATATTCTACTAAATAGTCGCCTATCACACCAGCATGATCTCGTGGTCGTCCAATGCAGTTTGCCAAGATATTAATCGCCAATCGCGGGGAAATCGCCTTAAGAATCCTTCATAGTTGCGAAGAATTGGGCATTAGAACCGTTGCCGTCCACTCTACCATCGATCGCCACGCCCTTCATGTTCAACTGGCCGATGAGAGTGTTTGTATTGGTCCGCCTCCGAGCAGCAAAAGTTACCTAAATATCCCTAATATCATCTCGGCTGCCCTAACACGCAACGCCACGGCCATCCATCCTGGTTACGGTTTTTTGGCAGAAAACGCCCGCTTTGCCGAGATTTGTGCCGATCATCAGCTAACTTTTATCGGTCCGTCTCCCAGTGCTATTCTGGCTATGGGCGATAAATCCACCGCTAAAAAAACCATGCAAAAAGCGGGAGTTCCCACTATCCCCGGCAGTGGTGGTTTAATTACCTCGGAAGCGGAAGCAAAGCGTATCGCTGATGACATCGGTTATCCTGTCCTGATTAAAGCCACTGCTGGCGGTGGAGGGCGTGGAATGCGTCTTGTCAAGAGTGCAGATGAACTAGGCAATATGTTAAAAGCCGCCCAAGGGGAAGCAGAAGCGGCTTTTGGCAATTCGGGAGTATATCTAGAAAAATTTATCGAATGTCCCCGACATATCGAGTTTCAGATTTTGGCCGATAGTCACGGTAACGTGATCCATTTAGGAGAAAGAGACTGTTCGATTCAGCGACGACACCAAAAACTGCTAGAAGAAGCACCTAGCCCCTTCTTAACGCCCCATTTACGCTCAAAAATGGGTAATGCCGCCGTTAAAGCCGCTAAATCGATTAATTACGTCGGGGTGGGAACCGTGGAATTTTTAGTCGATAAACACGGTAATTTTTACTTCATGGAAATGAACACCCGTATTCAGGTGGAACACCCGGTCACGGAGATGATCACGGGGATAGACCTGATCCGAGAACAAATTCGGGTGGCACAGGGCGAAAAACTGCAAATTAAGCAAGATCAGGTGATATTTAGAGGGCATTCGATCGAGTGTCGCATTAATGCCGAGGATCCCGATCACAATTTTCGCCCTCACCCCGGCAAAATTAGCGGTTATCTGCCCCCCGGTGGTCCCGGTGTCCGCATGGATTCCCACGTTTACACCGATTACGAAATCCCCCCCTATTACGATTCCCTAATCGGTAAGTTAATTGTCTGGGGAGAAAATCGCGAAACTGCGATTAAACGCATGAAACGGGCCCTAAGGGAATGTGCGATCACGGGAGTACCGACGACTATTGATTTCCATCGTAAAATACTGGAAACTCCAGCTTTTTTAGCCGGAGATGTTTACACTAATTTCATCCAGGAACATCTCTTGCCCTAGGGCGTTACCATAAAGTTTAGACGAGAGTAGGTTGGGGATAATAATGACAGTAGAAGTTAAATTTGAATCTTGGCAACTCAACGATGAACAGTTTTTTCAACTGTGTCAGGATAACCGAGATTTACGTTTGGAACGCAACGCAAAAGGAGATTTAATTATTATGCCACCGACGGGGGGAAAAACTGGCAATAGTAACGGTAGAATCACCCAACAATTATTTAATTGGTCAGATAACAATGGTACGGGTATCGCTTTTGATTCCTCCACAGGATTTAAACTACCCAATGGAGCCGATCGCTCTCCCGATGCTGCTTGGATACCCTTAGAAAAATGGCAAGCTTTAACCCCACAACAAAAGGAAAGATTTTTACCTCTATCTCCCGATTTTGTCATTGAATTAATGTCTCCTAATGACAACCTAGAAACTGCTAGGAAAAAAATGCAGGAATATTTAGATAATGGAACTCGTTTAGGTTGGTTAATCAATAGAAAAACTAGAGAAGTAGAAATTTATCGTCAAGGAAAGGCAGTAGAAATTTTAACTAATCCAGAGAGTTTATCGGGGGAAAATATTTTATCTCAATTTGTCTTAGAACTTGATAATATTTGGTAATTCTATAATCCTATAAAAGAGAATCTATGATGACAGTAGTAGAAATTAAATTTGAATCTTGGAAACTCAGCGATGAACAATTCTTTCAACTTTGTCAGGATAACCGAGATTTACGTTTGGAACGCAACGCAAAAGGAGATTTAATTATTATGCCACCAACCGGAGGAGAAACTGGTAATTCTAACGCTGGAATCACTGCCCAATTATGGTTATGGAATAACCTACATAAATTAGGTGTAGTTTTTGATTCCTCCACGGGGTTTAAACTACCGAATGGGGCCGATCGCTCTCCCGATGCTGCTTGGATACCCTTAGAAAAATGGCAAGCTTTAACCCCACAACAAAAGGAAAGATTTTTACCTCTATCTCCCGATTTTGTCATTGAATTAATGTCTCCTAGTGATAGCCTAAAAACTGCTAGGAAAAAAATGCAGGAATATTTAGATAATGGGACTCGTTTAGGTTGGTTAATCAATAGAAAAACTAGAGAAGTAGAAATTTATCGTCAAGGACAGGCAGTAGAAATTTTAACTAATCCAGAGAGTTTATCGGGGGAAAGTATTCTGCCAGAATTTAGTTTAAATCTTACTTTGATTTGGTAAATCAGAGGTAGTGATTGCCGTTTAACGCTTTGCTTTGTTGGGCATTGTCTTCATCGATAAAATACTGAACTTGAGTTTTAAGGAAGATAGTCAGAATCAAGGATTTCTGCAAGGGTGAAGGGTGATTCAATCGGGAATAAATCAGCATAGAGAAGATACTTTCTGACAGTATCTTCTCTGGCTGCTTGGTAACAATCTATCCAGATTTCAGGAATCAATCTTCTCAGACTTGGACTCTCTTTTAATAAGCGTTGAACTTGTCGGCGTTGTTCAACAATTGTGCTGCGCCATCCTTGAGCATTTGCTTCCTTTTCAGTTAGCCAGTAAGTCAATTTAAGCAAATGTTCGGCAATGACGGTTAAGCGACTTTCTAGTTCTCGTTTTTCACTCCTTCCCATCGTTTCAATTTCTTCGATCAAATTTTCTAAGTCTAATTTTTCAAAACGATGTTCTTTGAGTAAATTAGCGGTTTCTTGTAACCATCGGTAGAAATCTTCTTGATAAAGACTTTTACCTGACGAGACTAAAGACTTTTCGATGCTCATTTGATGATGACCTAGAAAAAGGAATTCTTAGATAATTTAGAAGCGAATCCCCGATCTCAAAAAGATTGGCAGAATATCGCAGGATTACTCCTGAAAACATCAGAGCTTTAATTTTAAGCTAAAATTAGGTAAAACATCTTCACCCGATAAATCAGTGGGATTTTCTAAGATATCCACTTCCTTTCCTTGACGATAAATTTCAACTTGCCGATTCTGGGGATCGATTAACCAGCCTAACCTTGCGCCATTTTCCCTATACTCAAGCAGTTTTTTCCGTAATTTGTCAAGACTATCGGATTCAGAGCGCAATTCCACCACAAAATCGGGACAGAGGGGAATAAATCCCTTTTTCTGCTTAGGGGTTAAAGATTCCCAGCGTTCTCGACTCATCCAAGATAGATCAGGAGAACGAATCGCCCCATTTGGTAGTATAAATCCGGTGGAAGAGTCAAACCCGACCCCTAAAGCTTCATTTTCTTCGCACCAGCGAAACAATTGTCCTGTTATACGAAAATTTCGCTGTCCTGATTCACCACCTGTCGGGGGATTCACGATTAATTCTCCTTGGACTGTACGTTCTAATTTTAAGTCACGGTTGACCGCAGCAAGGGCTTCAAACTGTTCAAGAGTGATAGAGAGAGCGATCGCGCTAGGAATTTCTAAGGAGAGGGTTTCGGGTGCGGTGGTAACTGCTAACATAGTCCTTTGATCAGGTGCAACTTATACTATTAAAGATTATTTGTCAAGTTTCTGCACAGAATTCTTTAGCTTGCGCTGATCAAATTCCCGATTTTTTTGGGAAACTTCCACCTTGATCGGGCGGGTTCAGTAAATAACAGGTTACAATAGCCAATAATTAACTAAATTTACCTAAAAACTATCGATCGTGTTCTACGCTATTGATTTCGGAACCAGTAATACCGTCATTACTCGTTGGAATGGGGCGACAAATAGGGCCGAAACCGTGAAATTATCGGAGTTATCCCAACAAATAGCCGACAATCCCCCCCTAATTCCCAGTTTACTCTATATTAAATCAGCCAATCCTCTGCAAGTAATTGCCGGTCAAGCAGTGCGCGATCGGGGTTTAGATATCGATCGAGATCCGCGTTTTTTTCGTCGCTTTAAACGAGGTATCGGCGCAAAAATTCAAGGATTTTTACCGGAATTAGAGGAAACTGTCCTCAGTTTCGAGGGAGTTGGTCAATGGTTTCTTGATAGCATCATCGACAACTTAAAAAACACCACCCCAGAAACCCCCCAATCTCTAGTTTTAACCGTTCCCGTCGATAGTTTTGAAAGTTACCGCAATTGGTTAAGTAATGTTTGTCAGGGATGGGAAATCGAACAAATTCGACTAATTGATGAACCCACGGCCGCCGCTTTGGGTTATGGAAGCACGGTTGATCAAGTGATTTTAGTGGTAGATTTTGGCGGTGGCACCCTCGATCTTTCTTTGGTACAATTAGATTTAGATAATCCTCAAAAAAATCAAGGTTTTATTCTCAAGTGGGGAGAAAAACTTTTAGGCAATAATTCCGTCCAAAAAACTAAACTAGCGAGGGTTTTAGCCAAGGCGGGGACAAATTTAGGGGGGTCAGATATCGACGATTGGATTGTCGATTATTTTGCCCAAAAGCAATCTTTAGTAAAAACTTCTCTGACTACTCGTCTAGCAGAAAGATTAAAAATTAAACTTTCTTCCCAATTGACCGCCGAGGAGGTATATTTTGATGAGGAAAATTTCGAGAGTTACGAGTTAAGCTTAGATCGAAAACAATTGACCGATATTCTCCAACAACAAAACTTTTTTAATCAATTAGATGATTTAATGACGGGAGTTTTGCAACAGGGAAGACGCAATGGAATTGAAGTTAGCGATATCGATGCGGTGTTATTAGTTGGGGGAACTGTACAAATTCCGGCGGTAAAAGATTGGGTGCGACAGTATTTTGATAGTAGTAAAATTAAAGAGGATCGACCCTTTGAAGCGATCGCTTTGGGAGCGTTACAATTAGCCCAAGGTTATCAAGTCAAAGATTTTCTCTATCATAGCTACGGGATTCGTTACTGGAATCGTCGCAAAAATGCCCACGCTTGGCATCCGATTATTAACTCTGGACAACCCTATCCTATGGAAAAACCCGTGGAATTAGTCCTAGGTGCTTCTGTGGACAATCAGCCTAGCATTGAGTTAATTATCGGTGAATTAGGCACAGAAATGGGGGCAATGGAGGTCTATTTTGATGGCGATAAATTAATCACTCGTTCCCTGAGTAATGGAGAAACTAGCGTCCAACCCTTAAACGATCGCGAGGGATCCCGATCGATAGCTCAACTCGATCCTTTAGGTTTCCGGGGTAAAGATCGCATTAAAGTGCAGTTCTGGATTGATGATCAGTGTTTTCTGCGGATTAATGTGGAAGATTTACTCAGTCAAGAATTGTTACTAAATAATCAAATCGTCACCAAATTAAGCTAGGCTTGGCTTCTGCCAAAAATCAAGTGCAGACTCATAGTAAGTTTGCACTGATATTATCGCAATATTCTGTTTTACCGGTGGCTTTATCGACTGTGATCGCGCACGGGGATCGGGATTAGTTCGGGTTCGGGTTCCGGTTCCGGACCAAAAACACTCTCGACCAGTTTGCGCGCCCATTCTCTCAATTTTTCTATCACTTCATCTAAATAGTCCATTGACCAAATGGCTCCTTTGAGATACTAGCTATGAGTTTTCGTCGATTGATCCCCGCAACAGCCACGCAAAAGCTTGATTCTAGAGAATTTTAACTAATTTTTATCGTTTGGCTGTTCAATCTGACGAACGGGGGAATCTATATCTTGTACTTATGTTAAGCTTAACATAACTTTTTAGTCTGAGTATATATTCTTGGCAATTCTTTTTTAAGATATTGTTAATAAATTCCGGCGTAGGCGATCAAGGGCGGTATAGGCACTAATCTGGCGAATGGTCAAGCGATCTCGATTTTCTCCGAAACGATGCTCTGATACGGTAACATTTCCGTCAGGACTGGCTAAACCGATATAAACTAGACCCACGGGTTTCGTCTCACTGCCTCCGCCTGGTCCAGCAATACCCGTGATACTGATCCCCCAATCCGTAGCGAGGCGTTTTTGCACCCCTAGGGCCATCTGTTGAGCAACAATGGCACTGACAGCCCCGACATTATTTAAATCCCGCTCATTTACGTCTAAGAGGGCAACTTTTACCCGATTATCGTAGGAAATAACCCCACCCCAAAAATAATCGGAACTGCCGGCGATTTGGGTGATAATTTCTCCTAATCCCCCTCCGGTACAGGATTCTGCCACACTCAAAGTTTGTTTTTGCCGCCGCAACAGTTCCCCCACCACTGCGGGTAAAGTATCATCATCAGCGCCAAAATAATCTAATCCAGCGATTTCCTTAATTTCCGCCGCTACTGGTTCAATTACCTGCAAAGCAGCCTCTAAAGAAGGTGCTTTCGTCGCAATTCGTAAACGCACTTCGCCTAAACCAGCATAGGGAGCAACGGTGGGGTTAGTCAGATCAAATAAATGGGCTACTTTTTCCGCTAAAGCTGACTCACCAATACCGCGAAATTTGAGAGAACGACTATAAATCCTTTCTTTGCCCCATCCTTGACTTTTTAGGTAGGGAATCGCCGTTTCTACCCACATTCTCTTCATTTCTGAGGGTACTCCGGGGAAAGTGAGAATAGTTACGTTAGTCTGTGGTTGCCAGATCATGCCGGGGGCGGTTCCCGTCGGATTTGGCAAAAAATCAGCCCCCACGGGTATTAAAGCCTGTTTACTGTTACTAGGAGGCATTTCTCGCCCTAAACTCGTAAATTTAGCCTCGATTTCCGCTAAAATCTCCTGATCTTCTCTGAGGGGCGTTTGGAAAAAATCGGCGATTGTTTCTGTGGTTAAATCGTCGGGAGTCGGTCCCAGTCCACCGGTAAAAATTAAAATTGAAGAACGTTCTTGGGCAATTGCGATCGCTTTTTTCAGTCTTTCCACATTATCCCCCACCACCGTTTGATAATAATGGGGAATGCCTAATTTTGCCAATTCTAGGGCTAAATATTGGGCGTTAGTATTAACTATATCCCCTAATAATAATTCCGTTCCTACACAAATAATTTCAGCGGTCATAATTTTTGACAATTAGCTTAAGATTTTCAATTTTGATCATCAACTGATCTCCTGTTCCCACAGTGCGATCGGGTTTCGAGTCCGCTCCAATATTATACCAGTAAGCTATCAACAATCAAAGTCTTGTATATTAGACCTCTTGCATAATTTTTTTATGGTATAATATAAGGTTTTGCTTTTTTCTCAATTCTTAGATTGAAGTGGAAAAAAGAATAAAATGTGATCTTAGGTCAGGAAATCATCTATAATTTTGC
>NZ_JADEXY010000176.1 GCF_015206885.1 Microcystis aeruginosa LEGE 91341 | reverse complement strand
GGGGGGAATGGCCGGGGTTTGGGGATGACAGGCAGCGGACCGTAAAATAGCTAATTGGGATTGAGTGACACTATTTCCCTGCTTATCAATCCATGCTAAAGCATCATTTCCCCCGGCAGTTTTTAGATAAACCATGACTCCCTCTGGATGGGTTGCTGTCCCACTATGGCAACGGGTAGAATAAACCACTGGCGGCAGAGTCTCTATGGTATGTTTTAAACTAGGGTCAACTTCGATCGCATTTTTCCAAATTTGATACGCTTCCGAAGTTAAATCCACTTCTTGATCCTCCTCCTCATCGATAACCTCAGATTTTTCATGATACAGATCCAATAAAGTCTGGTTATCCATCTCCTCCTCAAAAAATACCTCATCGGTCCCCACCACCTCAGCATTCTCTCGCAGTCTTTGAGATAGTCTCGTCCGCAGTTTAATAATTCTCTCCACTCCCTCCGCAGGTAAAAAGGAATAACAGAGAATCTGACTTGCTTTTTGACCGATTCTATCTATCCTTCCGGCCCGTTGAATGAGGCGAATAATTGCCCAGGGTAGGTCATAATTAACGATAATGGCACAATCCTGTAAATTTAACCCTTCACTCAAGATATCCGTCGCGACTAGGACTCGTATTTCTTCCCCCACCTGCTGAGAATTACTGCGGGGACTAAAACGATGGACCATTTCCGCAGGATTAGCAGAGTTTCCCGTCACTCCCGCAATCTTATCCACTCCCCGATTTTGCAACTGAGTGACCAAATAACTGACTGTATCGGCAAATTGGCTAAAAATTAACACCTTTTCTCCGGGATGATTTTCCTGTAACAGCTGCCATAACTTCTCTAGCTTTTCGTCGGTCTCCGGCTGCCAGGTCCCAGAGGTTTGCAACAATGCTATTAAAGCCAAGGCATCGGATTTTAGGTCTTTTTTCAATGCGGGTTTAAACACCTCCGTGTTAATCCACTGAAAGCGCTTGCGATAATCACCGCTATACTTTTGATACACTTGTTCGGCTCTTTTTTTATACTCTTTTTCTAACCCGGTTATCCCCCCAGTGTCCTCGGTTTCTATACTTTCATCCTCTCCCTGAGTGACTAAATCCTCATCCAGATAACGAGTGTCTAACAAAGCTAGATCCTGACTCCCGATGGGAAGGGGTAAATTATTGGCCATAGCATGAAGGAAAATATAGTTACGGAGAATATGACGGTCAAGGGATTGCAGGAAAGCATACCCTCCACTCTCCAAACGTTTAAATAAATTCGTCCGACAAAAACCCATTAATCTTTTACCCGCACGGGATAGACTTTTTAAGATAGTTTCCTCCTCTCCTGTCCCTTGGCATCCTTTAATCAGATAATTTCCTAATCCGTAACGGGGTAACTTCAATCCGTTGAGAGTTATCACCACTGCTTCCGAATATAAACGCGCATAAACCGAGTCTTGCAGGTCAAACTTAATTGTCTTTAGTTGTCGTTGGGGAAGATAAACCCTCGACCCGTCAGCAAATTTTAGATACCGACGACCCTGTTCGTCTTCTGTAGCATAATTATTTTTGATAAAACCGCGAGTCCGTCTAATCATATAGAGACGCATTAAGTCTCTCCAGTCGTCAGGAGACTCACTTGTTTCAAAGGCTGCTAGGGACCTAACCGGAGATTGGTGTCTGCGATTGAATTCGATTTCTCCTCCCAGAGATTCTAGTAGTCTTTCAGGACGAATTCCGAGATTAGTATCCTCTTGAATGAATAAACTCAGTTGATTGGACAGGTCACGATAGTTTTTATTGTAGGGAGTCGCAGTTAAGAGAATACAGCGACTTTCGTTGGTGTTAATATACTCCTGTATCACCCGATAACGTTTACCCTCTCGATTACGCAGGTTATGACTTTCATCGATAATTACTACCCGATAGCGCCGCAGATTGGGTAATTCTTGTATAACCTGACTTAAGGGGATAATTTTCACTCTTAATTTGTATTTATAGCTGTAATCCTCCCACATAGTCAGGAGATTTTTCGGACAAATAATTAAGATTTCTAAATCGTAGTCTTCCTGCAAAATATGTGCTAGAATGGAAGCGATGCGCGTTTTTCCTAACCCCACCACGTCGCCAATTAAGACCCCACCGCGTTTTTGCACATAACGAGCGGCAATTTTAATGGCCGATTTCTGAAAATCTAGTAAGTCTTGGTCAAACTGTCGGGGAATTTTGTATTCTGCTAAACCGGCTCTCGCTTCAAAGGAAAGATGGTAAGCTATTTTTAAATAGATATGATAGGGAGGAATAAGACTTTCCCGGGCCCAACTTTGGTTAATCACCTTGACAATATCCTCGGATATATCCCAACACCAAGCATCAAACCAACGATCATTAAACCACTTTTGTAGTTTGGCACAAGCATCGTGATCAAGGACATCAATATTTAGTTCTCCCTGCTGTTGTAATCCCGCAAAAGTTAGATTACTACTACCCAAAAATCCCACCGTTGGATTATTGATATCCTGTCGATGAATAAGGTATAATTTAGCATGGAGATTATAGCCCAAAAATAAGCGAATTTTTAACTTGCCCGATTGAATTTGTTTGGCCAAACGTTGCAAAGCTGCCTGATCTCGATTGCTAGGATTTCCCCAAGTTAATTGCTGGCAAAAATCCTGAACAATTTGTTTTTTTAAACGAGCAGAAGTAGCCTTATCTATATTATTTGAGCGGTTCAATAAAGACAGGGATTGCTGTAGTAATTCCTGGGGTGCTTTCTGCATACCAATCAGGAGACGACAACAGGACAAATCACCTCCGAGAAAGTGATCAATATAGGTATCTATGGACTGCCAACCGCGCAAATTAAAATAACCCACGCAAAAATCAGCGCGTTGGGCTGCTAATAAACTTTCGCGTAAAATTGGCAATAAATGGGACTCAATATTATCAATAATACGCGGCATATTTTTATCAAAAGATTAAGTTAATATAAGGCTTTTCTAACTGATAACTGATAACTGATAACTGATAACTGATAACTGATAACTGAATTACTTGATCCAAACCGTTTTAACGTTGACAAATTCGCGAATACCTTCCACACTTAATTCCCGGCCAAAACCGGAACGTTTAATCCCCCCAAAGGGTAAACGAGGATCGGATTTAACCATACCGTTAATAAACACACAACCAGCCTCAATTTCGGTAATTAAACGCTCAATTTCTTCGGGGTTATTCGTCCAGGCACTAGAACCTAAACCAAAGGGACTATCATTAGCTAAAGCGATCGCTTCCTCGATATTTTTAACTCGAAATAGTAAAGCCACTGGTCCAAAAAATTCCTCTTTTTCCCCCGGAGAACCAGCAGGAATATCGGTTAAAATCGTCGGTAGATAGAAGTTACCTTTTCCCTCTAAACGTTGACCCCCCACAAGGACTTTACCACCCATAGCGACGGTTTTTTCCACTTGGGCAGCAATTTCTGAGACGATCGATACCGTGGCCAAAGGACCAATATCAACAGTTTCATCGAGGGGATCACCAACTTTTAAAGCTTGGAATTTAGCCACTAATAACTGTTCAAATTGATCGGCGACAGTTTCCATAACAATAAACCGTTTAGCAGCGATACAAGTCTGACCATTATTTAACAATCTTGCCGTCACTGCCGTAGCCGCTGCCGCCTCGATATCGGCACTATCTAAAACGATAAAAGGATCACTACCTCCCAACTCCAAAACCACCTTTTTGATCTGTTTTCCTGCAGCGGCTGCTAAACTAATCCCCGCCGGTTCACTACCAGTTAAAGTAGCGGCTTTTACCCGTTCATCGTTAATTAAATCACTAACGCGATCGGCCCCGATCAAAAGAGTTTGAAAAACGCCTTCGGGAAAACCGGCTTCTAATAAAATTCTCTCCACCGCTAAAGCTGATTGGGGGACATTAGAAGCGTGTTTGAGTAGGCCGACATTTCCCGCCATTAAAGCAGGAGCAGCAAAGCGAAATACTTGCCATAAAGGGAAATTCCAGGGCATAACCGCTAAAATCACCCCTAAAGGTTGATAACGGACAAAACTGCGACTAGCATCGGTGGTAATCGGCACATCTTCCAGATAACCAGCGGCATTATCGGCATAAAAACGACAAACCAAGGCACATTTGAGGACTTCTGCGATCGCTGATTTGATTGGTTTCCCCATTTCTAAAGTCATGGTTTTAGCCAATGCTACTTGATCCCGTTCCAAAATATCCGCCGCTTGCCGTAACCACTGTCCCCGTTCACTGATGGCGGTGCGGCGATAATGCTGAAAAGTTGCCTCAGCTAGGGCCAATTTCGTCGCCAATTCCCCCGAGGTTAGAGGGGTAAAAGTCTTGAGAATTTCTCCTGTGGCAGGGTTAACTGAAGCGATACCCATATCCAATTGTCTCCTATCGAGGGCTATATCTCTAGTTTAGTTCTCCGGTTGTCCCGCTGCTGACACTAATTTGGCAATCGGGATTAGGATTCAGGAGATAGGAGATAGGAGATAGGAGATAGGGTGATAGGGTTTTGGGGTGATAGGGTTTTGGGGTGATAGGGTGATGAGACAGCTTCCCCACTTCCCACTTCATAATTCATAATTCATAATTCATAATTCTCATTTCCCCAACCCCCAACAGCTAAAACCCATCTATACGGCGCTGCTGACACAATTCGATCGCTAATTGGATCGCCGCTTGCATACTCTGGGGTCTAGCGATGCCAAGACCGGCGATATCAAAAGCCGTCCCGTGGTCTGGAGAGGTGCGAACAAAAGGTAAACCGATGGTGGTATTAACAGCACAGTCAAAAGCCATTAATTTGACGGGAATTAGACCCTGATCGTGGTATAATGCCAGATATGCGTCGGCGGTTTGCCCTGCACCGCTAAACCAAGCGCGTCCCGGTTCCACCCAAAGGGTATCGGGGGGGACAAGGCCGATTAGTTGGGTTTGCGGGTATTGCTGCCCCATTGACTGCAACCAAGGCTGTAACCAGTCTTTTTCTTCCCTTCCCAGTTTTCCCCCTTCGCCGCTGTGGGGATTAAGGCCGGATATGGCGATTTTGGGGCGATCGATGCCGAAATCTAGCTTTAAAGACTCGATCAATAGGTCTAGTTTTCGGGTCATCAGATCGGCGTTAAGAGCATCAGGAACTGCTCGCAGGGGGATGTGGGTAGTGGCGAGGAGAGTGCGTAAGTTATAGCCGGTGTGAGGGGATTTAGCGACGAATAGCATCCCATAACGGTTAATTCCCGCCATGGTAGCTAAAACCTCCGTTTGACCGGGGAAATCATAACCAGCCAACTGCCAACAGGATTTAGCAATCGGACCGGTGACAATACCGTCAAATTCGCCCTTGAGGGTGCGTTTTATGGCTTCTTGCAGGTAAAGAAAGCTAATTTCACCACTGTGCGCATCCCCACGCCCGCAAACGATTTTTTCTTGATTGTAGGGCAAATCGATCAGAGAAAAGCGATCGAGAAGATGGGGATCGTGATAGGCTTTTTCGAGAAGCGTTCTTGTCCCGATTAGAGTAATCTGACAAATAGACGAGATTGGGGAATCGGCGATCGCTTTTAACACCACTTCAGGGCCGATTCCGGCGGGATCACCGACGGGGATAACTAGACGGGGAATAAAAGAGGCGGATTCCATAAATTTTGGCCGTCAATATTGCTAATTCTCCCGATTAATCTCATCGTTGACAATTATCAGGAGGGAATAAATCAGTAAACAATTTTCAGTTTACTGTAATCTCATGGCGATAGATAGTAACTTTAGGCAAATTAAATTTTTTAACTTTTCTGTTTTCTTATTGCCCAAACTAGCCAGATTGTTGTAAGCTTATGACCCAACTACAACCGGATATATTCGTTAACAACCGTCCCGATACCGATGGAGACGAGGAAGAAGACTACTTCGATTATTTTTATGATGAACCGGGTAGTGAACCAGGGACATTAATTATCGAACCGGATGCCAAACCCTCGCGGATTATTTTAATCGACTACGATGAAGATAACGCCATTCGTAAGGTGGATATTACTCCCAATGCTTGCGCCCCCTATATTGGCACAAATACCGTGTCTTGGATGGATATTCAAGGGTTAGGGAGTGAGACGGTTTTAAAACAAGTAGGAGAAATTTTTAATCTGCATCCTTTGTTATTAGAAGATGTGGTCAATGTGCCGCAGCGTCCCAAGTTAGAAGATTATAACAATCAATTGTTAGTGATTTCTCAGATGGTGCGACTGAAAGAAGATGAAAGCGGTTTTGATACAGAACAGGTCAGTTTTGTCTTAGGAAAACGCTATCTTTTAAGTTTTCAAGAGGAGGAATTACAGGACTGTTTTGAGATAGTTAGAGATCGAATTCGCACTTCCCAGGGACGAGTACGGAAATCGGGGGCGGATTATTTAACCTATTTATTATTAGATACGATTATCGATGGTTATTTTCCCGTGGTAGAACACTACGAAGATCGGATTGAGGCTTTGGAAGATATGATCATTAGTAATCCCGATCGAGATACCATGCAGGAAATCTATGATGTCCGTCGGGAATTATTGGCACTGCGTCGCTTAATTTGGCCGATGCGAAATGTCCTACATCTACTGATGCGTGACCATCATGGTATAGTCAGCGATGAAGTACAAATTTATTTTCGGGATTCCTACGACCACGTCATTCAAATTCTGGAAATTATCGAAGCTTATCGAGAATTAGCCGCGAGTTTGATGGATGTTTATATGTCCACTATGGGCAATAAATTAAACGAAATTATGAAGTTTTTAACCGTAATTTCGACGATTTTTATTCCCTTAACTTTTATCGTCGGTGTCTATGGCATGAACTTCGAGAATATGCCAGAATTGAAAGGAGAATGGAGTTATTTCCTTGTCTGGTTAGTCATGTTAGCCGTAGCGGGGGGCTTGATTTTCTACTTCTGGCGCAAAGGTTGGTTTAAACCAATTTATTCCCTGAAAGAGGAAGCAAAAAGTTAGTTAACGAAGGCAGGAGTCAGGAGTCAGGAGTCAGGAGTCAGGAGTCAGGAGACAGGAGACAGGAGACAGGAGTCAGGAGTCAGGAGACAGGAGACAGGAGACAGGAGTCAGGAGTCAGGAGTCAGGAGACAGGAGACAGGAGACTATTTTATTTATTCTCCTATCTCCCCACCTCCCCAATTCATAATTCATAATTCATAATTCATAATTCCCACTTCCCAGGACAAACTTTTTCGACAAACCCCTAATTATTCCACCACAAATGCGAGGATTTGGCCTTGGTGACTGCCGAAGCGAATCTGTAAACCGGACTCTAGGGGAACTTCTTGGTTATAAACCTGTTTCCAGTGGCCATCTTGGTAGATAAAAGTACCAAAACGGGAGAAATCTTCGAGAAAGTATTGATAGTCTGGATAATCGGGATTTTTACGGCAAATTATCCGACAATGGTTTTTACTAACCCATTTTTCAGCAATCTGTAGATCATTTTCCATGTCCCGTCCTATATTCATGGCACCACCACGGATTGACCATTTTCTTTCGGGACGATCGAGATAGTAGACCTCCTGCAAAAATAGGAACTGATTATGTAAAATAAAGTAAAACACTCAGAAAAACAATGACTTACGAAAAAGTAAAAAATTTGAATCCAGAAGAGTTTAAACGCTTTTGTGGAGTATATCCTG
>NZ_JADEXY010000175.1 GCF_015206885.1 Microcystis aeruginosa LEGE 91341 | reverse complement strand
TTAACAATAAACTGAAGGTGATTAAAAGGAGAGGCTATGGATTTAGAAACTTTAAAAACTTTAGTCTTAGATGTTTATTAAATTGGCATTTTGCTAGTTGATTTTACATGGTAAGTTCGGAAGAACCAATTAGATCAAGCTCTGGCATGGAATGCTAATCATCCACCGCAGTTATCAGATATAGAATCCCTAGACAGCAAACTCGAAAATCATGAGTGCTGAAGAAAAGGCTAGAAAACTAAGTAGATTGAGCGATGCAAATTCCATCTAAAGCAATTATTCCAGAGGATAAACTTACTCGTTATCTTCTCGTATTCAGAGACAAAGATGACAAATCAAAATTTTTAGCACAAGCAGGATTTACTCTCGATAATGTGACCAGTTTGCAAAAAGCGATTATTCAGCTAATTACAGCAGAAGATGCGTCAAAGATGGTAAAAATGAATAGGGTATCTTTTATCGAGTTGAAGGAATGCTAGAAGGAGTTAACGGAATCAATTTAGCAGTGGTTACAATATGGATACTGCGATATATTGACGACTGTTTTCAGTTTGTTACTCTCAAGCCCCGAAAGGATAGATAATTATGGATGTTAGATTATACGATCATCTGGTTCTTTGTCTTGATGTTCCCGAAGACAATCTAAAATCGGGAGATGTGGCAGTATTAGTGGATTTAATCCCTCATCCTAGCAATGGCGAAATGGGAGCAATTTTAGAAGTTTTTAACGCTCTCTGTGAGTCAATTTCAGTAGTTACTGTGCCAATTTCGGCGATTAAACCCCTACAGGTCAATGAAATATTTACCGTCCGCTATTTAGTGAAAGTTGAGTAATTTAAAATCAAAGAGAATATCCCTATCGCTGCAATTTTAATCACCGATGAATCTCCTGAAAGATAGCAAAAAAATTCGTTTTATTGACCTCTGTTGTGGTTTGGGAGGGTTTCGAGTCGCTATTCAACAAGTTTGTCGCCCAAAAAACTTAGAATCTGATTGTGTTTTTTCCTGTGATATAGATAAAGATGCTCAGGCAATTTATCAGGCTAATTTTGAAGAAAAACCCTGGGGAGATATTACCGAAATCGCTGCCCTAGATATTCCCAATCACGATATTTTAATGGCAGGTTTTCCCTGTCAACCTTTTAGTATTTGTGGTGATTTAAAGGGATTTGAAGATACCAGAGGCACGCTATTTTTTGAGATTGCTCGCATTTTAAAAGCCAAACAACCCGCAGCATTTATTCTGGAAAATGTCAAGCAATTGCAGGGACATCAACAGGGAAAAACCTTAGAAGTTATTCTCGATACTCTGCAAGATTTAGATTACTATACCGATTATCGGGTTTTGAATGCTCTTAATTTTGGTTTACCGCAAAAACGGGAACGGATTTTTATCGTTGGTTTCCGAGAAGCGAGAGATTTTATCTGGCCAAAACCAGCTTTATCTAGAACAAGTTTAACGGAAATATTAGAGGAAAATGTCTCAGATTTTTATTATGCTTCCGAAAGAATTCAAAAAAGTCGCCTGCTGAAAAGAGAGGGAAAAAAACCTTATAGTGAACCGACTATCTGGCACGAAAATAAAGGAGGAAATGTCAGCGCTTATCCCTATTCCTGTGCCTTGCGAGCGGGAGCATCCTATAATTATTTGTTAGTGGATGGGAAAAGACGTTTAACAGAAAGGGAAATGCTACGTTTACAAGGTTTTCCTGATGATTATCAAATTGTCGGCAGTTATCAAACTATGCGAAAATTAACGGGTAATAGTGTGGCGATTTCCTGCGTAGCTGCTGTGGTTAATTCTGTGATCGAGTCTTTG
Source organism: Microcystis aeruginosa LEGE 91341 (assembly GCF_015206885.1). Classification (GTDB taxonomy): domain Bacteria; phylum Cyanobacteriota; class Cyanobacteriia; order Cyanobacteriales; family Microcystaceae; genus Microcystis; species Microcystis aeruginosa_H. The sequence goes on along the minus strand of NZ_JADEXY010000175.1, from coordinate 5,897 downwards.
TTAGATATTGAGCAAGCATCAACTAAGCCAATATTATCGGCCATTTCTAGGCCATAATAGCCAGAAATTACTGTAATTTGATGGGCGGAGTCGGACTCGAACCGACATGAGGGGCTGCCTCGCCACATTTTGAGTGTGGTGCGTCTACCAATTTCGCCATTCGCCCTTGGCATTAGTTCTATCATTATAACCCATTTTTGGCCCTTTTAACAAATTTTGATAATCGGGGGAACTGGCCCAACGATCAATTTCTCGCGCACGCAGGACGGGGAGGGGATGGGTTAACTGTTGGGTTTGCAAACCCTTTAACATTTCGCCCATTTCCGAGGCGCTGACGGCATCGTAGGACTTGGCCTGATCGATAAAAGCCTCTAAATTTAATAAAGGTGCGAGACTGGGGGAACCTCCAGCTAACTTCATTAACACCGACATGACGATTTTTGGGTCTTGAACTGCCAATAAAGCCGCTCGATCACAACTAAACTCGGCGCAGCGCACCCATGCTAACATTCTCTCCTGTAGGGATCGTGCTAACATTGTCCCCCAATTGGGCAGTAATCCCGCCGCTAGGACCATAATATTGGCTAAAGTCAGATAAACGCCGTGTTCACATTTGAGATGTCCTAATTCGTGGGCGATTACCGCTTGAATTTCTGCGGGAGTCAGCATTTCAATTAGGGAAGTGTGCATCACCATAAACGGTTTTTTGCCGCGCATGGCGAAGGTATAGGCGTTAGGAACGGGGTTTTGTTGAATGTATAATTGAGGTGGTTCTAAGTCGAGAACTCGGCAAGCTTCTAGGAGGAGATTATGCAGGTCGGGTAATTGTTTTTCCCCCACCAAAACACTAGCAGCAATATTATTTAGGTAAAAGAATTCCTCAGCGACGGAACCTAACAAACTTCTCACGGCTATATCTAACCCGGGCAGTTGTTTAAGGGAATTAGTGGCCTCTAGGTCGATGGGATGCCGAAAATCATTGGCTTTTAAGCCGAGTAATAACTGTTTTGATAATTCCATATTCTTATTCATTTAACCAAGCTTTGACGCGTTCTAAACTTTTCCAATCGGGTTTTCTAGCCAAACCATCAGCGATATTTTCATCCACTTCTTGGCGAACTTCTTTGTTTAAACTAACTAATTGTTGCACCAGTTCGATATGTTCTCTAACTCCGGCGGTTTTGGTTTCTAACATAGCTAAAACCAAATTGATCCGGTTTTGGGGGGAAACTTTATCGAGTTTAACGGCTTTTTGGGCCGCTTTTAGGGCTAATTCCGGTTTATCGGTGAGCATATATAACCAAGCTAAACAGGACCAAACGGCGGCATTTTTAGGACTGCGATCGCTTAATTGTTTAAATTCCGGCAATAAACTGGCGGCGCTTTCTCCCTGTTGGTAGCGTTCTAAACCTTGTTCGAGGGTAAAATTGGCGGTTTCTGTCATTTTCAGTGGCGGGGTTAATCAAGGAGCAAATTTAACGGTTATCGGCGTATTACACAAAGCTAGTACAAATCACCTTTATCTAGTATTCTAGCAAAATTTGTCCCCTTGTCAGCAAAATTTTAAAAGACGATGCCCCGTTCTCGCCAGATCATCAATAGGCCACTCATCGAAACGAATAACATCACTGCTTGTTTAAATTGCTGGGGACTCATTTTTTCTAAAACTTTTTGTCCTAACCAATTGCCCGGCCAGGCTGCTAATCCTAACAATAAACCGTAACCAAGAAAAGGCAGATGTAAAACTCCAAAGGCTGCGTAGGCGATTAATTTGGCCACATGAACTACTACCATGTGAACGGATTTAGTTGCCACCATTGGTTCTTTAACTAGCCCATAGTTAATATAAAACAGGTTCATCATCGGGCCGGTACTACCGACTAATCCCGACAGGAAAGCGTAGATAAATCCCGATGGCATAAAATACCAAGTTTTAATCTCAAAAAAAGAATTTTCTTGTTGGGGAAATAATTGTTTAAGCGAGGATAAAACCAGAAAAATTCCCAAAACTAGCGGCAACCATTTAAATTGTAAATGGGCAAAGACAAAAGCACCGAGGGTAGATCCCATAATTGCCCCGGGTAAGTACCACACTGTCGAAGGCCAGTCAATGGCCCGCCAATACATTCCCATCCGTTGGACATTACCGATTAGCATCCCCGTGGTCAAAACCGGAGGAATGACGGCAGCATCGAGAAACCAACCTAAAACGGGGAGTAGAATCAGGGGGCTGCCCCCACCAGCAAGGCTACTAAAAAACCAAGCTAGACTACCTGCCAACATCAAGGTAACAATGATCATCGAGTTGTAAGGTTAATTCACAAAGAGTTACTTAATCTATTATGATATCTTCTTTGGGATCTTCATCGGTATAATGCCATTCCACATTGGGCATAGCCTCGAAAGCTTGCCGGACGTAATCTTCCCAGAGTTTCCGCATTTTGGCTAGGTAGGGATCTCCTAGGCGCAATTGTAACTTATGACGTAGGCTTAGGCTATTAGCTTCATACATACTCAAATAGATAGGCGGTCCGACAGAAATATTCGATTTCATGGTCGAATCGATGGAAAGTAAGGCACATTTGGCCATTTCCTCTAGGGGTGTATCATAGGTAATAGTGCGATCAAGAATCGGTTTACCGTATTTAGTTTCACCTATCTGTAAAAAGGGCGTTTCTTTGGTGGCTTGAATATGATTTCCCTGGGAATAAATCAGGAATAATTGCGGGTCTTCTCCTTTAATTTGTCCCCCAAGAATAAAGTTACATTGAAAATCAATATTATCTTTTTCCAGCCAGGTTCTTTCCCTAGCTTGTACTTGACGACTTTTATCACCGATATAGTGAGCCATATCGTAGAGATGAGTCAGAGAATGGAGACTTTTATCCTCTTGATTGTGCAGATCTCTTTTTAGTTCGTGAATCACGCCTTGGCTAATCGATAAATTCCCCGATGTGCAGACCATAATTACCCTTTCTCCCGACACCGAAAAGTCAAATAATTTCCGATAGGCCGAGATATAATCGACTCCCGCATTCGTGCGAGAATCTGCCCCCATAACAATGCCAAAACGATTGATAATTCCTAAACAGTAAGTCATTTTAAATTATAAATTATGAATTATGAGTTATGAATTGAGAAGTGGGGAGAGGAGAGTGCCAGAGTTGGTATAAAAAAGCTAAATTCTGACCACCGACGACTGATAACTGATAACTGATAAATGAATTAAGCCATAACCATGCCACCATCGACGTTAAAGACTTGACCAGTGATATAAATAGCGGCGGGATCTGCAGCTAAAAAACGCACCATTCCGGCGACTTCTTCCGGTTTTCCGTAACGGGATAGGGGAATATATTTGAGAATTTCATCTGCTTTGAGGTCATGAGTCATATCAGTTTCAATAAAGCCGGGGGCTACGGCATTAACAGTGATGCCTCGACTGGCAAATTCTTTGGCTAAAGTTTTCGTTAAACCGATGACACCAGCTTTAGCGGCACTGTAATTAGATTGACCCGGATTACCTATCAAACCAGATACAGAAGTGATGTTAATTATGCGGCCGCTTTTCTGTTTTAACATCAATTTACCGACGGCACGAGTGCAGAGAAAAACCCCGGTTAAATTGAGATCGATGACCGCTTGCCAGTCTTCTAATTTCATTCTTAACATTAGGGTATCCCGGGTAATACCAGCATTATTAACTAAGACATCAATATGACCGAATTTTTCCTTGGTACTGTCCACTAAATTATCCACTTCTTCGCTTTTAGCCACATCTGCTTGTAGTGCTATTGCCTTTCCCCCGGCTGCGGTAATTTCTTCAACAACGGCATCAGCAGCGCTGCTAGATTTAGCATAGTTCACCACTACAGTAGCACCCTGGCTGGCTAATTCCAACGCGATCGCTTTGCCGATCCCTCGCGAGGCCCCGGTTACTATGGCTACTTTGTCTTGTAAATGCTGGCATTCTGCGGGTAATAGTTTCATAATTTTCTGCATTCCCCAAATAATCGTCAAATCTCAAGAGAAAACTTTGTACTGATAACTTTGCTCAAAACACTTCATTATCTCACAAGCGGGTTAATCTGACCGCAGCAATGCTCAAGTGCGATCGCTTTGTCCCCACTTTCCTCTATAGTATCAGGGAGAATTGGCCGCCACTAATTGATCGAGTTGTTGCTGCATCAAATAACAGACTTTCTCATAACATTCGCGTACATAACGGCGGTCCCGGGCCGCTTTTTTGCCGTAACGTTCAAAAATAATTGGGGGACAAACCCGCGTCTGTATCGGTACGGGTAAGGGAATATTCGGCAAGGGACCGATAGCTAGTCCCCAGGGTAAACCGAAATAGATGGGACAAGTCCCGGGGTCAATACCGAAAGGCCAAGGCATACCCTTTTCATGTAATTCTTTTAATTGAGGATAAATATCCTCGAGGACAAACAGAGTCGAGTGAGCGCCGTGGGAAATGGCGGGAATAATCGGCACTTCGTACTGTAAAGCTAGTTTAACAAAAGCTTGATTACCAGCAAAATGAATTTTATTTCTTAAACTGTGGGGACGGAAAACATCCGTAGCACCTCCTGGATAAATTAGGACACTAGCGCCACTATCCAAAGCAGCGATCGCCATTTTCGGATGAGCATGAATGGCTCCCATTTGGGCTGCCAGACTAGCTTGGGGTGGAAAAACTCGCCAGACTCGCGAATCCATCAAACCATAGATTAAGCGATCGCTGCCAAAGCGTTGAAACCAATCATACATCATCATAAACATATCGGGAGCCGCTAAACCGCCGTTATGGGAGCCGATAAATAATACTTGTCCTGAGGGGGGAATATTTTCCCAACCATCGGTTTTAACGCGAAAATAATGGTGATAAAACCAATCCAGAAGGGGGACAAATTTTTCGATCACTTGCGGATCGCGATCCTCTAATGACCAACCGGTGAGGGTATCAACAGGGGCCTTGGCCGCTTGTAGGGATAATTCGGCAAAAGTCGCCGTAGATGAGACAAAAGAACTAAAAATCTGCATTGATGCCCAGTTGATAATTTAAGCGCATCTTATTATCGCAAATTTGGGTTAAAAACCCCGTCGTTTTAGAACGGCTTTCCCTATTTTGTCCGACAGTTAACATAGTATTTGCTATTAGCCAGTCTTGTCTAACTCTTTGAACTGGCACTTTAAGACTTTAGAGGAATTAGAAGTCAAAGTAGATGAATTGTTTAAGACTTAACACCCCAGAGGGTTGCTTCTCTCACGGGATTTACCTTCATCCTTGATGCTTTATTTGCTCTGAATACAATTTAATTTGGTATCAGCAGAAGTCCCTCGCTTTTAGCGATGGGACTTCTGCTGACACTCAGTTAAATGCACTAAGAGCTTATTGCCTCAAACCAGAGGATGTCACAACACTATACTGGTAACAGGTAAACTATACACTCCAGCGATCGCCAATTGAAAGTCGCTGACTGAATCGCCGTTGGTATCCCCGCGAAGGAGACCACCGTAAAAGCGCAGTTGTCCCGCTTGACCTGAAAAATCCGAGGCACCAATAAACGTGAAACTCTGATTACCAGCGTTGAGGGAGTTGGCATCAATGCCAGAGATGTCAATGGTATCAAGACCAGTATTGAAATCGAGGATATTGTCTTGGTTTGCACCTTGACCGATTTCATCAACGGTGTTGAAGATAAAACGGTCGCGACCTTCACCTCCCGTTAGTTGATCTGACCCTAATCCTCCGATAAGAATGTCCTCACCACCGCCACCAATAATGACATCATTACCATTGCTACCGGTGATATTATCATTCCCCCAATAGCCATGGATTTGGATATTGCCACCGACAAAGTTGGTATTAGAGAAGTTGAGGGTATTGTCACTCC
>NZ_JADEXY010000174.1 GCF_015206885.1 Microcystis aeruginosa LEGE 91341 | reverse complement strand
GAGACAGGATCTACCCTTATTAAGGGGGGTGCCGATAGGCGGGGGGATCTACCCTTGATTGTCGTTAATCGGGATGACAGGATTCGAACCTGCGGCCCCTTCGTCCCGAACGAAGTGCGCTACCAAGCTGCGCTACATCCCGAAAATTTTCAGCTAAATCATCATAGCATATTCGGCCTTGAGTGGGTCGAGACTTGCTAGGATATTACATATATAGGCAAAAATTATCGGAGTAGTTCAGGCGTGACGGTTAAACCAGAGTGGTTACGGGTAAAAGCACCGCAATGGCAACGAGTCGGCAGTGTTAAGGAGGTTTTACGCGATTTAGGCTTAAATACCGTTTGTGAGGAGGCTTCCTGTCCTAATATCGGCGAATGTTTCCACGCGGGGACGGCTACCTTTTTAATTATGGGTCCTGCTTGCACTCGCGCCTGTCCTTACTGTGACATCGATTTTGAGAAAAAACCGCAACCTTTAGACTCCACGGAACCCCTGCGACTAGCGGCAGCCGTGCAACGTCTTGATCTTAATCATGTAGTGATCACTTCTGTCAATCGCGATGATTTGGCTGATGGGGGTGCTAGTCAATTTGTCCGTTGTATCGAGGAAATTCGCCGCATTTCACCGAAAACCACCATCGAAGTGCTGATTCCCGATCTTTGCGGCAATTGGCAGGCTTTAGCTTTGATTCTTGCCGCTAAACCTGAAGTTTTAAACCATAATACCGAAACTGTTCCCCGTCTCTATCGTCGCGTGCGTCCCCAGGGTGATTACCAGCGTTCTCTAGAATTATTGCAGCGCGCTCGCGCCATTGTTCCCGCTACCTACACAAAATCGGGCATTATGGTGGGATTGGGGGAAACCGACGAGGAAGTGCGGCAAGTGATGGGCGATTTACGGGCCGTCGATTGTGATATTCTCACCATCGGGCAGTATCTGCAACCATCCTCAAAACATCTCGGTGTGCAGGAATTTGTCACCCCCGAACAGTTCCAAGCTTGGCGCGAATACGGGGAATCTCTGGGATTTTTACAAATTGTTGCGAGTCCCTTGACAAGAAGCTCTTATCATGCTGAACAAGTCAGAGCCTTGATGAATTTGTATCCGCGAGAGTCTTGAGATGGGGCAGCAATTGCTCAAAAGCTCGTCCTCGGTGGCTAATTTTTCTTTTTAATTCGGGAGACATTTCCGCAAAGGTTAAAGCGTATTCGGGAACATAAAAAATCGGATCGTAACCAAAACCACCTTTACCCCTAGGACTGGTGAGAATTTCTCCCGTACAGATTCCTGTGGCGCTCAAGGCAATCTCACCATCGGGACGCGCGATCGCAATTACACAGACAAAACGGGCCGAACGATCCTGATTATCCCCTAATTCTCTGACGAGGCGATCGATTCTTTCCCGATCATTTTCACCATAGCGGGCCGAGTAAATCCCCGGGGCATTTCCTAACCCGGTTACTTCCAATCCCGAATCATCGGCGATCGACCATTCTCCCAATGTTAGGGCAATTTGAGCAGCTTTTAAATAGGCATTTTCGGCAAAAGTCGCCCCAGTTTCCTCTATCTCTAAATAATCGGGTTTTAACTGCAATTCTAGGTCGATATCAGTTAAGTATTCGCCTATCTCTGCCAATTTACCCGGATTACTCGTGGCTAGAATTAATTTTTTCATTGGCATTTTATCTTAGTGATCAGTTATTTTAACCGTCAGGAGCCGGTCGTCGGGAGTCAGACTTCAGGAGTCAGTATTCAGGAGACAGGAGACAGGAGACAGGAGATTATTTTTATTTATTCTCCCTTCTCCCTTCTCCCTTCTCCCCACTTCCCACTTCCCACTCCCCAATTCATAATTCATAATTTATAATTTATAATTCCTAATTCCTAACCCCCGATAATCCCGCTAACATTTGAGCGTAGGGAGTTTCGTGGAGGTGGGCCTTATTGACAGCCCCAAAAAGGGTTAATTTGTCGATAATTACCGATTTCATTGCGGAAATTGCCTCTCCTGCGATCTCTAATAAATCCTTATCCTCTGGCCCACAAATTTCCCGTTTCAGGGACTGCATATAGGCTTGACGCACTTCCGTATTAACATTAAATTTGCAGACTCCTAACTGGATCGATCGCCCGATCATTTCTGGGGGTAAACCGGAAGCGCCGTGTAAAACTAGGGGAATAGACAGAAGTTGTCGAATCCGGGCCAGGCGATCGAAATCGAGACGGGGCGGACTTTTGTACTCACCATGGACATTACCGATAGTTACGGCCAGAGAATCCACTCCCGTCGCTTGCACAAATTGCACTGCTTGCTCAGGATCTGTCATTTTAGCCTCTTTTTCGGCAATAGTTAACCCGTCCTCAGTGCCGCTAATTCGGCCGATTTCTGCCTCCACCACGGCCCCGTATTCGTGAGCGAGACGAGTCATTTCTCTGGTAAAAGCGAGATTATCTTGGTAGGGAAGATGAGAGCCATCGGCCATAATTGAGGTCATCCCCGCTTCTAGAGCCTCGTAGATGTCGCTGGCTTTAGTGCTATGGTCAAGATGGACTGAGATAGGAACCTTGGCCGAGCGAGCGGCCTCTAAACAGAGAGCGACGAGGGTGGAACTGCCATAACGCAAAGCGCTGGGGTGAATTTGCAACATAGCGGGACTACGGCAATCCTCGGCGGCACTAATCACCGCTTTGACCCCTTCTAGGTTATAAACATTAAAAGCTCCGATCGCATAGATATTTTTGCGAGCGGTTTCGAGGAGTTCCTGAGTAGAAGTGAGCATAATATGGAAAATAACCATGGATACTGCCCAATTTTACCCTAATTAGGGCTGGCTTCTGAGTAACGCACAGAAAACGGGTTTCTCGGAGAAACCCGTTTTCTACTCATGCAAAAGGCAATAGGAGAAATAGATAATCAGTTTTTAATAACTGGATTTAGTATAAAAGGGCAGCGAGTGTCATAATCGCTACAATAATACATAAAACCCCAATTGTGAGGAAAGCCTATCGATACCATCTTCGGCAATACCCAGGGACTGAAAGCTAGTCAGATGAAACAGCTACAAAGGCTGTACCATGAACGCTTGCCCATTGATACTCTCACCACCCCAGAATTCGCCCAAAGACTGGCGGCCATCAGTACCGATATCCATCAACCCCTCTGCACCTATATCAACCGTCGCGGCCAGGTAATTCGTGTGGGAGTGGGAACCCCCCGACAAACCCAATTTTCTCTCTTGGAACTACCCCGCTACGGTTCCGAGCGTCTTTGCGGAATTCGTTGCATCGCCACGGAACTCAAGCAGGAACCGCCAAAAGAATCCAGTTTAACCGCCATGGCTCTGCAAAGATTAGACGCACTGGTGGTCTTAACCCTAACTGGCACAGGCATGATCCGTCGCGGTGGTGGGGCAACCGGTTATGTGGAGCAAGTGTATCTGGCGCATCTCATACCACAAAGTCAAATAAACGTCAATAGTAATATATACTGGTCTGTTTCCCCGCCCTTAAATCTAGAGGATTTAAGCAAACAGGACTTTTTAGAGTTAGTGGAAGGACTAGAGGCGGAGTTTCAGCGAGAATTTACCGCTATAACCGTTGATACAGCCGAAGATCGGGTGCTATTGGTTGGTTTAATGACCGACAATATGAGCGATCGCCAGTTTGAGGACGGTTTAAGCGAATTAGAACGTTTAGTTGATACCGCCGGGGGTAAAGTTTTGCAAGTCACCCGACAAAAACGGGATCATCCCCATCCTCAAACAGTGATCGGTTCGGGAAAAGTGGCAGAAATCGCCCTACAGGTGCAAACTTCGGGGGCTAATTTAGTTGTATTCAATCGCGACCTTTCTCCCGCCCAAATTCGCAATCTAGAGAACCAAATCGGGGTGAGAGTGGTTGATCGCACCGAGGTGATCCTGGATATTTTCGCCCAACGGGCCCAATCGCAAGCGGGTAAACTACAGGTAGAATTAGCCCAATTAGAATACACTTTACCCCGTCTCACCGGGCGCGGATTAGCCATGTCGAGATTAGGAGGAGGAATTGGCACTCGCGGACCGGGGGAGACAAAATTAGAAACAGAACGCCGAACTATTCAACGTCGTTTATCCCGTCTCCAGGATGAGGTGGATCAACTACAAGCTCATCGTTCCCGTTTACGCAAACAACGGCAAAAACAAGAGGTAGCCTGTGTGGCGATCGTCGGTTACACCAATGCGGGAAAATCTACTTTAATTAATGCTCTCACCGCTGCCGAAGTTTATACTGCCGATCAACTGTTTGCTACCCTCGATCCCACCACCCGACGCTTAACTATTACTGATCCCCTCACCCAAGTCTCTCACACCCTTTTACTAACCGATACGGTGGGTTTTATCCATGAATTACCCCCCTCGCTGGTGGATGCTTTTCGGGCAACTTTAGAGGAAGTAACGGAAGCAGAAGCATTACTCCATCTGGTGGATCTCTCCCATCCAGCTTGGGAAAGTCAGATTGCCTCGGTGTTAAAAATACTCTCGGAGATGCCGATTCAAACCGGTCCGATGTTAATGGTGTTTAATAAGTTGGATCAGGTAAAAAGCGAGGATTTGGAAATAGCTAAGGAAAAATATCCCCAAGCTGTTTTTATCTCGGCTATTCGTCGCCTCGGATTGGAAACTTTAAAACAAAAGTTAATCGATTTAATCGCTTAAGTATAGCAGTAAGCTGTCAGTATTCTCCGAGCCAAGAGTCAGTATTCAGGAGTTAGTCCTGATGCCAAACTTGGCACCGCCAAACATGAAAATATTCTGATTGACGAATTGGCGTTATTTCAGCTTCTATTTTCAAGTCAGTGCCTCTCCTGATATGTAGCCTATACTCAACGGATTTAGTATTACTTCCGACTTGATCACTCAAGCCAAGCTTGAATGATAAAATCAGAAATAACGCCCAACTCTTAACGCCAAATAGACTAATCTTGAAATTGTCTAGCATGAAATTGAGCGTAACGACCATTAACATTTAATAACTCCTCGTGATTACCCACCTCGATAATTTCACCCTTTTCTAAGACTAAAATACGGTTAGCTTTTCTGACAGTTGCTAATCGGTGAGCAATAACAAATACCGTGCGCTCCGTCATAATTCTTTCTAAAGCTTCCTGCACTAAAGCTTCCGATTCCGAATCGAGCGCTGAAGTTGCTTCATCTAAGATTAAAATTCTCGGATTAGATAAAACCGCTCGCGCAATGGCGATTCTTTGTCTTTGTCCACCCGATAAATTAACACCCCTTTCTCCCACATAGGTATAGTAACCCTGGGAAAGTTCACTGATAAATTGATGAGCGTTGGCAATCTTTGCCGCTTTTTCCACTTCTTGTAGATTAAAATCTCCCTGGCCAAAAGCGATATTTTGAGCTATGGTACCAGAAAAGAGAATATTTTCCTGTAAAACTACGCCAATTTGTCGCCGGAGACTTTTTAAAGTCACATCACGAATATCCACCCCATCGATTAAAATCTTGCCGGAAGTGGGGTCATAAAAACGCAATAAAAGATTAACTAAAGTGGTTTTTCCCGCTCCCGATGCTCCCACTAAAGCGATCATTTCGCCAGCGTGTGCAGTAAAATTAATATTTTTTAAAACCTGTCTGTCCTCATTGTAATAAAAATTTACTTGACAATATTCAACTTCTTTGCTATGGAGGGGCAACTCGATCGCCTTCGGTTTTTCGGTAATTGTTGGCAGAATAGCTAACAATTCAAAAATCCGATCCATGGAGGCTTGACCCTGTTTAAATTGATTATAATTACTGGTAATATGGGCGATAGGATCGATTAACATAGCCACCGCCGCCACATAACTAACAAACTCAACACCAGTTAAATTCTTTTGGGAAATTTGCCAACCCGCAAGGAAGAATAAAAAGATAACTCCCATCGCTTGCAAAAATCCCACCACGACGTATTGTAAAGCTTTGGTGGATTCCGATAGGTATTGAGCGCGGCGATTTTCCTCCGCTTCTTGAGCAAAAAGCTGGGTTTGATAATCTTCAGCTGCGAAAGCTTGCACCACACGAATACCGCCAAAAACTTCGGTTAATAACGAAGAAAGGTTAGATATTTTCGCTTGGGCGCGACGAGCATATTGTAATAATTTTTCACCAAAAAATCCCACCAAAACTCCTAACAAAGGAGCGATAATAATAACAGCGATCGTCAATTGCCAGTTAACAATAAACATATAGGCAAAGACGACAATTAACTGTAAGGCTGAGGGAATAAAATCATGGAAAAATTTATTAATTACTTCCCCAATGCGATCTATATCTTCCGTTAAACGATAGGATAAATCACCAGTTTTTGCCGTTTCAAAGTAATTTAAGCCGAGGGTTTGCAGGTGTGCATAAACTTTTTTTCTTAATTCTAGGGCAATTTTTAAAGAAGCTTTTGCCATCAGAGAATCTTGCCCATACTGAGACATTCCCCGCAGTAAAAAAACCACTGCCCCCACCCCCGAAAGTGTCGCCAATGCTTGCACATTTCCCTCACCGATATATCTGGCCATTTGTCCAGCTAACCAAGCTAAAATCGGCCAAAATACCGTAAATCCGATCGTACAGATGAACGCCAAAATAATTGTTTGGGTTTGGGGACGGAGATAGGGAATGAGGTTCCAATAACTAGAGCGAGATTTCAAAATAATTTAGCACCTTTAAATATTAAGTATTCCTGCAAAATTAATTTGCTAGTCGAGATAGGAGACAGTTATCAGTTATCAGTTATCAGTTATCAGAGTTGAGTTTTAAGTGAGCAGTATTAAATAGAAGTTTCCTACTGTCTTTTTACTGTTTACTGTTTACTGTTTACTGATCACTGATTACTGTTTAGGCACTCTTGCACTTTGGCCAGAGGTTAACTGAGAGGTATAATTAACCTTGCTTAGGTACTGAAGAAAAGGAGATTAACTAACAAATTTGCCTAAGGGGTTAATCGGGGGGTAGAGACGTTTTTAATCCACGTCCCTAGGATATTTTCCAACAATACAAAGTTATTTAGCGATTAAACCGCCACAGCTTGATGAATGTAGCCTAATTCCGTCAATTTGTTCCAGACTTTGGCGACACTTTCCTCTAAAGTCTCTAAATCAGTGCGACATTCCACTTCTGGGTTAAAAGGTGGTTCATAGGGATCATCAATTCCCGTAAAAGACTTGATTTCGCCAGCACGCGCTCTTTTATATAATCCTTTCACATCGCGCTCCTCACAGACGCTTAAGGGAGCATTCACGAAAACTTCGACAAAATTGCCGATTTTTCCCCGTACTTCCTCGCGAATCTCACGATAGGGAGAAATAGCCGAAACTAGGACAATTACACCGTGACGGGTGAGCAAATTAGACACAAAACCAATGCGACGGATATTTTCATCGCGATCCTCTTTACTAAATCCTAAACCTTTGGTGAGGTTCGTCCGCACTATATCGCCGTCGAGAACCTCAATTGAATAACCTTCAGCGATTAATTTTGCCTGTAATGCCTCGGTAATCGTGCTTTTCCCCGCACCGCTCAATCCTGTTAACCAAACCGTCACGCCGCGCTGTTTCATAGCAATCATTAATAATACTTAAATCCTGTTTAGCGTACCATATCTCAGTGATCAGTGATCAGGAGTCAGGAGATAGGAGTCAGGAGTCAGGAGTCAGGAGTCAGGAGTCAGGAGTCAGGAGTCAGGAGTCAGGAGTCAGGAGTCAGGAGATTATTTTATTTATTCTCCCTACACCCCACACCCCACACCCTACACC
>NZ_JADEXY010000173.1 GCF_015206885.1 Microcystis aeruginosa LEGE 91341 | reverse complement strand
GGGTGTGGGGTGTGGGGGGAGAATAAATAAAAGCAATTTCCTGACTCCTGTCTCCTGTCTCCTGTCTCCTGTCTCCTGTCTCCTCAATTTAGAAGAAAACATCAATTTCCGATCGCCCGGTAATTTTCAGCCAGTTTTGGGCTTCAATGTAGTTATTGGGGGCCAATCGGATGGCTTGTTTCCAGTATTCTGCCGCTTTGTCGTAGAGTGCTTCTGCTTCGGCCTGTTGTCCGTCTTCTCTGGCTTTTTCCCCTTGAAAATGGTAAATAACGGCGATATTATTCAAAGCGGAGGGCATTCTGGGATTAAGTTGGATAGCTTCTTCGTAGTATTCTAAGGCCTTTTCATGCTCGCCATTACTAGCGTGGATAATGCCGATATTGTAGAGAATATAACTGCGATCATTAGGATCTTCTTCTAATGTTAAAGCTTCATAGTAATTATCGAGGGCTTCGGCGTATTCGCCGTCAGCTTGGGCAGACATCCCATCGCGGTAATAAACAAAGGCTTCCTTGGCTTTTTTATTGGCGGGCAGTATCTTTAAGATAATATCTGCCATGACGGTAAAAGATTTATCAATAAAGTTATCGTTACGTTGAGTGCGTGGCATAGTTAGGTCGAGTAGGCGATCGAGATGACTATCTACCTTTATAGCACTCGCGGGCAATACTAGGGCTGTTTTTCTAGTTTTTGCTGCCAGGATGACGCGGCTTCAATCGAGATTTTGAGTAAGTAGGCTGGACTTTGGGAACGAAACCCAAGAAATACCCTGTTATGAGATTATCGTGTCATCCAACCTACTATCTAAAGATTAAATTCTTTTTCTCAAACCAACACCCGCTAAGCCTAAGCCCAACAGAGCAAGGGAGGCAGAAGGTTCGGGGATTGATTTAAATGCAATCTCATTGAAGCCCATACGTTGGCCACCATAGTTGCTGGTCATATTCAATCTAACATGAGTGACCCCCTTGACTAGGTTAAAATCGACCGTTTCTGGACCACTAGGATTAGCCGTTCCTCTTGTGAAGGAGCCAGTCCAAGCACCAGCGACACCGTTGAAGGCGATCGGAGTTAAAGCACTGAAAGTCGTTCCATTATTGGTGGAGTATTCAAAGTTCGCGCCTCGAACTCCATTAGCTGTGTCTTGAACAACACCAGTCATATTCCAGAAACTAAGTCCGAGCAGATCATTGGGAACAGTACCGAGCTTAAAAGTAAGGCTGAGAGGACTAGCTAGCGGGAAGGTGGTGTTATTCGACCGCCAAGCATTAGTACTAGCCGAGAGAGCGTGAGTTTTCCCCAGACTTGGTTTGTTGTTGGGCATCCCACTCCCATTGATGACATTGTTTAGGATCCAGGTCGAGTTCACGGTGACATTGCTGCTCGTAGCCGAGATCTCGACACCGGTAATCAGTCTGCCAGCTTGGGCGTTTTGTGCCACGCCTAGCATTAGTCCGAAAGTGGCAGTGGATAACACAAGTGATTTAGTAGTTAGTTTCATCATGAAATCTACTCAAGAAGGTAAATTTAAGTAAAGCCGAGCGGATATGGAATATCCTCGCACATCTTATTCGCTTTTTTTCCTCACGTCTGTTACTTTTGATACAGTTTTAAAAATTTTTTATGGTAGAGAGGTAGGGCAGACGCGGAGACACTGTCCCGTGGTGTTGCCAACTTCGGTGTTAGGGTTTATAGCGGTGTGCAGTCGTATGAGGTACAGTGTCACGAGCTATAAACCATGGTAGGCAAAGCTTGGTTTGTATCCCACTCAAGCGCTTACCGCTATATGTCTTCACCGTCGTGGGTGGGTCAGTAGGTAGTCATATTATAATACAAAGCCGTCCTCAAGGGACGGGGTTTCACACCTAAAAATTTCGATGAGATTCTGGCATCGTGGTTTTGCCATTGTCCCCATCGGAGAATAAATCATCGCTAAATAGATCATCAAGGGGAAATTCTTCGTCAGAAGGTAGGGATTTTAGATCGCTCATTTCTTCATCATCCCACATACTAAAGAAATCTAGTTCCTCTTGGTTGCTGAGAAAAGAAGCAACATTTTTGTCATTAGATTCAACTTTGGGGGTTTCTTCAGCAAAAGGCTCGAATATTTCGGGGCTATTGCTGTCAGTAATATCGGCAAATAAGTCATCTAGAGAATTTGGAGCAGCGGCGAATTTTTCTGAGTCAGTGGCTAATAAATCAGGGAAATCCGTGTCACTGTCAAGGGTTTCTTGACTGTAGCTCTGATCGTAATTACCCGATAATTCTTCTAGGCTACCGATCATTCTAGTTTCTTCTTCTTCGCCAAACCTATCCATCTCAGGAGTGAATTCTGCTGCCAAATCTAGATTTTCTTCGGTGATAAAACCATCAAGAGGATTGATTTCACTGGCGAATTCTGGTTCATAAACTGTGGGTTCTAGCAGCGTTTCGGGAGCAAATTCCGTTTCCAATACTAGGGTTTCTTCGGTGATAAAACCATCAAAAGGATTGATTTCTTCCCCAAGTTGGATTGTTTGGGTGGCGTTTTGTAGTTCTAACAGTTGGCTTTGATAACCCTGTTCCAGTTGTTGAATTTGCGACTGATAGCCATTTTCTAATTCTAGAATCTGCGCCTGTTGACTTTGACGCAGAGCTTCCATTTCTGCTTGTTTCCCGTCGATAATCTCGCGAATTTGACTTTGATAGCTTTGGCGCAATTCCTCGATTTTAGTCTCGTATTCCTGTTCAAGTTCCTGAATTTGGGTTTTATAGGCAACTTCCACGGCTTGAACTGGATTTGCGCCAGCTGCCTCTTGTAAAAGTCTTTGGCTGTCTTCTAACTCTTTTTGCAATTTAGCCACTTCTTCTCTATAGGTGGCTTCGATATTGCCAATCCGTTCTTGGGAGAGTTCGAGTCGTTTTAACTGTCCTTTGGTATCTTCTAACTCCGCTTCTGTTTCACCTAAATCCGCCCGAATTTTCTCCTGTTTTTGCAGTGCTTCCCTGATTTTTCCCTCTTGGAGAGCATATAAAGCTCCACCCCCGATCGCACCTCCACCGACAAAACCGATTAAAATATCGACGATACTCATTGTGGGATTCCTCCTATGGGAAAATTTACTTGTAATCTGCCGCTCTCTATGCCGATTGCTTTTGATTGTGGCAGCAATTATCAAAAAAAGAAAGAAAATATTAAGTTTTTTCTGGGCAAATATGGTGAGGTACAAAGTCTCTGGTTTTAGGGAGTCGGTTGTCGGCTAAATCCTGTCACACCGCATCGGTGTTTGGCAAGACATTTCACTGAGGCTGCATTTCCCGATAAGCTTGATAAACGCCGCGCACGTTGTACCAATTGAGAAAAATGCGGGCAATTTCTAGGGCTAATTGCGGTTTACCTCGATCGATTAACCATTGTAACAGCGGGGAGAGGCTGCGTTCATTCAGGGTTCCGCCTAGGGAAAGTAAACCCCACAAAAGTCGGTGAATCCAAGTCATTTGAATCATCATCCGCACTTCCCAGGTGGGATGTTTTTGATAGAAAAGCACTCCCATTCTTCCCCGTTGAATTTCCTTGTCGATGAGATTGGGAATTTGAGCGAGATTAAAGGGGGGATGCCAATGATAACCGACGGCTTCCGGACACTTAATTAATTTTAGCCCCAATTGCTTCAATCTCACCCCTAATTCCAAGTCTTCCCAACCGTAGAGTTGAAACTGGGTGTCGAATAATCCCGCTGCTAATAACCATTTTTTAGCGATCGCCACATTGCCAGTGGCAAAATAGGCGGCGGAGAAATCGGTAATTTTATAGGGTTCACTGGTGGGATGCTCGAAGTTACAGGTATTAATGACATTGCCGTAGGTAAATAAGCGATCGCTGCCAAGACTTGCTGCCCCGGCGGTTAAAGCGTCGGCGTGGGCTTGCAAAAAATTTTCTGTCACTACCAGATCGCTATCGATAAAAATAATCGTATCACCACTTGCTTTTTCTACCCCCAGATTCCTAGCGATCGCTGGTCCGCCGTGATCCTGTTGCCACAGTTGCAGATGGGGTAAATTGGCTTTTTGAGTTTCTAGCCAAGCGATCGTCCCATCGGTAGAGCCATCATCGACAAGGACTATTTCGTAGTTTTCCACCTTATTATCGGTTAAACGCTGATTTTCTAGGGCGAGTAAACATTTTTTTAAGATTGCTTGGCGATTGTAGGTAGGGATGACAACACTGATCAGCACGCGCATTCGGGGGTCAAGATTACCGTTTCAGCTTACCAAATGATTAGACCTCTGGCAAAAATCAAAAATCTTCCTGCGGGAGGCAGGATTCAGGAGAAAGGATTCAGGAGGCGGCTTTTTTCTCCCCACACCCCAATTCATAATTCATAATTTATAATTTATAATTCCCACACCCCACACCCCACTTCCCCACACTGTAAGGAACTCCGGGAGGGGGATTAAGGTCAACTGGGAACATTGATTTTAAAAAATCGGTGATCATGTTATCCTCTGAATGTGTTGTGTGAGGAAAGGAATCGGCCATGGTAGCGTCTCTATCGTATCAAAATGGGCAAAAAGCTCGATCGCATCCCCTGTTATCCTTAGGGGGTTTGATCGAATTACCGTCATCACCCCTGTTCGGCACGGACGGAATTCGCGGCCAAGTGGGAGAATTATTAACTGCCCCCCTAGCACTACAAATCGGATTTTGGGCGGGACAGGTATTAAAAAATCAAGCTGGTGTCACCAAACCAGTAATTATCGGTCAAGATTCGCGTAATTCCAGTGATATGTTAGCTAATGCTATCACTGCGGGTTTAACTTGGGCGGGAATAGAAGTCTGGCAACTGGGATTATGTCCTACCCCCTGCGTCGCCTATTTAACCAGAGAAAGCGAAGCGATGGGGGGGATCATGATTTCTGCCAGTCATAATCCTCCTGAAGATAACGGCATTAAATTTTTTGACGGCAGCGGTTTAAAATTATCTGGCAGTTTAGCGGCACAGATAGAAGCGGGTTTAAGAGGCAATTTAGAATTAGCAGATAAACCGGAAAATTGGGGAAAAGCGACTTTTTGTCCCGAATTAATCCAAAAATATTATCAAGCTGTCATTGATTCCGTCGGGACGGATATTAACCTATCGGGATTAAAAATAGTTTTGGATCTAGCTTGGGGGGCAGCTGTTAACCTAGCACCTTTAGTATTCCAAACCTTGGGGGCGGAAGTTATCTGCCTACACGATCAAGCCGATGGCGATCGCATTAATGTTAATTGTGGTTCTACCCATTTGGAAAGCTTACAGGCGGCGGTGATCAATCAGCAAGCGGATTTAGGGTTTGCCTTCGATGGCGATGCCGATCGAGTCTTGGCCGTGGATAGTCAGGGTAGAGTAGTAGATGGCGATTATATCCTCTATTTTTGGGGTCGTTCCCTCCTGGAAGCAGGACAGCTACCCGATGGGTTATTAGTGGCAACGGTGATGGCTAATTTAGGTTTTGAACGCGCTTGGCAAAAACTGGGGGGGCAATTCTTGCGGACTGCCGTGGGCGATCAGCACGTTCAGGCGCAAATGTGGGAAACTGGAGCCATGCTAGGGGGTGAACAATCCGGCCATATTCTCTGCCATCATTACGGAGTTTCTGGGGATGGAATGCAAACCGCCCTACATTTAGCGGCTTTAGTGCAGAAATCGGCGGTTTCCTTGGCTAATTTAGTCGATCATAGCTTTGTCACCTATCCGCAGATTTTACGCAATGTGCGGGTGGAAGATAGAGAAGTGCGACGTAATTGGCAGCAATGTGAACCTTTGCGGCGGGAAATCCGCCAAGCTGAGATAGCCATGGCGGGAAAAGGCCGAATTTTGGTGCGCGCTTCCGGGACAGAACCGTTAATTCGGGTGATGGTGGAAGCAGAAACCCTAGAATTAGCCAGTTTTTGGACAGAAAGGCTAGTGGAAGCGGTGCAAAGCTATCTTTTGTAGTCGATCGAGGGGAACAGGGATTATAATGCCCTTAGCCTAGCCTAGCAAGGGATAATTATGACTGGACTAAGTATCGATCGCAAGAAAAAAAAGAATAAACAAGGGGAAACAAAAGCCGATAGTCGCCCGCCTAACATCAAAGAGAAACTTGCCCTCAAAAAAGAAGAAAGGCAAAGTAAACAAAAGTTAACGGGGTTGATTGTTTTTGCTATTTGTGCAGCAATTTTGATCGGATTACCCCTCAGCTTATTATTTGATCCCAAGATAGGAGCTACAGTAAGTTTCGCCTTGATTTTAGGAGTTTTCTCCTTTAGCTATCCTCGCACAGCCCTTTGGGCATTTATTATCTATGTCCCCTTTAGTGGTACTGTCATCTATTGGTTGGGAGGTAGTCAAATCCTCCAGATCAGTAAAGATATCTTTTATCTACCTGCTTTAATCGCCTTAGTTTTAGAATGTCGAAAAAAGCGATTACCGATTATTGTCCCGAAACAATTAGGTACAACCCTATTATTAATCTTTGTTTTCTGTGTAGTCTGTCTATTAGCTGTCAATTTACAGAGACAATTTTTGCCTACTTGTGAATCTGTAGAAGGAATAAGAGTTTTCAGAAACGGCTTTTTGGTTGAGGTTCCCTGTCGGGTAAGTGAGCCTTTTCTGCAAGGACTATTAGGGTTTAAAGTTTTGCTAGGTTATGTTCCCTTGATCTTCTGCACTTATTACTTGATCAAAGACAAACCCACCCTGTTATTTTTTGGTCGTCTTTTGGTGACTTTAGTGATTATTTGTTGTGTCCTAGGACTAATGCAATACTGGATGCTGAAAACCGGTCGTTGTGTAGGAACTAGAGGCTACGTGGCTGACTCACTATTCAAAGCCACCTTAGAGGCAAGGTGTTTGGTCGGTGGGGGATTAGTCTATAGTCCGGAAGTAAATATGATCCGCCTACCGGGTACTTTTGTTTCCCCCTGGCACTGGGCTTGGTTTTTGGTCTCTAGTGCCGTGATTTGTTATGCCAGTGCCTTTAGTGAAATTTCCCAAAAATGGCGACTAGCAGCCCTAGTGGGTTTAACCCTAGTTTTTATTAATGCAGTGATATCTGGGCAAAGATTAGCTTTCTTTGCCGTACCAATGATTGTTGGTCTGATGACGATTCTTACGGGACAAATCGCTAACTTAAAACGATTTTTGCCGATCATTTTTGCCGCCGCTTTACTCCTAGCTATCGGTTTTTCCTTCCTTAACCCCGATTTTGTCCAACAACGCTACGATAGTGCCATCAGCCGTTGGCAAAGCAGTCCCCCCACTGCTTTCCTTCAAGAACAGTTGGATTTTGCTATCCGTAATCAGGGCGGTATTTTAGGTCGTGGACTTGGTGTGGCCACAGCTTCTGCTAGGGTTTTTGGTGATATTTCTTTCGTGGAAACCTATCACAGTAAAGTTTTATTCGAGTTGGGATACATTGGTTTTGCCTTGTACATGATATTCATGACCTATCTAGTTTATCTGGCCTTTCGCAGCTATCGTTCCCTCAAAGACCCGACTCTGCGAGGTTTTGCCGGTAGTTATTGGGTTTTGCTGCTCTTTGTTGCCTATCTTCCCTATTGGTATGCCCTCGATACGGATCCTGTGGGCGTTTATTACTGGATATTCGCTGGCGTAATTTTTAAATTACCCATTATTGAAAAACAGGAAAAAGAGGCTAAAATTCTGGCGGGAGAAACCGAAACAAAATCCTCCAAAAAGGGCTTAAATTTTAAACGCAAGGGTATTTCTTTAGCTTGAAATGTGGGTGCTGGGTGTTAGTGGTTGGGTTTTGGGGTTTTAGGGTTTTATTGGAAATTCCCCCATTTCCCC
>NZ_JADEXY010000172.1 GCF_015206885.1 Microcystis aeruginosa LEGE 91341 | reverse complement strand
GTTTTCGCCACGACCCCGGCGACTGTTCGAGTTTTGTCAGGGAGATTATGGTGGTGACCCTTGCTACGAAGCGGTCTTTTCCGACCAAGGTTGGGACGGTCTACCACCTCTCTCAATATACAAGGTTGGGTTGAGGTAACGAAACCCAACCTTGCCTTTATTTCTTACCTTAATTTTTTGGGTTCCACTTCTACATTTTATTCCATAACAATATCACTATCAAAGATCAGCTTTTCTGAATCTCCTCACATCTGATCATAAATTCCTTCTTCAACCTAACGGTGAAAACTGGAATATTGCCAATCTTTCGGAGCGTTTACTAATCCATGATGCACGGTATTCGAGATGATTAACAAAATCTCAATAAAAAAACCCTTGACAAATCCCCACACTTGACAGATACTTATATACAGAATGGGAATCCGTGCCTGCCTGCAAA
This sequence comes from Microcystis aeruginosa LEGE 91341, assembly GCF_015206885.1. Taxonomy (GTDB): domain Bacteria; phylum Cyanobacteriota; class Cyanobacteriia; order Cyanobacteriales; family Microcystaceae; genus Microcystis; species Microcystis aeruginosa_H. The sequence continues at coordinate 7,467 of NZ_JADEXY010000172.1, read as the reverse complement.
CCCTCTTTTTTCAGGTTAGATAAGCGTCAAGAAAATAAAAACCTAATACCTGACCAGTGCTAAAGAGGATAGGTTATGACAACTAAAGACTTATACGAACAGGACTATCTTGCTTGGTTAGAAGAAACGGCCAAACAACTGCGACAAAGACAGACAGATGTATTAGATTGGGAACATCTCGGAGAAGAAATCGAAGCATTGGGGAACCAACAGAGACATAAAGTAGATAGTTATCTCCTACAATTACTCATTCATCTGCTTCTCTATCAATACTGGCCGGAGGAACGAGAAAGATGTGCGCGGGGATGGCAGGACGAAATCGGTAACTTTCGGGTGGAATTAGAACTTTTATTGGAGTCGAAAACCCTTTATAACTATTTTTTAACCAGAATCGCCGTTATTTACCCCAAAGCAGTGAAGCGAGTCCGACAAAAAAGCCAATTACCGGCCGCTATCTTTGCCGAAAGCTGCCCCTATAGTCCCGAACAAATCCTCGATTCCGATTTTCTCCCCTGAAATTCCGGCAGATTTTTTCAGAAAAACCCTTGACAAATCCCCGCACTTGACAGATACTTATATATAGAATGGAAATCCGTGCCTGCCTGCGAACCCTCTTTTTTTAGGTTAGATAAGCGTCAAGAAAATAAAAACCTAATACCTGACCACTACTAAAGACTTATACAAACAAGACTATCCTGCTTGGTTAGAAGAAACGGCCAAACAACTGCGACAAAGACAGACAGATGTATTAGATTGGGGAACCAACAGAGACATCAAGTAGATAGTTATCCCCTACAATTACTCATCCATTTGCTTCTCTACCAATACCGGCTAATGTCTTCCCTAAGCTGTACTGAATTTAAATTGCGTATTGGATGTTTGAGTACAAATGCTCAAACTCCTTCTCCCTGCTCCCAAGTCCAGTGCAGTCTTAACGAGTAATTTAGATAGTCAACAGCTTACCAGTCAAATTCCAGCAGATTTTTTCCCAAAAAAACCCTTGACAAATCCTCGCACTTGACATACACTTATATATAGAATGGGAATCCGTGCCTTCCTACAGACCCTCTTTTTTCAGGTCAAATAAGCGTCGAAAAAATAAAAACCTGATAACCGATCCCTAACTACCTATAAGCTTTTCACCCAATCACTAATCAACTGGTTAACCTCTGTGGGAATTTCATCGTGGGGACAATGACCGGCAGTTAGATAATATTCTGTGAGAGAAGGATAGTATTGACGGAATTTGGATCCGCGTTCCCTAGTATTCATCCAAGGGTCCCCCTCACCCCATAACATCAACAGGGGACAACTTAACTTTTGCAGGAGAATATCCACATTTTCCCCCCGGGGAGACTTAAACACAGAAGCAAAAACTTTGGCTGCTCCCGCATCCAGGGAAGGACGACGGATATCTTCTATTAACTGCTCAGTAATGGCACTGCGATCGAGATATACTTTCTCTAGGGTTTTGCGGATAGTTTTGGGTTGACGGGTATAGAGAAATAAGAGATAACTGGCCCAGGGTTGCAGCAGGACTGATCGCAGTAATTTTTGTGCTAAATTAGGCTGACGATTGCTTTCTGTATCGCTAAAGGGACCGGCGCTATTGAGGAGAATTAATCCCCGAACATTCTCAGAGTGATTAGCAGCCACACAGAGAGAAGCGTAACCCCCCAGAGAATTACCGGCTAAAACCGTCGGTTGGCCCACAACTTCCTTGATAAAATCATTTAATTGTTGCTGCCAAAGACTGCCACTATAGACAAGATCCGGTTTAGCTGATCTACCAAATCCTAACAGATCGATCGCCCATACCTCCCATTCTGAGGCTAAACCTTGCAGATTTTTTCGCCAATGGTCGGTAGAAGCGCCAAAACCGTGGACTAATAATAAAGGGGGTTTTCCTGCAACTCTAGTACCCGCTTGCACATAGTGTATCGAATTTCCTTGCCATTGCCAATTTTGCTTTATCGTCAGAGCAGCTGTATTCATCGGCTGTTTTGTTAAGTAATGTTAATAATTCTTAGTCTAACCGATTGAGAAACTGGAGACAAAGCTAGAGATTTTTAGCCAAACCCCTTGACTGAAAACGGAACTTGACATACACTTATATATATAATGGGAATTCGTGCCTGCCTGCAAACCCTTCATTTTTGGGCAAATAACCCTAAAAAACACTCTCAAAAAAATCTTGAGCAGGATTAATCTCCTAGTATGGGTGGCTAACCCTAGAGAATTACTCCTGAATCATCGGGACAGTTTTTTCCTAATTCTGATATAACAGCTATGAAGATTTTGACGATTTTACAGGGATTAATCGACAAAAATCCCTTAACTGACGCGGATATAGAAGAACTACTAGCGATCGAATCCTTAAATTTTCACCAGACTAACCCTCTCATCCTACAGGAAAGGGCGGAACTATTAATGATTCTCTGGCCGCGAGTCTGGCAAAAATGTCAGGAGTTAGGGATAAATCAGCCAAATCAGATTTTGATCAGCTGTTGGCGCTTGTGGATTCCTTGGGCGCTAGAGCTACGCAGCCACGCAAAACCGTTGATTCAAGGCATTTTGGCTCCCCAAGGCACGGGGAAGAGCACTTTAACATCCATAATGTCGATTATTTTAGCCTATTTTGATTTAAAAGTAAATAATCTCTCTTTAGATGATATTTATAAGACCTATAATGAGCGAATAAAATTGCGTGAAAGGGATGAAAAATTGCGCTGGCGTGGTCCACCGGGTACTCATGATATAGCATTAGGAATTAAAGTTTTAGAACAGGTTTGTCAGCAAGAAAGTCCGATTTTAATCCCGCGTTTTGACAAGTCACTGCATCAAGGACAAGGAGATAGAATTGCACCGGAACAAGTGGAGGGAGTCGATATTCTTTTTTTCGAGGGTTGGTTTGTGGGCATGAATCCAATAGAAGAAACAGTCTTTGATCATGCCCCCGATCCGATTAATAGCGAAGAAGACCGACAATTTGCCAGGGATAATAATCAAAGATTGCGAGAATATCTACCTCTCTGGTCAAAAATTGATCGCTTACTGATTCTTTATCCCCTTGACTACCGTTACAGTTTACAATGGCGACAGGCAGCCGAAACAAAAGGAGGTATGACCCCATCAGAAATCGAGGAATTTGTCAAGTATTTTTGGAAAAGTTTACATCCGCAATTATTTCTGCCACCCCTGCTCAAACAAGCGCATCTAGTGGTAGAAATTAATCAGGATCATAGTCTGGGAAAAATCAGTAATGAGTAATGATGGCATGACTTTCATTTATTATATTCTCCCCACTCCTGTCTCCTGTCTCCTGTCTCCTGTCTCCTCTTTCCCAACTGATAAAGCTTATGATTGAAGTGGAACATCTGAGTAAAATTTATGGTTCGACCACGGCAATTAGTGACGTGGATTTTACCGTAGAAAAAGGAGAAATACTCGGTTTCTTGGGACCGAATGGAGCGGGAAAAACCACGACTATGAGGATTTTATCTGGTTATATTCCTGCTACAACAGGAACAGCAAGGATAGCAGGATACGATGTGCATCAACAATCCTTAGAAGTGCGTCGTCGCATTGGTTATCTTCCTGAAAATCCCCCCTTGTATCCAGAGATGACCGTGGAAAGTTTTCTTGATTTTGTGGCACGGATTAAAGGTATCTCATCGGGGGATAGAAAAGCGCGGGTAGATTTAGTTTTAGGTAAATGTCAGTTACTAGAAAAAAGAAAAGTTATTATCCGCAAGTTATCCAAAGGTTATAAACAGCGTGTGGGAATTGCCCAAGCGATCGTACACGATCCACCGGTAATTATTTTAGATGAACCGACAGTAGGATTGGATCCGAAACAGATTATCGAGGTGAGAAATCTAATTAAAAGTTTAGCGGGAGAACATACAATTATTCTCTCCACTCATATTTTACCAGAAGTGAGTATTACCTGCGATCGAGCGACAATTATTAATCGGGGTCGCATCGTAGCCAATAATATTACTACTGCTACCCCTGCTGGTTCCAGTTATGAAATTGAGATCGAAGGTGATAGGGATTCACTGTTAGAAATCCTGCAACAAATGCCGCAAGTCGAACAAGCAGCAAAAGTCGGCGATAACCTGCTCAAAATTGTTGGTCAAGCGGGGACAAACCTAGGGGCAGAACTTGCTAGAATAGTTGTCAACAATGGTTATAACCTATTAGAAATGCGTCGCACGCGTAAAACCCTAGAAGATATCTTTCTGGAAGTAATCGGCAGCGGGGAAAGTAACCAGCAAGAGGAGAGACATGATCAATAATATCTGGGCGATTTTTCGCAAGGAATTTCAAAGCTATTTTACCGCCGCCAATGCCTATATAATTATGGGGATATTTTGGTTAGTAGCGGGATTTTTCTTTAACTCCCTTCTCTACGGCATTATTCTCGATATTGGTATTCAAGAACAATCGGGATTTCTGGTAGCCAGAGATACGGTATCTGAATTTATGACCACTTTCATCGGCATTATTTTATCCTCCTTATTGTTGGTAATTTTGCCGGCTCTGTCTATGGGATTATACGCAGAGGAAAAAAAACAGGGAACCCTAGAACTTTTAGCCACTTCTCCCCTGACTAATTGGAGTATAGCCATCGGTAAATTATTGGGAGTGCTGGCCTTTTTTACCGTGATGATTACCCCCCTCTGGATTTACGAAATAGTGGTTTTTAGTACCGCAGTTCCCCCAGTAAATATAGCCAGTATTTTACTAGCTCATCTAGGATTAATTTTACTGGCAGCCGCCATCCTAGCCATCGGGATGTTTATATCTTCCCTCACCAATAGTTCTATCCTTGCTTACATTATCACCTTTATCACCATCTTATTTATCTGGATACTGGATGTAATTGCTAACAATGCCGAAACCTTCTTTCGAGATCGCATTGGGGGAGAAGTGGGAGAACAGATCGGATTTTTCCTAAAAGAATTACTCTCCCATCTATCTTGGTATCAACCCTTTAACAATTTCGTGCGGGGAATTTTTGACAGTAGTAGTTTAGTCATCCTCCTCAGTTATATTCTGCTGGGAATCTTCCTAACTACTCAAGCGATCAAAGCAGACCGTTATCAAAGAAACTAACTATGATATCCTGGCAAAAATACAGTAAATTTCTCTATATACCCGCCCTCTTTCTGGGTAGTGCTGGCTTAACAGTAGGGTTAATCTCCGGTCAGTGGTCATCCCTATCTCTGGGGTTATTAATTGCCGGGGCTATTCTGTTTCTAGGGTGGCTGTTGTTATCAGTAATCACTCAGAAAGACTTTTGGCAAAAAAGAAGTACCCGCACCGGCACTCAAACCCTCATTACTACTATTATTGTCCTCAGCGTTATCGGTTTAATTAACTTTCTCGCCCTCCGTTATCCCTATCGAGTTGATTTAACCGAAAACCAAATCTTTAGTTTATCCCCCCAAACCGAAAGACTATTAACCAATCTGTCAAAACCCGTCAAAGTCTGGATTTTTTCAACCCGGGGAATCAGTGGCAACGAAGAGGAACTTTTAGCCAATTATCAACGCAAAAATCCCCAATTTCAGTACGAGATAGTTAACCCAGAGAAAAAACCCAATATCGCTCAGGAATTAAAAAAACTAGCTGATGATAATCTGTCTAGAGTCTATCTACAGTATGGTGACAAAAAACAACCCCTAAAAACTATTAGTGAAGAGGAAAGTCTCACGGAAGCGAAACTGAGTAACGCCATCGAAACCGCTCAAACTAATCGCACTTTAACCGCTTATTTTCTGCAAGGTCATGGAGAAAATGTCATCAAAGAGCCTCAAGGTGGATTAGTGCAAGCAGTCAATAGTTTAGAAGCAAAAGGTTATCAAGTAGAACCACTTAATCTAGTGGAACGTTCCACCATTCCCAATAATGCCGATGTCATTATTATTGCCAGTCCCAAAAGAAAAATATTTCCCCAGGAAGTCACCGCTTTAAAAAAATATCTTGAGCAAGGGGGCAAAATTTTATTAATGATTGACCCCCAAACCGAAACCGGATTAGAACCCTTATTAACCGCTTGGGGTGTGAAACTAGATAATCGGATTATTATTGATGCTTCCGGTGCTGGGGAAATAATCGGTTTAGGTCCGGCTAGTCCCATTATTACCAATTACGGCAATCATCCGATTACTCGCGATTTTGCTAACGGTATTTCTATCTTTCCCTTTGCTCGTCCCATCGCTACCGTTCCCATCGAAGGAATTGAAGCCGTATCTTTAATGATTACTAATGATAAAATGTGGGCTGAGAGTGATTTAAATGATCAGAATCTCCAGTTTAACCCTGAAAAAGATTTAGCCGGTCCTTTTGATCTGGGAGTTGCTCTGACGGGAAAAAAAGGTAAATTAATCGTGATTGGTAATGCCAGCTTTGCCAGCGATGGACTATTTGAACAACAGTTAAACGGAGATATATTTTTAAATTCTGTGCAGTGGTTAGCCAGTGGTGAAACAGCCACCTTATCTATCCGAGCTAAGGAACCAGAAAATAGAAGAATTAATTTAAATCCCCTGCAAGCTAACGCTATTTTTTGGATAGCGATAGTAGTGATGCCTTTAGTCGGATTTACCCTAGCTGGATTGACTTGGTGGCAACGTCGTTAATCGAGTTAGAATCTAGAAAAATCATCTATCTTATTTATCCTAACTGCCATGACCACAACCCAAACTATCCCCCAATTGTTGACTTTTGATGACTATATTAATCAATATCCCGATGATGGACAACAATACGAATTAATCGCAGGAAAATTATTAGCCATAATGCGACCGATCGGAAAACACGAAGAAATTGGCGGATTTGTTTCTGGAAACCTATTCTTAGAGATAAATCGGCAGCAATTACCCTATTTTATCCCCAATACTGCCGCAGTAAAACCCCTTCGCCCCCATACAGGTTATCTACCCGATATTATTGTCTTAGACAGAGAAAATCTAGTTAATGATCCCTATTGGGAAACCGCTTCCTCAATTTCTCTGGCAACATCAGCTAAATTAATTATTGAAATTGTCAGTTCCAATTGGCGAGATGATTATCTGAAAAAATTCGACGACTACGAACAATTAGGAATTGCCGAATATTGGATTATCGATTATTTAGCCAAAGGTTCAGCCCGATATATCGGCAGCCCCAAAGAACCCACCATTTCTATCTATCAATTAATCGATGGAGAATATCAAGGTAATTTATTTAAACAGGATCAACGTCTTATTTCAGGGGTTTTTCCAGAGTTAAACCTCACTGCTAATCAAATTTTTCGTGCTAGAGCTTAAAGAAAACCCCGTATTTTTAAGTAAGTAGTTATAATTAAATTGAAGATAGATTTTGCCTCTGATCCCCCCTGCCCCCCTTGATAAGGGGGGTGCCGATAGGCGGGGGGATCCCCCTTGATAAGGGGGGTGCCGATAGGCGGGGGGATCC
>NZ_JADEXY010000171.1 GCF_015206885.1 Microcystis aeruginosa LEGE 91341 | reverse complement strand
AGCCTTTAGTCAGATTACATTGCGAGACATCCATCACTGGTTTACCCATTGTTGCTATTGCGATACCCCTTTTAAAGAGCCTACCTAGTCATCCATGCTGTACCTCATTCAACTGAAACCCGCTATAACAATGGCTAAAATCTCCATTTTTTTACCCGAAGAACTGGTTAATTACCTAGACCAGAAAGTAGAAAATAAAAGCATTTTCATCGCCTCAATTTTACAACAATGGCAACAACAACAAGAAGCAGAAGAACTGGCCCAAGCTTTTTTAGCAGTAGATGAACTAGAATTAGGATGGACTGACGAATGGCAAACAGCAGCGATTATCAACTCGGAAGCATTATGGCTGAAGTAAAACTGAGATCTAAACATCTAAACTCCTTAAAAAGAATTATTGAAGACGCATTAACCGAAAGACTGCGAGAACTTCAAGAAGGAATTAAGCGCACCCAAGAACGAATAACTTTTTTTGAAAATAAGTATCAAATGCAGACACAAGAATTTCTCAGACGATTTGAAAACAATGAATTGCAGCATACCTTAGACTTTGATGAATGGATGGGAGAAGCTTGGATGCTAGAAGCTTTACTGCAAGACAAAGAAGAAATTGAGGAGATAGAATTTGTTGATTAATGAATATTTTCAAGAGATTAGACATCTCATTGAAGCTTGTCCAATAATTCAATCTTATAACCTCATTACTGATAGTAGAAGTCTTTATGTAGGATTTATTCGAGGCGATCTTAATTTAGTTGATGGAACGCTCTTACATATTCGTGAATTTGTTAATGTCAAGACAGGAATTGAACGAGGAAAATATACCTATCAATACATGAGTGCTTCTAATGACTTAGTTTTTCGCTATGATAATGCTCCCCATCATCAAGAATTAAATCTACCCAACTATCCCCATCATAAACACATAGGAAGTGAAGAAAATATCATATCTTCAAATGCTCCTTCATTAGCAGATGTTCTTGAGGAAATTGAGGAAAACAGATGAAATTTTCGGACTGGTTCCCAACTTGCCGTCCGGCTCGACGGCAGGGTAGGGTCGTTTCATTCTCTCTTATGTCATTCTCTCAAATCCTTATCTGGCAACGTTTTTAGTCGATTTCAAAGTTTATGCTTAGAAAATTAATTACACTCTTTTAAAAAGTTTCTTTATTTCGACAGTAGCTGTCACTATCTTTCGTAATTGTAGCGTTTAGAAATACCTAATCTTAACCAATTAACAAAGCGAGAAAGTATGAGCAACCCTTCTCGCTTTATTATAACTAAACTAACACCTCCACAGCTTGCGGAACTACTGCCGTCTCAGTTGTGGTATTTTCCCCTAGGTAAATTCCCAAAGAACGGGCCGTTTTGACGATAAAACCATCAGGATCCACGGGATAGGCACAGCGATTTTCTTGATGACATTTTTTGATAATTTTGATCACCGGTTTCAGGGGCAAACTACGCACTTGTCCCCCGCGCCAAATCACCACGCGATCGAGTTTTCCCTTTTCAATTAATTCTACGGCCTTAATGCCAAAAGCCGTGGCTAAGAGTCGATCCATGGCCAAAGGAGGACGACTTCTTTGCAGGTGTCCCAAGGACATGGCCCGCACATCCATGGAATTGAGATAACAGAAGACGGGATCGGTCACGCATAAAGAGCGAGTTTTGTCAACTATTAATTTTTCTAAATAATCGCCAATATACTTCTCTTTTTGGTTATCTTCGTTTTTAACCCCCTCAGAAATGACAATGAGAGCGAATTTACGACCTTGGGCGCGTAATTCTGCCAAATGATCACAACAACCGTCGATAATTTCGGGAGTGAGAGCAGGGGTTAATTCGGGAATAAAAATCGCATCGGCCCCCCCGGCAATCCCCGCATGAAGGGCTAAATGACCAGCATCTCTACCCATCACCTGCACAATCATCACCCTTTCGTGACTAGCGGCGGTAAAAGTGAGATCATACAAAGCTTGGGTGACGATATCGACGGCAGTGGTAAAACCGACGGCCCATTCCGTATAGGGAACATCATTATCGATGGTTTTGGGAACTGCGATAATATTCCAATTGCCTTTCTGGGCGAGATCATAGATGATATCGACGCTCCCATCGCCCCCGACGACGATCAGGGCATCTAGTCCCAGCATTTCGTATCCTTGCAGGATTTTCGTGGCAATTTCTGGGTTTTCAGGATGTCCTTTGCTCAAAGAACCCAGGACACTACCACTAAGAAACTGCAAAACGTCTAATCCTTTCAAGACTCCGGGTAGGTTATAGCCATGGTGAGTCAGGATCAAATCTTGGGGGTGATATTTTCCCTCGGCAATCTGCATAAAACCGTCGGTCCCGTAGGGGATGCCGTACACATCCCAACCCTTTAGTTTTGATGCTTTTACCACGGCACGAATTACCGCATTTAACCCTGGGCAATCGCCACCACTGGTCAGAATACCGATTTTTTTGTTTTGATTCTCGTTCATGGTTATATCCTCCGGGATTTTTTTGTCAGTTATCAGTTATCAGTTACCAGTGATCAGATGTAAGTTTTCAGTTTTCAGTTAAGTAGCTGGTTATAATTAAATTAAAAATGGATTTTAGGTTCGATCCCCCCTAGCCCCCCTTGATAAGGGGGGTGTCTGATAATTTTTAACGCCTACCTACTTAATTTTTCAGTTCACTGATTACTGATTACTGATAACTGATCACTGAAAAAAGCTTCCCACTTTTATTTACTGGTGGTTTGAAAACGTTTCCAAACAGGTTCGTAACTTTGCAGGGCCCTCATGTACTGTACCCGTTCAAAAGCGGTCGGATCTGGGCAATTCATTTGACTCATACTGCCAATTAACTGCTCGATCGATTCGTATTCATTTTCTTCCAACCAATGCAATAAACCCTGTTCGATCTTGGTAATTTCCTCCAAACCGTGGCGTAATAAAACACTAACTAACATAGTCGCCTTTGCCCCCACCATCATCATTTTGATCACGTCGATGGCGTTATGAATACCACTGGTAGCGGCAAAATCCGTCGGTACACGACCATAAAGCATGGCAATCCAGCGCAGGGGTAAACGCATTGCTTGGGGATTACTGAGGATAATATTAGGGTGAACATCTAAGGTGTCTAAGTCGATATCCGGCTGATAGAAACGGTTAAATAATACCAACCCATCGGCCCCAGCTTCCGCTAATTGTTTAGCCATATTAGCCGTATTGCTAAAGTAGGGACTTAACTTCATCGAGACGGGAATTGATACCTCCGATTTGACAATTTTGAGGATATCAATATAGTTTTGTTCGACGTGATTTCCGGTTAATTCTAGGTCGTTGGGAACATAATAAATATTCAACTCCAAAGCATCAGCGCCCGCTTGTTGAATTTGAATGGCATACTCCAACCATCCCCCAGAGGTCTCACCGTTGAGACTGGCAATAATGGGAATATCGACCATTTCTTTGGCTTTGCGAATATGGTTAAGATATTCGTCGGAACCAACGTGAAAAACCTCCGGTTCGGGAAAATAAGTCAAAGCTTCCGCAAAACTATCGGCTCCGTGGGTAAAATGATGGTGTAGAGCCAGTCTTTCCTGTTTAATCTGCTCCTCGAAAAAGGAGTGTAAAACCACGGCAGCGGCTCCAAAGTCTTCCATTCTCTTGATATTGTCGATATCCTCGCTCAAGGGTGCGGCCGCACCGATGACTAACGGCGATCGCAATTGTAAACCCATGTAGGTAGTGTGTAGATTCATAACTATTCCTTGCCTCCTGTACCTTTTGCTGCTAAATACTGATACATTTGCCAGCGCGTATCCACATCTGCTTGTGCTTCTTTGAGCAGACGTTTAGCTTCCTCCGGCTTACTGGTGGCCAACATCTTAAAGCGATTCTCCGAGTAGAGAGTTTGCGCTACGGTAAGCTTAGGGGCACGGCTGTCCAATTGTAGGGGATTTTTGCCTTCTTTAGCTAAATCGGGATGATAACGGTACATTAACCAGCGACCGCTTTCCACCACTTCTTTTTGATGGTTCATGGCGGTGGTCATGTTGATCCCGTGAGCAATACAGTGAGAATAGGCGATAATTAACGATGGCCCGTTGTAAGCTTCCGCTTCTAGGAAAGCTTTGATAGTTTGCTCGTTTTTTGCCCCCATAGCCACGCTGGCCACATAGACGTTACCGTAGGTCATGGCCATTAAACCGAGGTCTTTTTTCGGTCCCGGTTTGCCACCAGAAGCAAATTTAGCTACGGCAGCGCGAGGAGTAGCTTTCGAGGCCTGGCCGCCCGTATTTGAGTAAACTTCCGTATCCATGACCAAAATATTCACATTACGACCACTGGCTAAAACGTGATCTAAGCCACCATAACCGATGTCGTAGGCCCAACCGTCACCCCCGACAATCCAGACACTTTTCTTGACCAGATAATCGGCGACGGATAACAACATTTTCACCTGCGTGGTCGGGGTTAATTGCCCTAAACGGGATTTTAAGGCCTCTACCCGTTGCCGTTGTTCGTAAATTTCCGCTTCATCGACTTGGTGACAATTGAGAATATCTGCCGCTAGACTTTCTCCGATTTCACTAGCGAGGGTTGCTAACAGTTCGGCGGCAAATTCTGCCTGTTTATCGATGGAAACCCGGAATCCTAAGCCAAATTCGGCATTATCTTCAAAGAGGGAATTCGACCAAGCTGGACCGCGACCTTCGGCGTTAACTGCCCAGGGTGTTGTCGGTAAATTACCTCCGTAGATAGATGAACAACCGGTGGCATTAGCCACTATCATGCGATCGCCAAATAGTTGACTGACTAATTTAACGTAGGGAGTCTCACCACAACCGGCACAGGCACCGGAAAACTCAAAGAGAGGTTCCTGCATTTGCTGATGGTTAATTTTGTTGATATTTAGGCTTAATCGGTCTGGATTAGGCAAATTAAGGAAGAAATCCCAGTTAACTCGTTCCTGTTCCCGCAGGGGCAGTTGGGGAGCCATATTAATCGCTCTTAGACGCGGTTGCGATTTGTTTTTAGCGGGGCAAACATCAACGCAAAGACCGCAACCGGTACAATCTTCGGCGGCCACTTGGATGGTGAATTTTAGCCCTTTCCAGTCGTGATCCTTGGCATTAGCAACTTTAAAGGTTTCTGGGGCCGTGGCTAATTCGGCCTCATCATAGACTTTCGAGCGAATAACGGCGTGGGGACAAACGAGAACGCATTTACCGCACTGAACACAGACATCTGCATCCCAAACGGGGATTTCTTGGGCAATATTGCGTTTTTCCCATTGGCTAGTGGCGGTGGGATAGGTCCCATCGTTGGGAAGGGCGCTAACGGGCAGTTCCTCCCCGTGACGGGCGATAATTTTGCCGAGGACTTCTCGGACGAAAGCGGGTGCAGTGTCGGGAATTGGGGGTCTTAATTCAAAAGCTTCGGGGGTAATAGTGGCGGGAATTGGCACTTGATAGAGGTGTTCTAGGGCAGAATCCACGGCTTTGATGTTCATCTGCACGATTTCTTCGCCTTTCTTGCCGTAGGTCTTGCGGATGGCTTTTTTAATTTGTGCGATCGCCTCTTCCCGAGACAAAACTCCCGCTAGAGCAAAGAAACACACCTGCATAACGGTATTAATCCGGCTGCCCATCCCCGCTTCTTTGGCCACTTGAGTGGCATTAATCGTATAAACTTGCAGATTTTTGTCGATGATAGTTTGCTGGAGATTGCGGGGTAGGTGACTAAATAGCTCCTCCGGTGGATAGGGACTATTGAGGAGAAAAATTGAGTTCGGTTTAGCGGTTTCTAGCAGGTCAAATTGTTCGATAAATTCCCACTGATGACAGGCGATAAAGTTAGCATCAGTGATTAAATAGGTAGAGCGAATCGGCTCTGGTCCAAAGCGTAGGTGAGAAACGGTGACGGAGCCAGATTTTTTGGAATCATAGACAAAATAACCCTGGGCATAATTATCAGTATCTTCACCGATAATTTTAATTGAATTTTTGTTAGCTCCCACCGTCCCATCGGAACCTAAACCGTAGAAAACTGCCCGCACTACTTTGTCTGGTTCGGTGGAAAAACTGCGGTCATATTCCAGACTGGAAAAGGTAAGATCGTCAACGATACCAATAGTGAAGTGATTTTTGGGTTTGTCGAGACTTAAGTTATCAAATATACCAGCAACCATGGACGGAGTAAATTCTTTGGAAGATAAACCGTAGCGTCCTCCGACAATTTTCGGCAGCTTGCCTTCGTACTCCTCCATAAAGGCATTTACCACGTCTAAATATAGCGGATCGCCCCCGGCACCGGGTTCTTTACAGCGATCTAAAACGGCTATTTTTTTCACTGTGGTGGGCAAAGCTGCCAGTAATTTGTCGGCGGCAAACGGACGATAAAGACGAACTTTTAAAACTCCAACTTTAGCCCCATTTTGATTGAGATAATCCACGGTTTCATGGACGGTTTCCCCTCCCGATCCCATGAGAATAATCACTCTTTCGGCATCGGGCGCACCGTGGTATTCATAAAGATGGTATTGCCGTCCTGTTAATTGGGCAAAACGATCCATAATTTTTTGAGCGATATCGGGACAAGCATGATAGAAAGGATTGACGCTTTCCCTTGCCTGGAAATAAACATCGGGATTTTGTGCCGTGCCTCGTAACACCGGTCGATCGGGAGTTAAAGCTCTTTGACGATGGGCAATAATTAGGTCTTCATCGATCAGTTCTTTGAGAATTTCATCGCTAATTAATTCGACTTTTTGCACCTCATGACTGGTACGAAAACCATCAAAAAAGTGCAGAAAAGGAAGCCGCGTTTCTAGGGTGGTAGCTGTGGCGATTGCTGCCAGATCATGAGCTTCTTGAACGGAATTAGCCGCTAACATAGCCCAACCCGTACTTCTGGCAGACATAACATCACTATGATCCCCAAAAATTGACAACCCTTGGGCTGCTAAAGCACGGGCTGCCACATGGACCACTGAAGAGGTTAATTCCCCCGCAATTTTGTAGAAGTTGGGGAGCATTAATAATAATCCCTGGGAGGAAGTGAAAGTGGTAGTTAAAGAGCCTGTTTGTAGCGCTCCGTGCAGGGTTCCCGCTGCCCCACCTTCGCTCTGCATTTCGATTACGGAAGGAATGGTTCCCCAGAGATTAGCTCTGCGTTCGGCTGCCCAACTATCGGACCATTCACCCATGGGCGAGGAGGGAGTGATAGGATAAATAGCGATCACTTCACTGAGACGATAGGCAACGCGTGCAACAGCTTCGTTACCATCTATGGTTGCATAGGTTTTTGTGGTCATGTGTTCCCCTTAGTTTTTACGATATTTGTCGGGATTTTAAGTTTTTTTACGGCTCAATTTCGCACTAAATATCCCCTCGTTTCCCTGACAACCGAAGGACTTTCTTGAGCGTCGCTTTTGACTCCCTATCTACTATTGGACGCTTACGGCAGACAGGCTTAAGTAGAGCAATTTTTCTGTCTCCACCTCGATCATTATCCAGATTCTCGGCTTTCTAGCAATTCGTTATTTTTTCTTAATACGCTGCTGAGTTTGCCCGCAACCGACCCTGGGATTAATTAATATTAAGAATTGATAAATAAGTAGTTGGACAAAAGTAAAGTTAACTGTGGGCGGGGTAAGGAGTCAGGAGTTAGGAGTCAGGAGTCAGGAAGAATTGCGGCAATTTACATTTCTTAAGATAGACAACAGAATTTATGTCCGACTACTTAAAAATTAATGATACTTTTTTAAAAAAAGTGCTAGGTCAGAAGATAAGCTGTTGACTATCTAAATTACTCATTAAGACTGTCTATGAGCAGGGAGAAGGAATTATGAATTATTAATTAGGGTTTGCGGCAAAAAGTTTTTCCTGGGGGCAGGGTGTGGGGTG
>NZ_JADEXY010000170.1 GCF_015206885.1 Microcystis aeruginosa LEGE 91341 | reverse complement strand
AGCCTTTAGTCAGATTACATTGCGAGACATCCATCACTGGTTTACCCATTGTTGCTATTGCGATACCCCTTTTAAAGAGCCTACCTAGTCATCCATGCTGTACCTCATTCAACTGAAACCCGCTATATCTGTAGATATGCCAATTACCTTTAAAATAGACAAATCTAATAGATAATTAATATCTGCTAAGGTTAAATGAATTGAATTATCATTAATATCTTCAATTCTGTACTCGCTTTTCTTCTGATTTTCAAATCTTTTAAAATCAGATTCATTTTGTAAGTACAATTTCTTCCCATCTGTTTTTAAAACGTCTTTAGTTGTTCCGGATTGTGGCGATGGTGTCATCCAAGCTTTCAAGACATTCAATGGAATGGTATAACTGGGAGGATTTGTTGGATTACGGTATTTTTCGAGAAATGCCTTAAGTAACCATCGACTTGCTTCTATTAATATTTGCTCTGTTTTCTCCGAAGCACAAGAATAGTTTCCCTTATAAGCATCTTTAGCCTTACGAAGGGTTTCTACATCTTCATCCGATAATCTGATTTCGCCAGACCTTAACATAAATCTCGTCAAACGTCAACCTACCATCTGATCCACTTTTTGATCCCCTTTTGCCAGCATTTGCTTAAAGCATTTTAATCAACTTGTCCTCAAAAAACAAGCCATAAGGCGAAAGGAGTAAATATGAAAAAGGAAAATTTCTGGCAAAAACATAAAGCGGACATTGACGTGATTTGCCGCATCATCACCACTTTAACTGCTTTGGCTAGTTTGGGTGTTCAAGTGGGAGAGTTAAAGATTCCCCAAAACGAGATTCCCCCTATCACTGAGGTTCAATTGGAAGCGGGGAAAAACACTCACATCCAGTAAATGAAGATAAATGCTAGGTATTTAAGCACATTACCTGAAATAAAGGCCGATGTGCTTTTTTCATGAGACTGGGCCAAAACGAGGGTGAGTTAATAACATAACCCACCCTGAAGGATATTTAGCGATCGACTGACCCCATAATAATATCAATACTGCCCAAAATCGCCATAATATCGGCAACTTTTACCCCTTTGAGGATATGAGGCAGAATTTGAAGATTATTAAAATCGGCGGCCCGAATTTTCCAACGCCAAGGGAAAACATCATCATTACCGACGATAAAGATACCTAATTCCCCTTTACCACTTTCCAAGCGCACATAATGTTCACCTTTAGGAATCTTAAAAGTGGGGGCGACTTTTTTGGCGATATATTGATAGTCAAAATCATTCCAAGCTGATTTTTTCCCTTCTGCCATCCGTTTCGCTTCCAGATTTTCGTAGGGACCACCGGGTAAACCTTTCAGTGCTTGCCGGATAATTTTCACCGATTCGCGCATTTCCCGAATCCGCACCAGATAACGAGCAAAACAATCGCCGGCGGTTTCCCAATGCACTTCCCAGTCAAAATCGTCGTAACACTCGTAATGGTCAACTTTTCTTAAATCCCATTTCACCCCAGAAGCGCGTAACATCGGACCGGATAAACCCCAGTTAATCGCTTCGTCTCTGGTAATGCAGCCTACCCCTTCAATACGACGGCGGAAAATCGGGTTATTAGTGATTAATTTCTCGTATTCGTCCACTTTTGGGTCAAAATAGTCACAGAAATCCACGCACTTATCCACCCATCCATAGGGTAAATCTACCGCCACGCCACCAATACGGAAATAATTATTATTAATTAACCGCATTCCCGTCGCAGCTTCCCAGAGGTCATAAATCATCTCCCGTTCCCGGAAAATGTAGAAAAAGGGAGTTTGTGCGCCTACATCCGCCATAAAGGGGCCTAACCAGAGTAAATGGTTAGCGATGCGGTTGAGTTCCAACATAATCACCCGGATATATTGCGCTCGTTTGGGAACGGCGATATCGGCTAATTTTTCGGGAGCATTGACCGTAATCGCCTCGTTAAACATCCCTGCGGCGTAATCCCAACGACTAACGTAGGGAACGTACATGACATTAGTGCGATTTTCGGCAATTTTCTCCATGCCCCGATGAAGATAACCGATCACGGGTTCACAGTCAATCACGTCTTCCCCGTCAAGGGTGACGATTAAGCGCAAAACTCCGTGCATCGAAGGGTGATGGGGTCCCATGTTTAAAACCATGGGTTCTGTTCTCGTTTCAATTTTTGCCATAGGGCTACCGATGATCCCGAAAATCTTTTTAAAGTTATTATAGGTAAACGCTTCGACAATACACAAGGACTATCGGGTATCAGGAGGCAGGAGGCAGGAGACAGGAGACAGGAGACAGGATTCAGAAGTCAGGAGTCAGGAGACAGGAGACAGGATTCAGAAGTCAGGAGTCAGGAGACAGGAGACAGGATTCAGAAGTCAGAAGTCAGAAGTCAGGAGATTATTTTTATTTATACTTCCCCACACCCCACACCCCTTATTACTGTTTACTGTTCCCCTTTCTCTGTTTCCTTTTTGGCTGAAATTGCCTGACGAAAACCTAAGACGACGAGAATATTGGAGAGGGTGAGGAAAAGTTCGGCGCTGCCGTGTAACCAATCGACGTTAGCTAATTCTTTACCATAGTGGATTTTGGCGTAGATACCGGCAGGAATGGTGATAAAAACGAAGATTAACAGCACATAAAAGCCAATTAGGGCTAAACGGGGCATTTTTCCTGAACGAGTGACAAACCAAAGAAACCCCAAATAGGGAAACAGAGAAATGGCAAATAAACTCTCTTTATTCATTGTTAACGCTAATTTTGCTGGAACGCCACAGCCACCAACCGGCAGCACAGAGGGTAAAATTTCCTAAGACAGTCATGGCTGCCTGTAGGGTGACTAACCAGGATAAGGCACTGATATTATCAAAAAAATGCCATGTACAGGCACACATGGCCCCAATTAAAGCGGGTAACATTCCCCAAGATAACATTCGCCACGATCGATCGCTACTGATGTCGCTATAGGTCCAGACTAACCAGATCGCCGCTATCCATTCTACGACACTCGATACATGAACTATCCACGTCGGTATTGATAAAGCATTCATTTTTTTTATAGGAGACAGGAGATAGGAGATAGGAGACAGGAGACAGGAGACAGGAGACAGGAGATTGTTTTTATTTATTCTCTCCACTCTCCACTCCCAATTCATATATTTATAATTCAGAATTTATAATTCCCACTCCCAATTCATAATTCAGAATTTATAATTCAGAATTTATAATTCCCATTTCTCCAAAAATTTTCTAGCCATTTAATCACCTGTTGACCTAAACTAACATTGTTTAATCGATCGATCTCGCGAATGCCAGTGGGACTGGTGACATTAACTTCCGTGAGATAGCCACCAATCACATCTAATCCGACAAAATATAGGCCATCTTCTCGTAATTTTGGGGCTAAAGTGGCACAGATTTCTAATTCTCGATCGCTGATTTCTGTTTTTGCTACTCGTCCACCCACGGCCATATTACCGCGAAATTCTGAACCGGTGGGAATGCGATTAACTGCCCCGATCGGTTCACCATTGAGGACAATAATGCGTTTATCTCCTTCTTTGGCAGCTGGTAAATAATCTTGAATCATTACCGGTTCTTGTCCCCATTTTGTGCTAATTTCAATCATTGAATTGAGATTGCGATCTTCGGGACTAAGAAATAAAATTCCCTCCCCTGCTTTGCCACCCAAAGGTTTCATAACTGCCGCCCCTTTTTGGTTGACAAATTCCCTAATCTTCGCTTTATCTTGGGAAACAATTGTGGCGGGCATTACCTGAGCAAAGTGAATCGTATATAACTTTTCGTTGGCATGGCGTAAACCCCTAGTTGAGTTAATTACTTGAGTTTTTTTGGGGTCAA
This sequence comes from Microcystis aeruginosa LEGE 91341, assembly GCF_015206885.1. GTDB lineage: Bacteria > Cyanobacteriota > Cyanobacteriia > Cyanobacteriales > Microcystaceae > Microcystis > Microcystis aeruginosa_H. The sequence goes on along the minus strand of NZ_JADEXY010000170.1, from coordinate 4,096 downwards.
TCAAGTCTAATAAATAGGTGGCATATAGATAGGCAATTGTCACGGGTGGGTCTTTTCGCATCCAGACAAAATCGAAGTTTTCTAGGCAGGTAAAAACTGTCTCTTGTCTTTGATACCATTGAGATATAGCCTCCCAATGATTATCTTTTAACTCCACAGGAACCAGTTCAATTTTAGTTAGTTTTGCCCAAGCTTTTCCCGCAATCGCACTGAGATCGGTGATGGAAGTAATCCAAATTTCATGACCTAATAATTGGGACGCTTCCATGATAGCTACGCTGGTATCGTGGCCTGGATCTAGATACTCGATCGGATCGATAATAAAGGCTAGTTTCATTAATAGTTTTTATCCTTAATTCTGCAACAGGGGAGCTAAACCACCACTTCTATCTAAAGCATAGATGTCATCGCAGCCCCCGATGTGTTGATCGTTTATAAAAATTTGTGGTACACTTGTACGACCATTAGCTCGATCGGACATTTTGGCTCGCGCTTGTTCATCACCATCGATACAATATTCGGTAAACTCCACCCCTTTTTTGTTGAGTAATGCTTTAGCGCGGATACAGAAAGGACAGGAACTCCAAGTATAGATCTCAACTTTAGCGGCCATAAAATTTATCTGTTTTCTTTACAGTTCTTAATTTTAGCCGATAACCGAGCAGTGATCTTCCTTCAGGTCAGAAAACGCCAATTAGGGCGATTCCACTGATATATTCCTTGTACTTCCCATTCTTCACCGTTTTGAAAGCGAATACGGCAACTAACAGGACGGGAGTCATCCTCACTTTCATTTACTCCTATTACCTCACAGGGAAACCAGTCGCAACTATCGGGAGCGTCTGTGGGAATCCATTCCCATAATCCATTAGACACCTCGATCACATCTCCCACCTGTAATTTTTCTCTGGTTAACCTTAATTTTTGTAAATATTCTTGCCAATGAATCGGTTTTATGCTATTCAACCAAGCCAAGCCATACTGATCGCGGATAAATTGTACCGCACCGGAAGGGCGATCGTTAAGCCAATCATTGAGGAGGGAACTTTTCCAAGCTAAATTTTCCCGTTCTTGTTTGAGGATAAATTCCAGTAAAATCTCCCTTTGCATAGATGTTAATTCGTCCAGGGGATTGCCATCAGCGAGGGAATTTCGCTCAAAAAACACCTCTAACAAAATTTCTTTTTGTTGTTCATTGAGAGGACAGAATAAAGCCTCACACTGGAGAAAAGCCGCTTTGAGAGTGGTTTCAATCTCATCTCGATCCATGAGAGTCCTAAAAAAGCTGATTTCAAAGGGTGACGATCCACGATAATCTAAGTATTGGGGAAATCATACCGTAAAATCACTGATCTATGACACCACGCTCGCTCACCGTTTTACTGCTTTCTGCTCTCTTCTGGCTGTCTAGCTGGCTTATCATCCCTACTGCTCAAGCTTTGACCCCAATTCAACTATTAGATGTATCTTACAAAGACTGTCCCCCCGAATTAGCCGAGGGGAGTGTCACCAGTGGGGGAACCAGTTTTCCGGCTAATTGTTTTTTAATCACCGGCAAAGCTAAAAATAATTCTGGAAAAACCGTCTATGATGCCGATGTTTTTGGTCGGATTTACGATGCTAACGGGGAACCAGCTTTACAAAATCGTAGCCGAGTCGGGGCAATTCCCGAAGTGCCACCGGGGATTAGTGATTTCGAGATCAGAATTTCTGTTTCTACCAATCAACCCACCCCCTTACGACTGGAAAAATTCAAAGCTTCCGGTTTTACCAGTAGTGTGGATCCCCGAATTTAGAAACCGCTGCTGACCAGACTGGTAGCCCCTGTGGCTACGACACTCTGAACGACGTTGAGCAGCAGGAACGCGAGAATCGGGGACAGATCCATTCCGCCTAGGGGTGGGATAATCGAGCGAAAGAGGTTTAAATAGGGATCGGTAATCGGACTGAGAAAAGACATAATCTGATAGGCCCAACCAGCATTTTGGAACCAAGTCAGTAAAACCCTAACAATTAGGATTACCGAGTAAATTTGCAGGAAATTGTTGATTATCGTCAAAATAAACCCTATATCGCTCATAAATAAATATTCCCTCAAGAGGGCGTGATGGTTAGTTTAGCTTTGATCTTACCAAAAAAATGGTCTTTAGTTACCGAAAAATTGGGTTTAAAGCCTCGCCCTTTTAGGGCGACTTTAGAGGATGTATGATATTAAGAATAGCGGGCAGGGTGGGCAACCGCTTAAAAAACCCAGTCATCGCCCGATGAACGCACCGTTCGGCAAAAGCTCACGGCCGAAGCCTTGAAAACTAGAGTTATGGGGTTCTATAGGGGAATGCTCCTATAGGTAAAAATTCTGACTCTTCTGAGTTTGGTATGCTTCTCGGCGGTTTATCAGGAGCTTAAGAGCTTGAAACACCTTCCAGATAAGTCTTTCGTGTTTTTTTCCAGAACTAAATTGAATTAATCCCTTGCTGGATAGGGTTTCCAGCTAAGTGTAACATCGATTTGCATTGCGAAACTCAGATGAACCAAAATTCGGTTCATCCGAGTTTAGTATGCTAAAGTAATAGATTTGTTACAAGATAGAAGAAACTATGGACAAACTGTAAGCAATGAAGGGTCAAATCGTATTGATTCAATTTCCCTTCGACGATTTATCTTCCAGTAAAGTTCGCCATGCTTATTGCCTAACCAATAAAATTGGAGGCTATTAACACGTTATCTTTGCTCTGATCACCAGTCTTATTCCCGAAAATCTCCTTCTTACAGATATTATTTTGAGTTCAGAAAGTCCAGATTTTATGATAAGTGGTCTTCGCCAATCCTCAGCCATCAGACTTGATCATTTGGTAACACTTCTATCTTCACTGATGCAGCGTGAACTAGGCTCATTATCATTAAAAACTCAAACTTTAATTATAGATATTTTGTCCGATATTCTACGTTCCTAATATACCTTTAAATTAGGTAAATCTTGCTAGAGGCTAACATTTGTTCTTCTCTGTATAACTAGCCTACACTCAACAGATTTAGATGAACCCCCCGCTTTTGTGGAGAAAATGCGGAAATTAAAGGCAGAAAGGGCAGCGGCAGAAAATTATTAATCAGTATTAAGTAATTCTCATTGCTTGATTAGGAGATGCCCAAGATTATCAAGACCGGATTACTCATATTCCTCTATAAATAGCGAAGATTTAAAAGGGAATCCAATCAACTCGGTCAATCCATTCTTCTGCTTCGGATGCTTCCCAAATCAGATATAATTCTTCTGCCCAGATATCTAAATTAGCACTGGGGCGCAACCATAGTAAACCCCAAATACGTCCACCCTTATCCCAATGGTTCTTCAGGTGTCCGGGCATACTGCGACGATTATTGGTAACTAACAACCGTTGAAATGACGCAACATAATCTAGGATTTCTGGGTCTAAAGTTCCCAGTGGTGGTGCATCGGGTTCACCTACTCGCAAAATATCGAGATTAGGATTCAATCGCAACAGAGATATTTTGAGGTCTGGGGATAAGTTTTCATCTAACAAAAACCGGATTCTCATGCGAGGTTTAGTTCTTGCTGTTTCCGTTTTAGTTTTAGTTGTCTTAGGCGTTGAATCAGGGGGGATGACTCGGTATTTGACCACTGTTGGTATTGTTCTTCCTGCCAGTCACGGAGGCGCTGAAGATAAGCATCTATCAGGGTCTTATTTTGATAGTAATAGGCGAGAGTAGCGTAAATTTTCTCTAGGTTTAAGGTGGGTAACTTTTGGAGAATCTGCTGGGAAGTATAACCTTTTAAATGGTAGTTGATGACATCCTCAATCCCAATGCGATGTCCTTTAATGCGGATGTCATCTGGAGCAAAAACTTCAAAGTATTCTTCTAGTTGCATGGTTTTCTTGGAGCAAACTTTCTCTTTTAATTGTAGCATCGCCACCAGTTATCAGTCCGGCTCTTTGATAACTGTTCACTGATATAGTTATTTCAAATAAGAACGAGACACTAGGCGACACAATAAGTACGAATAATTTCATCAAGGGGTGTCCCCACAGGAGCATACATTCTTGCCCTCTTTAATGCACTAAAATCATGTTCGATA
>NZ_JADEXY010000169.1 GCF_015206885.1 Microcystis aeruginosa LEGE 91341 | reverse complement strand
GTTTTCGCCACGACCCCGGCGACTGTTCGAGTTTTGTCAGGGAGATTATGGTGGTGACCCTTGCTACGAAGCGGTCTTTTCCGACCAAGGTTGGGACGGTCTACCACCTCTCTCAATATACAAGGTTGGGCTTCGGCCGTGAGCTCAGCCGAACGGTTGAAGCATGAAACCCAACGCCGGCATGGGTTACGCTACCGCTAACCCATCCTACAAATAATTTTGCCTCCTTGCTTAATAATCCTAATGAGTCTCCAAATGTATCCTTTTTTGAACGAAAATGCCTAAGTCCCAATGAGTCTCCAAATGTATCCTTTTTTGAACGAAAATGCCTAAGTCCCAATAGGCTAAAAAATTAATTAAACCAGAGCTTGGTTCTATTCTAGGAAAATCCAAGCAGCTCAAAGATGTATTCTTCTTAAAATTATCTTGGCTCTTCTCGACTTTGTGTGATAATTTTTGCCAATGAAATTCTGAAATGTTTACTGGGAAAGACTTTTAGGGCTATTTTGTTAAATAAATAAACTATCATTATAGGCCTCGTTTCCACACAGAAACCAGAAAAGCCAAATCCTTGCCTAATCGAGATTTGCATGATATTATAAAAAAATAATTAAAGCAGAAAAATCTGGGTAAATTGGGGTAGATTTGAGTAGATTTTAGGGGAGGCTAAGTATATTGGCAATCTCTGCTTTTAGTAATTAGAAATAAAATCAACCGGAAAAAGGGGATTGCCGAATGAAGAATAAGAAAGCGGAATTCAGAGAAGGAGGAAGGGAGTGAAGTCAATGTTAAGGAGCGGCTCTAATAATCGAAAAGCCAAAATTAGCAAATCATCGCCTAATTCGGCGAAACTGGTCAAAAAATATGGATAAAGTCCAGGTTATCGTTGTAGAAGATCACGATTTAACCCGCATGGGCTTAGTGACGGCTCTCCAGCATCGGGAGGGTATTCAAGTGGTAGGGGAAGCGATCAGTGGATTACAGGGACTGAAGCTGCTAGAGGAGACTAAACCCGATGTGGCGATCATCGATATAGGTTTACCCACGATCGATGGCATCGAGTTAGTGCGACGCTTCCAACAAAATCGGGGCGAAGACAGCTTGGCCACGAAAGTCCTCATGCTAACCATGCACAAAACCCCAGAACTGGTTTTAGCGGCTTTTGCTGCTGGGGCTGATTCCTACTGTATGAAGGATATTAGCGTCGATAAATTAGTCGAGGCGATTTATTGCACCTACGAAGGTAATCCCTGGATCGATCCTGCGATCGCCAATATTGTCCTGCAACAAGTGCGCCAAAAAGTTCCCGTGGGTGGGGCTGCCAGGTCGAAAACAGTGGCAATTCACGGCCTTGACTCGGAATATCGTCAATTATTGGAAAATGCGCCCCTAACGGGACGAGAGCTAGAAATTCTCGATCTGATTGTTGCGGGTTACAGTAACGCTCAGATTGCCGACCGACTCTATATCACCATCGGCACGGTGAAAACCCATGTCCGCAATATCTTAAATAAACTCTCTGTGGATGATCGCACTCAAGCGGCAGTGTTGGCCCTGCGATCGGGATTAGTAGCTTAAAAAAAACCGGCATCCTAACCATATAGGATGCCGGTTCGGTCAAAACTAAAAACTAGACTGACGCTGCCACTTTTGCTTCGGCTGCCATTAGTTTTTCGTAGGTTTCACGCATTTTGAGACCGACTAACACCTGGAATAAACCTGTACCATTGGTGGAACCGGGATAATCCTTGTGTTTGAGCAGTAATTCGGTCATTTCACCGTAGTATTTAGTGCCGGTTTTGCTCAAATGGCTTTCGATGTAGATCATTTCTTCGAGGTTATCGAATTGACCATCTAGTTCCAGAATCGACACTTCATTTCCCAAGAAGCCATCCGGACCATAGTAGAGTTTAATACCGGGATAAGTGCAGGTCAATTTACGACCACAGGGCCGCCAATCGATGGTGGAACCTTCATCAAACAGATAAGCGGGTTCAAAGTTTTCTACCCCTTCTTTCTGGATTAAACGGACCCGTAGTAATTTACTTTCGTGATCTTCAAGTAATTTGGTGGGCAGCACTTGAATCACCACGTCAGCGTACTGTCTTTGGGGATCGATATAGGCACTGAAATCGGGTTTTCTAGAATTAATGGCCGCCATCACATCATCATAGGTGTGACCGCGCTCGGCCATATCCCGTTGAATTTTCCAGTTAACTTTGACTTCATCGCTAATATCGAGATAAACGCTGAAATCTAATAGAGACCGGACTCGTTCATCATATAAGGGGTGTAGTCCCTCGATCACGATTACCTTATTCGGTTCGATGATTTCGGGGGGATCGATCATCCCCGTTTCATGATTATAAATAGGTTTATTAATGGCTTGACCTCCCTTAAGAGCCTTAATCTGCTCATACATCAGGTCAAAGTTATTCGCTTTCGGATTGAGTGCGGTGACACCCACCTCTTTTCTCTGTTTGCGATCGAGGCAATGGTAGTCATCTAAACAGATCACTGTCATAAACTCGGCCCCGAATAAATCGGTCAAACGACGTAAAAAAGTAGATTTCCCACAACCGGAGTCCCCAGCTACACCGATTAGAACCACGCGCTCTGGCTTATTGGCCATAGTTTCCCTCTAAATACACGACTAATTGTTAACCCATAGTATGTAATTAAACCAGACTCTGGATCCAGTAGCACCCCGCCGCTACAAAATTTCTGCTGCTGACAGGTTCGGCAAGAGCCTCACGCTAGAATGAGTAGGTATTTAATACTAGATATTCTGTTCAGATCATACCGGAATCAGTGACCAAAATCAGTTATCAGTTATCAGTTATCAGTAAACAGTGATCAGTGAAAGGACAGCACTGTTAATGCTATTTACTCCTCCTTACTAAAAACCCAGATATGATAACTGGTAACTGATCACTGATCACTGATTACTGAGACGGTGCGGTGGATGTGGAGAAATTTAGTCATTTCCTCCACTGCTAGAGGGGAACTGATGCGATTGCCTTGCATTCTCTCACAACCTAATTCTTGCAGGATTTCTAATTGTTGTTGGGTTTCTACTCCTTTGGCGATCGCTATTAAGTTAAAACTTTTCGCTATCGCCAGCAATGACGAGATAAAACGGGTATCTTGGGGAGCATCAGTCAATTTTTTTGTTAAAGATTGCTCTATTTTTAGTTTTTTCACGGGAAATTGACCGAGATAGGCGATCGAAGCGTAACCGCTGCCAAAATCATCGAGGGTAATACTAATACCCAATTTCTGCAAATCCCCAAGAATTCGACCGGTTTCGCGGCTATTTTCCAGTAAACTTGTCTCGGTTATTTCTACCTCCAGAAAGAAAGGCCCGATTTTGCTTTCAGTCAAGACTTCTTTGAGGTTGGTGAGCAGCTGGGGATCGCGCAATTGGTGTGGGGACAAATTGATCGAGATGGGAGTGTATAATAATCCCCGCTGCTGCCATATTTGTGCCTGTTGACAGGCATTTTTTAGTACCCAACGATTAAGCTCAAGGATTAACTCGCTTTCTTCAACTAAGGGTAAAAAACGATTAGGGGGGATTAATCCGAATTGAGGGTGTAACCAGCGCAATAATACCTCCAATCCTTCCACTTGCCCCTGAGTGATATTAACCTGCGGTTGATAGTAAAGAGCTAATTCATTATTTCTCATTGCCTGATAGAGAAAATATTCAACTTTAGAACTACGATTATTTTTGGGGTGAACATTAACGGACTCTATCTGGGAGTTATTATTTATATTATTCTTGACTGCTACTAAATTTTCCTCCAGTTTCTGTAATATTACTTTCCTATCTGTGCCGTCAGGGGGATAGATAACTGAACCTAAACTTAATCGCACGGCTAGGGAGTGATTTTCGATTTCGTAATTACTTTCTAGGGTTTTAATAATTCTTTGACCAACCTTTTCTAGATCATTAGCATCATTAATTTGTGGCAGCAGGATAATAAATTCGTACCCTCTCCAATGGGCGACCATATCGTCTGATCGCAAACTTTTTCTTAAACGTTCAATTAAGATTTTTAATAGTTTATCTCTCAGTCGATAACCTAGTTGACTGTTGACATTTCTTAGCCGCCCCGCGTCCACCAATAAAAGCCCGATCAGTTTATTATTTTTCTGGGCATTATTAATGGCAGTTGAAAGGTATTCATTAAAAAGAGAACGGTTAGGTAAATCCGTGAGAACAACCGAAGAATATTCCTCTTGAGTCTTACTATTAAAACTTATGATTTGCGATGGAGCTTGATGAAGAATTAAGGTACTTTTTGCATGGAGGTCATCATAGCTAGAATCGGTTCCATTTTCCGTCGGATTTCCTTGAAACTGTCCTAGACTTTCAACTGGTTCTCGCTCTCTTTTTTCTTGACTGACTATTAAATGAAAACTGGCATTTATATCACAGCCAAAGTTAATTAAATCACCATCTTTTAATTCATGAACCAAGCATTTATTCCCATTGACATAAATGCCATTATGACTTTTATTTCCCTCTAAATCACCATCAAGAATCCAATAGGAAAAATTTTGGCGATCAATACTCTTTTTAATTAAAGTCGCATGATAGCGAGACGCGTGTTTGGAGCGAAGAACAATTTGATTATCGGACTTACGACCCAGAGAATAGTTCATGTCCTCTAGGGTAATTGTTTTTCTACCTTGAGGATCTTCCACAATCAGGAGATAACGGGAATTGGATGAACCATTAATCATTTTTTCGGCACCTCGACAAAAGTAAAAATATAAGTTAATTTGTTCTCTCAAAAGCTATGACTTATTCGTCTTTAAGTTAATTTATTTTCTCAATAAAGTGTTGGGGGTAATTCGGAACAGTTACTTAACAGCAATTGTGTCACATCTTCGGGGTTCAAAGTCAGAGTCAACCAAAATCCTTGTACTTCTTCACAGTCGAGACGTTGGCAAATATCCAACTGTTGTAAACTTTCTCCCCCGACGGCAATAACTCGTAAATTCAAATTCTGCCCTAGGCTGATCATAGTCGATAACATGGCTAAATGCTTGGTTTTTGATGGTAAAGATTGGATAAAGGTTTGATCAATCAATCTTCAAACTGTCGAAGGTGTATTTATAAATATAACTTAATCAGGAATAGCCTGTGGCAAAATTATCTAAAACTAACTGCATCCCTAATTCCCGCAGGTCCCTTAAAGCTGAGTTGGCAAAGCTCTCATCCCCCATGATGCAGTTTTCATTAATTTAGACCTGCTGCATCTCACATTTGCAGAAATACCGACAATCAGCAATAAACTAATACAAATGTACGGATAGCCGCCTGTAAGCATCCCACTTGCAAAGCTAATGCTTTCTGAACTTTGGGAGAGGTGCTTCCTCCAGGGACATCTAAAACCACACACGCGGTTCGCGAAGTCCTGTCCTCCCTAACGGGTTTCGGGGAGTAGAAACCCTCAAGGGCCGAGATTGAGTGATAAAATCAGAAATAAAGCCCTATTTTAAGTAGTCGTGCAAAATTAATTTCCTAGTCGGGACAGGAGACGGGAGACGGGAGACAGGAGACGGGAGACAGGAGACAGGAGACGGGAGACGGGAGACGGGAGACGGGAGACGGGATAAAGCTATTAGAGATCGGATTTGAGTTTTCAGTTCTCTGTTTGCTCACCACCGCAGAAGTCTGACGGAGTAGTGGCTTAGATGTGTAATTAATTGTGCTTAGATAGTTAGCAGAGATTTTTCCTTTAAAAATCTCAACTTAATAAATTTACAAAAATGAGATGTACCCCGGAGGAGTTCTCCCTATGGATAGCAACCGATTAATCGAAGAATTAAAAAATCCCGACTTTTATCCTCATTCTGTCAAAATTCCCGTTCAAATTATCCAAACCCATGCTTCAATTATCTTCTTGACAGGAGATTATGCCTATAAAGTCAAGAAATCAGTTAATTATAATTTTTTGGATTTCTCCACTTTAGAAAAGAGAAAATATTATCTAGAACAGGAACTAGAGTTAAATAAAAAAGTTGCCGCTAATATCTATCTGGAAGTTTTGTCAATTAATGAAGAACAGGGTAGCATAAGTTTAAATGGCAAAGGAAAAGTAATAGAATACATTTTAAAAATGAATCAGTTTCCTCAAGAATGTTTACTAAGTAAAATTTTTGAACGGGGAGAACTAACGGAAAAAGCGATCGAGTCTTTGGCTCAAAAAGTGGCACAATTTCATCGACAAGCTGTGACTAATTCCTATATTACTCAGTTTGGCAATTTAGAAGTTATTAAACAAGCTTTTGATGAAAACTACCAACAAACCGAGAAATATATTAATTTTGTTCAAACCCAAAAACAATACGATGAAACAAAAGCTTATACAGATAAATTCTTCGCAAAACACCGAGATTGGTTAGAGGAAAGACAAATAAAAGGGATGATTCGCGAATGTCACGGCGACTTACATTTAAATAATATCTGTCAGTGGCAGGGAGAAATACAATTATTTGATCGCATAGAATTTAATGAATCTTTTCGCTTCGTTGATGTCATGTATGATATTGCTTTTACAGCTATGGATTTAACCGCTAGGGGGAGAGAAGATTTCGCTAATTTATTTGTCAATACTTATCTAGAACAAACCGCAGACTGGGAGGGTTTAAAAGTCTTGCCTCTCTACCTGACTAGACAAGCGTATGTGAGGGCAAAAGTCAATAGTTTTCTGCTTGATGGTGACAGTTTTTCTGAGAAAATTAAAGCCAATGCACAGGATTATTATCAATTAGCTTGGCAGTACACCCAACCGCAGAAACTGAGATTAATTCTGATGTCGGGATTTTCTGCATCGGGTAAAAGTACCATAGGGAAAGTAATTGCTAAAAATCTTAATGCTATTCAGATTCGTTCCGATGCAGTTCGCAAACATTTGGCTGGAATTGACTTAAATCAAAGAGCAAGTCTAGATATATATAGTCTCGAAATGAGTCAAAAAACCTTCGCTAGACTGGCGGAATTAGCCCGAATTTTAATAACTTTAGGTTATCCAGTTATTCTCGATGCACGCTATGATAAATATGCTTGGAGAGAACCCTTATTAACCTATGCCCAAAATTTACATATTCCTTTTCATATCGTCCATTGTCACGCACCTATAGAAGTTTTAAAACAACGGATTGCCGCTAGAAAAGGCGATATTTCTGATGCTACTATCGAGGTTTTAAATGCTCAAATTGAGAAAACAGAACCTTTTCATGAAAGGGAACAACCCTATCTAATTTCCCTAGACACTACTAATCCCAATTGGCCAGAATTTTTGGAGAGTCAATTAGGTAAATAGGTTGAGATGAATCAATGATATAAAGCAGCAACAAGTAGAAGCGATTATGGAAACTGTAGTGTTAAATATCGATGCAGTTAATCTGACCGATGAACAATTTTATCATCTCTGTCAGGCTAATCAAACATGGAATTTAGAACGTAATCAAAAAGGAGAATTATTAATTATGCCTCCCGTGGGTGGAAATACTGGTAAACAGGAAGCTAATTTGATTGTTAAAGTTGGGGTATGGAACGAGCAAACTCAACTTGGTGAGGTGTTTAGTTCTTCGACAATTTTTCGTTTACCAAAGGGAGGATATCGTTCTCCTGATGTTGCTTGGATAAAACGGGAGAGATGGGAAGCTTTGAGCGCAGAAGAGCGAGAAAAGTTCCCACCTTTATGTCCCGATTTTGTGATTGAATTACGTTCTCGTACTGATTCCTTAACCTCTTTACGCGAAAAGATGCGCGAATATTTAGCCAGTGGTTTACGTTTGGGTTGGTTGATTAATCCCCAACAACAGCAGGTGGAAATATACCGACTAAATAGCGGTGTGGAAATTATTAATTTACCTGCTATTTTATCTGGGGAAGATGTCTTACCTGGGTTTGATTAGGGGTCGAGAAGGTCGTCACCGACCTCCCCTCCCATTCAGAACCGTGCATGAGACTTTCACCTCACACGGCTCCTAGTTTGACTGTTCCTTTGTTAAGGATACAGCTTGACTTCTTTTGGTTG
>NZ_JADEXY010000008.1 GCF_015206885.1 Microcystis aeruginosa LEGE 91341 | reverse complement strand
GGCTCGAGAAAGTCAATTTACTAAAAACCGTGCCGGGGATTGGTCAAGTAATTTCTACTACTCTCGTCTCCGACTTACCAGAACTCGGTCAATTAACCGCCAAACAAATCTCTCGCTTAGTCGGTGTTGCGCCGATTAATCATGATAGTGGTCAACATAAAGGTAAGCGGATGATTCAGGGAGGTCGCGCTCATATTCGAGCTATTCTTTACATGGGAGCGGTGGTAGCTATGCGTCATAATCCGGTGATTAAAACCTTTTACGAACGCCTAGTCGGACGAGGTAAATCAAAAAAACTGGCTCTGACTGCTTGTGTGCGGAAAATCTTAGTTATTCTTAATGCAATGGTTCGCCAAAATCAGCCTTGGCAGCTTGCTGACAATTTACCACCTTGTTCCTAGAGATTGACACTTTTTGTTATCTCTGATCAAGGGTTGCGCTTGCTTTGGTTTAACCTGAGCGACTTAGTTTTTGCTGCGCTTTTTTCTGGCTTGAGATTTTAGGTTCGACAGCAACTCCTTGATTGTTTTTTGAGTTACCCCTTGACAATCAAGACAGTCGCTACGAAACTCACCCCATCACCAGCCAATTGACTTTTTCAGCAAACCCTAATCAAAAAATCTCCCCGTAATAAGGGAGATTTTAGCCAATATCTAGAGTTATTCCCCGACAAATTACACTAATTTTAGATCGGGATAATTGGCGAGAATGTCGTCTTGACTGAGAATATCACCCTCGCTTTGGGGGGTCCAAATCACTTCTACCGCTAAAAGTCGATCGCCTCCCATACTACCAATTTGTTGCAGGGCCTGTTTCAAGTCTTGGGAGTCATTAATTTTCGGTAGGGAAAATTTACCAACAATGCCGGCTAAAATAGTCACCAAAATATAGCCATCCGGTGCGCTTTTAGCTAATTCCCCAGCCGATTCGGGTAAAATATTGTCTCTAGAACCTTGACGCAGTTGGTTATTGTAATTAGTTAAGGTTTCCGCCGTTAATTTACCGCGTTCGTTGAGAGACCACTGATTAAACTTCGCTTCTGCACTGCTGAGGCTGGTTTGTTGACAATCGACGTTACCATAAACCCAGTATTCTGGATGACGTAACAGGGCCAGGGCCGATTCTTGTAAGACTTCGACTCGTCCCTCGGAGGTGCTAGTATCGACAGTTAGGGCGATTTGATTTAATTCTTGTTGCAGATAACGGGCATTAGCCAACAAACCCACCTGTACTTTAGCCACGGAGACGGTTTCATATCCCGGTTCAACAGCCATACCATTCTCATCACTGCCTCCACCATTACGGAAAGCATTAACGAGGAAATTGGCAATAGCAAAAAAGATTAGCAGAGAAATTAAGCCACCGCCACCACCACCCCAAAAGAAGGGTAAGAGGAAGGGAAAACCAATACCCCCACCGTAACCGGGGGAACTGTAACCACCACCCCTAGAAGGACTAATACTGCGACTAGGGGCGCGAAAACTACCGCCACCCATTCTACCCCCCGATGCCGCTAAAGCACTGGGAATACTGCCTAAAATCAACGTTGTCACTAATCCTAGAACTAATAACGGCTTGGCAAGCGATCGAACTTTAGTTAAAATTTTGTCAATCATAAGAACACCGAAGCAACCCTTTATTTACTAGCATAACGAGTTTCTCCCTCAGGGATAGACAAATCTTGAATAGGGATAACCGATATCATTAGGAGACAATAGACGGGAGACAGGAGACAGGAGACAGGAGACAGGAGACAATTGATTATCTTCTCCCCACTCTCTTCTCCTCAACCCCCAACCCTCAAATTTATAGACTTTTACAGATCTCTGGCATGATTAATTTTTGAGGGTTCAAAAACGTCAAAAATAAGGATTAAGTTGGATAAAATCTCTAAATAGGCCATTTCATTGATTTTTATTCATTCTTAATTCTCCTGACTACTTACTACTTACTACTGACTCCTGACTCCTGACTCCTGACTCCTTATCCCACAGTTAACGTTACGTTTATCCAACTACTTATGACTTGGAATTTCTCCCCTCCCACGGATTCGGACTTAGGCGATCGCGAAGTACCCTTAGAAAATCATCATCTCTGGGGTAAAAGGATTGCTTTACTGGTAACGGGAGGGATTGCAGCCATGAAAGCACCGCTAATTGCCCGATCTTTGCGGAAATTCGGGGCCACAGTCGTGGCTTTTGTCTCGGAAGAAGCTTTAAGATACGTCACTAGGGAAGCTTTGGAATGGAGTACGCTTAATCCCGTAGTTAGTCAATTAACGGCAAAAGCAGAACATTTAAGCGATCAATCTCCCTTTGATCTTTATTTAGTCGCCCCTGCTACCTATAACACGATTAATAAGTTTCGTTACGGAATCGCTGACGGAGTGATCACTTCATGCTTGGCCTCGGCCTTGGGACGACTGGAAAAGGGAAAAACTAAAATTCTGCTCGTCCCCACCATGCACGGCAGTTTACATAATGCTATTCTGAGCGAATCTTTGCAAACTCTCGATCGCTGGGGAGTCGAGATTATGCCACCCCGGGATGATTACGGTAAACACAATCTCCCTGGGGAAAAAGAGATTACCGTGGCAGCCTGTGGGATTCTCAGTAATTCTGTGCTGAAAAATAGGCCGATTTTAGTCACTGGTGGACCCACACCGGTGATTATCGATAATATCCGTCGTTTAACCAATCGTTTTACTGGACAGTTAGGGGTCGCTATCACAGAAGAATTATACCTGCGCGGGGCAAAGGTGCAGTTAATCCACGGACGGGGCAGCTATACACCCCCCGCTTATTTACCCCACGAAATTATTGAAACTTATGACGAGTATCTAGGGAAGGTGATGGTCGAATTAGAGAGTAAAGATTATCAATTTGGCATTTTCTCGGCGGCAGTGGCCGATTATCGCTTAGAAAGCCCTTTTTCTGGTAAGATTCCCAGTGGAGGGCAGTTAAATCTTAATTTTGTGCCGACGGAAAAAGTGATTGACAAGGTGAGAGAAAATTTTCCCGATTTAGAGATGGTGACTTTCAAGTATCAGGAGGGAGTTAGTCAGGAGGAGTTGCTGGAAATCGCCCGTAAACGCCTAGAAAAGGGCTATCAGGCGGTCATTGCTAATCGAGGTGAGGAAAAGGGCGATCACGGGGAACAGGTGGCTTATTTGGTGACAAAAGCGGCACTGGGGAAATTTATCGGTAAAAAAGCGATCGCTATTGGCATCGCCGAATATTTAGAGGAACGAGCCAAAAATGTTACAATCAAAAAAATTTAATATTTTTTAATATTAATTTGCAAAAATTTAGGGTAACACAGTCATGGGTAACATCAACTTCGTCAAAGAGAATAAGATCGTGGTAGCGGCAGATGGAGCGAATTTACGAGAGAAAGCAATCCAGAATGGCGTTGATATCTACACTTTTAGCGGTAAATTGATGAATTGTGGCGGTTACGGTCAGTGTGGTACTTGTATAGTGGCAATTGTCGAGGGTCTGGAAAATCTCTCGGCTAAAACCGACTTTGAACAGCGCTGTCTGAAGAAAAAACCCGAAAATTACCGTTTAGCCTGTCAAACCATGGTTAATGGCCCCATCAGCGTCCAAACCAAACCAAAATAGCATTTATCGGTTTTTTAGCTGCGGACTGGTCGGTGATCACTGATTGGCGATCACCGATCACTGATACAAACTAACTAGGAACAATATTTAAGAAAGCATCGAAGTCTTTTAATGCTTCTTGGAATTGATTAGCAGCGAGACTAGCATCTTTTTCTTTGGCTGCCGCATCGATACGTTCAAAGTGAACGAAAAGATTTTTCGCTAACTGCTTGGCTTTTTCTTGGTCTTTGGGCAGTAAATTACGGGATAATCCTACCATTTCCTGACGCAATTGCCCCAAAGGACCGTGGATATAGGTGCGAGTATCTACCCAATTTTTGTCAGCGATGAGGTCTTGCAAAACGCTCATTTTTTCGCGAAATCCTTCTATGGGTTGGATGTAAACCTGTAACTGTTCGATTTTTTGGGGACTGTAAACGGTGGGGATAGTTGCTTGGGGACCACTGCAGCTAACCAGCAGGGTAGTAACTAGGACTAAAACTAGGGAAATAATCGAGCGAAGACGTGGCATTGGTTTATATGTACTATTTAACAAACTATTGACGTTCTTTCCCTTAACCAGTCAAGGTATCGGGACGATTTTTACTTTATCAGGTTGTGGGATTCCCAAATCAGATTTTACTCCCAACGGCCTTGACAGTAACTCGGTGCTATTGGACGATAATCAGCAATTTTGCCTCTTATTCCCCCTTAATCCCCCCTTGATAAGGGGGGTGTCTGATAATTTTTAACACCTACCTACTTATTAACTAGAGCTTATCAAATTGTCTCATAAAAGCTCGATCGATCCGATCTTTCCATAACCATAATAACGGTGATTGCCAGCCAAAACCGCCCCAAGATGCGATCGCTTGTTGGTCTCCTGTCCCGATTAAACTCAGATAATTTTTCTGGGGAAAATAGGGTTTTAGAGGCTGATTTTGCAGAATTCTAACTAAATTATCGAACAGGGGTTTACCTTGTCGGACGGCAAAAACTCCCGCTTTCGGACGGGGATAATCTGGAATCGTGGCAATATCTCCCACGGCAAAAATATGGGGATGGGAAAGAGATTGCAGATAATTATTCACTAAAATAAACCCTTTTTCATCTGTCAGTAATCCCGAAGCTTTAATCCAACTAGGGGCCGAGGCAGCCGTTACCCAAATTGTATAATCTACGGGCAAAACTAACCCCGATGAACAGATAATCTGATCTGCTTGCACTGCCGTCACATCCGTTGATAAATATAATCTAATTCCCCTTTGTTGACAAATATTCTCTAAACGTTGACCGACCCAATTATTATGGGCTGGTAGGAGTTTTTTTCCTCGATGAATTAGAGATAAATTCAAATTACTGCTAGAGTTGAGAATTTTGGCCAAACGGGACTGCATATTTAAAGCTAATTCAACTCCACCTGCGCCTCCACCAACAATGACGATATTTAGAGTATTATTAGGTTTACTAACCGCTTTTTTCAGGATTTCTTGCCATCCTTGCCGAAAAATCGGTACTGGTTTGGCAGGAATAGCGTACTCTTTAGCACCGATAACATTATCCACTGCTGGGATGCTGCCAATATCGATCGAGAGATAATCAAAGGGAATTTGTAAAGAATTGTCACAAATTACTTGACATTTTTCCGTATCTATGAAAATAGCTTTAGCTAAACAGAATTGCGCTTGAGAATACCTAGCTAGAGAAGGTAAATCGATATGAGTCTCGGCAAAATCATAAAAACCGGCGATGTGGCCGGGTAACATTCCCGAATAGGGGGTATGGGTAACATCGCTAATTAAAGTTAATTGAACGTTTTTTAGGGGTGATTGCCCCCAAAGACGAAGAGCGATCGCATGACTATGGCCACCACCGATAAAAACTAGGCGCTTGACTAAATCCATAAAAAAAGGGGATTGCTGCCGGAAAAGTTAAATTCTAATGAATATATCTTCTGACACAGAAATTCTGTTGCAAGATCGAGAGTAGATAGACAAAAACTCAAGGCATCGAGGCTAGGAACTTTTAACCAATGACAGTAAATTGGGATTTTGATCTTTTCGGACTCGATATTCTTAAGTAAATTCTATCTAGTATCTTCGCTTCCCAATAGAGAGAAGTCTATGCAAGAAGTTTATATCGTGGCCGCTGTCCGGACTCCAATTGGTCGTTTTGGTGGGGGATTAATGGGATTATCCCCGGCCGATTTAGGGGCAACAGTGATGAAATCCGCCCTAGAAATCGCTAATTTGCCCCCAGAAGCCCTAGATTTGTACATTTTCGGCAATGTTTTGGGATCGGGTCATGGTCAGTTAATTCCCCGGCAAGCGGCGATTAAAGCGGGAATTCCCGTAAGCGTGGACGGATATCGGGTGGATATGGTTTGTTCTTCGGGAATGATTGCCGTTAGTAACGCTGCTACCTCAATTCGCGCTGGAGAAGCGGATCTCGTCCTCGCTGGTGGCATTGAATCCATGTCCCAGACCGGCTTTTTTCTCTCCCATCGGGCCCGGTGGGGTTATAAATTCCTCATGGGTGCGCCGGAACAATTAACCGACCTATTACTCCACGATGGCTTAACCGATGCTACCACGACTGAGGTTATGGGTTCCCAAGTTGATCGCCTCTGTCTCGATCGCGGGGTTTCTCGGCAAGCATTAGACGAAATTGCCGCTTTATCCCACCAAAGAGCGGCCACAGCCACAGAAAAAAGCTGGTTTAACGGTGAAATCGTGCCAATTGAGCTTAAATCTAAGAAAGGTTCCACAATTATCGCTCAAGATGAGGGTATTCGTTCCGATAGTACCCCGGAAGGTTTAGGAAAACTGCGGCCGGCTTTTAATCCGTCGGGAGTTTTAACCGCAGGGAATAGTAGTCAGATTTCCGATGGGGCTGCCGCTATCCTTTTAGCCAGTCAAAAAGCTGTGGATCAGTACGGTTTAAAACCAATTGCCAAAATCCTTGGCGGTGCTGTGGCTGCCGGAAAAACCGATCGCTTCCCGGAAGCCACTGTCCCGGCGGTGAAAAAATTACTGGCATCTTTAGATAAAACGATCGAAGATTTCGATTTAGTGGAAAATAACGAAGCTTTTGCTTTAAATAATCTCCTGTTTGAGATGGATCTGGGGTTAGCGAGGGAAAAACAAAACGTTCACGGTGGTGCGATCGCATTAGGTCATCCCATCGGTGCTTCCGGAGCGCGGATTCTGGTGACGTTAATTAACGCGTTGAAAGTACAGGATAAAACCCTCGGTATGGGGGCCATCTGTCATGGGACCGGTGGCGGAACAGCGATCGCAATTGAAAGAGTTTAGGAGGAAAAAGCTATGGTATCTCTGGGACTAGAGGAGAAAGTTATCGTCGTTACCGGCGGAAATCGAGGCATTGGGGCGGCTATTGTCTCTCTTTTGATAGATTTGGGGGCCAAGGTGGCCTACACGGATTTAGTCGCCGATAATCCCCAGGGTTTAGGGATTGTCGCCGACGTGACTAAGTTGGAATCCATGGAAGCGGCAGCTAAACAAATTGAAGCGGAATTGGGACCGGTTTACGGTATCGTCGCTAACGCGGGGATTACCAGAGATAACTTTTTCCCTAAATTAACGCCGCTAGATTGGGATTTAGTGATTAATGTCAACCTAAAAGGGGTTAATCACACGATTAAGCCGTTTATTGAGGGAATGTACGAACGACAAGCGGGATCGATCGTTTGTATTAGTTCTATTTCTGGTGATCGCGGTAATGCTGGCCAAACTAATTACGCGGCCACAAAAGCGGCAGTTATCGGTTTAGTCAAATCCTTAGCGCGAGAAGCTGCCCGTTATAATATTCGCGCCAATGCGATCGCACCGGGGTTTATTAACACGGAAATGACTTTAGCGATTCCCGATAAAGTTCGCGATAAAATCACCGCCGAAATTCCCTGTCGTCGCTTCGGTGAACCCGCAGATATCGCCTGGGCAACTGCTTATTTACTCTCTCCTATTGCCAGCAGTTATGTCTCTGGAGAAGTCCTTAGAGTTAATGGGGCCCATCACACCTAATCAGTTATCAGTTATCAGTTATCAGTTATCTAATTCAAAGATGGAAAATGTGTTTGTTATTGTCCCTGCTAAGTTGCTTGATTCAGTGGGTGAGTTTCGTTTTCTGACGATAGGACAGTCAAAATTACAAAAGCTGTTAGTCATATCCCATACAGAAAGAGAAAATGAGATTCCCTTAATTAGCGCCCGTTTAGCTAGTAAACAGGAGAGAAAAAATTATGAATCAGGAGTCTGAAGAAACGGTTAATGACGAGATGCGAACTGAATATGACTTTTCTGGTGGTATTCGTGGCAAATATTATCAAGCTTATCGACAGTCTAGTAATGTGATAATTCTCGATCCCGATGTGGCGGAAATTTTTCAAGATTCAGCCTCAGTCAATGAAGCGTTAAGATTACTAGCAAAAATTGCCAAGTCTGGAAAAATATGACTTATCAGTTATCGGGTGTAGGGTGGGTTAGTAAACTAGCGAAATTAGAGTTAAAGGAAAAAGGCAAAAATAATGGATAAACCGACACAAGCTTGGAGTGATATGGCCGCAGATTACGTCAATCTTTGGACGGAAACTGGGGCAAAAATGTGGTCAAGTTGGTTTGATATGATGGGGGCGATACCGACTCCTATGGGCAATATTAAACCAGAATTGCAAGAGGCAACCCAGCGCTATTTTGATAATCGGGATTTATTGATCAAATTCCTAAAATTATCGATGGAAGCTTGGGAAAGTATCTTTCCGAAAATGCAAACAGGAGAAGACTGGCAAACAATTTTAAATAATTATACCCAACAGATGCGCGGTCAACTGAATAGTTTTACTACCACCACTTCCCAAAGTAGTCAAGATGTCAGTCAACTATGGACAATTTACCTGCAACAATTGCAAAGTCTCAATCATTTATGGTTCGATCCTTTGGTGCTGTCAAATGACACAATAACCAAAGCTTGGTTAGGTAATACTTCTTCCTTGATCGAACTCAATAATATCTATTGGCAGAAGTTTTATGATGAAACTTTTGGCCAATGGTTACAGATGCCTTTATTGGGATTGCCGCGAGAATTTAACCGCAAATTACTCGATGGTTTTGAAACTTGGCGCGTTCTTTATCAAGCTAGTATTAACTATCAAATTGTGCTGGCTGATATTCAAGTTAAATCCTTTGAAGCTTTAACTAAAAAATTAGTTTTCCTAGCAGAAAAAGGTAAGCCTGTGAAGGATTGGCGAGAATTTCAAGATGTGTGGAGTGTCGTCGCTGATGATATTTTTGAAAAGGCTTTTTGTCAACCAGAAAACCTGAAAGTAAGAGGAAAATTTATTAATTCCCTCAATGATTATCGCCTCAAACAGCAGGATTTAATGGAAATTTACCTGCGCTCAATGAATCTGCCTACCCGCAGCGAAGTCGATGAAATTCATCGGACTATCTATGAATTACGCAAAGAGGTAAAAAGTCTCAAAAAAGCTTTAGGAGAAAAACAAGCAGTAGAAAGTAACAATTAGTTAATTATGCTTGACAATCAGTTATCAGTTATCAGTTATAATTCCCACTTCCCTACTTCCCTAGGAGAATTAAATTATGTGGCCATTTTTGACGCAAGTGAAACTGGAAGACTTTACCCAAGATTATCTAGAATTAACTCAGAAAAATCTCAAAGGTTTAGACAATCTCAAACGAGTTAAAGAAGAAGATATTCAGTGTGGAGTCTCGGAAAAAGAAGCAGTTTATCGGGAAGATAAAATCATTCTCTACCACTTTAAACCCGTGGTTGAAAAACCCTTCGAGATTCCCTTGCTGATGGTTTATGCTTTGGTCAATCGTCCCTACATGGTAGATTTACAGGAAGGGCGTTCTTTAGTGGCCAATCTGCTGAAATTAGGCTTAGATATCTACTTAATTGATTGGGGATATCCCACCAGAAGCGATCGCTGGTTAACCCTTGATGATTATATCAATGGTTATGTGGATAATTGCGTCGATTTTATTCGTCAAAGTCACCATCTCGACAAGATTAATCTCTTAGGAATCTGTCAGGGGGGAACCTTTAGTTTATGCTATAGTTCCCTCTATCCTGATAAGATAAAAAATCTGGTGACAATGGTGACACCAGTGGACTTTTATCAAACCGAGACCCTCTTAAATATGCGCGGGGGATGTTCCCTGGGTTCCGAAGCATTAGACATCGATTTAATGGTAGATACCATGGGTAATATTCCGGGAGATTTTCTCAACTTAGAGTTTCTGGAATTGAAACCTTTACAGTTAGGTTATCAGAAATACCTCGATTTTCCTGACATCATGGAAGACGAATCAAAATTAGTTAATTTTCTGCGTATGGAAAAATGGATTTTTGATAGTCCCGACCAAGCAGGAGAATCCTACCGACAGTTTCTCAAGGATTTCTATCAGCAAAATAAACTGATTAAAGGGGAAGTGATGTTAGGAGATAAACGGGTAGATTTACACAATCTGACTATGCCAATTCTCAATCTTTATGCGGATAAAGATCACCTTGTCCCTCCCGCTTCTTCCCTCGCTTTAGGGAATTATATCGGTACTTCTGACTATACCGCTTGTGCTTTCCCCGTCGGACATATCGGAATGTATGTCAGTGGCAAAGTGCAACGGGATTTACCCCCCGCTATTAGCGATTGGTTGAAAGCAAGAGGTTAACAATCCTCGCAGCTATACCCTTCTCCAGTTTGGGAGAGGGGTGTAACACAATACAATACATCGATAAAAAAACATCTACAGACAATAAAATAAACTTTTGTAACAGAGGATGTTAAGCACTGTTGCAAGATCGGGCAGAATCGGAGGATATCGTTTCTTTCGACTAAAACCCTGTGGTACACTGCAAAGCGTACTCGCTCGTAAGTATGTAGGAGAAAACCTGAGTGTTAAGAGTCGCTGTTGTGGGTTCAGGGCCGGCCGGTTCTTCGGCGGCAGAAACATTAGCTAAAGCAGGCATTGAAACCTATTTATTTGAACGCAAATTAGATAATGCTAAACCCTGTGGTGGAGCGATTCCTCTCTGTATGGTGAGCGAATTTGACCTACCTCCTGAAATTATCGATCGCCGGGTGAGAAAAATGAAAATGATCTCCCCCTCTAACGTCGAAGTCGATATTAATCTCGATAATCAAGACGAATATATCGGTATGTGTCGTCGGGAAGTCCTCGACGGTTTTATGAGAGAACGCGCCCATAAATTAGGAGCGCATTTAATCAACGGAACTGTTTACGGTCTCGATATTCCCACCAATAGCACCGATCCCTATACCCTACACTACGCCGATCACTCCCACGGCAATTCCCAAGGGGAAATGAAATCTCTGAAGGTGGATGTGGTTATCGGTGCCGACGGTGCTAATTCCCGCATTGCTAAAGCTATTGATGCTGGGGATTACAACTATGCGATCGCTTTCCAAGAACGCATCCGTCTCCCCCAAGATAAAATGGCCTACTACGAAGATCTGGCCGAAATGTATGTAGGGAAAGACGTATCCCCCGACTTCTACGCTTGGGTATTCCCCAAATACGATCACGTCGCCGTCGGTACTGGCACAATGAAGGTCAATAAAGCCATGATTAAAGACCTACAGGCTGGTATTCGCGCTCGTGCGGCCCGTCGTCTGGAAGGTGGCGAAATCATCCGCGTGGAGGCTCACCCCATCCCCGAACATCCCCGTCCTCGCCGTGTAGTTGGTCGTGTGGCCCTCGTTGGCGATGCTGCGGGAACAGTTACCAAGTCTTCGGGAGAAGGCATCTATTTCGCCGCTAAATCAGCGCGGATGTGTGCCGAAACCATTGTCGAAGTCACTAACGGTGGCCAACGTATTCCCACAGAGGACGAGTTAAAACTCTACCTCAAGCGTTGGGATAAGAAATACGGTATGACCTATCTGGTATTAGATATCCTGCAGCGGGTTTTCTATCGTACCGATGCCACCCGGGAAGCTTTTGTGGAAATGTGTTCCGATAAGGACGTACAGAAGATGACTTTTGACAGTTATCTCTATAAAACCGTTGTTCCCGCTAATCCTCTCGTACAGATGAAGATTACCGCTAAAACCATCGGTTCTCTCCTGCGCGGTAACGCTTTAGCTCCTTAAAATCAATGTGATAACCGGAAAACCCAATCTCCCCATAGCGGTGGTTGGGTTTTCTTTTTGGTTGTCCCTTCCTGTCTTCTCTAATTCAAACAAAAATATCGAAAAAATATGGTTCTTCGGTTTGTGTTATGCAATAGACGGGGGTTATAAGGGATGTAACCCTTATATAAAAAGGCATTTGTCGATTTTTGTCAATTGTTTTTGATCTAGAGCGAACTAATCAATTAAGTCTCTTGCCAGATAAGGATTTAGTCGATTTATGCCCCCCTATCAAACCATAACAAGTAACGAAGAGCCAAAAATATTTGATAAGCTGTTAAGCAATTTAAATGCGCGGGCAGCTGACAGTACAGTTTATGCCCTTTTGTTAAAGGGGAAGTCAAGATAGATGGTGTAAATGCGCTACTATTTAATGGTAAAGCCGTCCTCAAGAGACGGGGTTTCGGACTCAATTTTTCGATGACCAGAGTAAATCCGAAGTTAATTATTCATGGGGGAGCGAGTTCCCTAGAGGATAAAGGTGGTTTAGAATCAGTGCGCGATTCTCTCCGGGGGATTGTTAAGAATATTTACAACCTCCTTGACAATGGTGCTAGTGCTGTGGAGGCGGTGACAAAAGGATGTATGTTACTGGAGGATGAACCGCGATTTAATGCCGGGACTGGTTCGGTGGTGCAATCGGACGGTCAGGTGCGAATGAGTGCAGCCTTGATGGATGGTCGTCACCAGCGTTTAAGCGGTGTCATTAACGTCTCGCGGGTACAGAATCCCATTAGCCTAGCCCAATTTCTCCAAAGTCAAGAGGATCGCATTCTCTCGGAAATTGGGGCTGCAGATCTGGCCCGAGAATTACAAATTCCCCTCTATGATCCCCTCACCGATTATCGGATTCAAGAATGGATGGAAGAAAGAAAGACGAACTTTAATCGCAAAATGGCCCGTTTATTCGCCGATTCGTCAGCGCAACGGGGAACTATCGGGGTAGTAGCTCTTGATCAGCAAGGAGACATCGCCGCCGGAACTTCTACCGGGGGGAAGGGATTAGAAAGAATCGGTCGCGTTAGTGACAGTGCCATGCCGGCAGGCAATTATGCAAATCCATGGGCCGGAGTCAGTTGTACGGGGGTCGGGGAAGATATTATCGATGAGTGTTTAGCCGCTAAGGTGGTCATTCGCGTCACCGATGGTTTTTCCCTAGCCGCTGCCGTGGAGAAATCGATGCACGAATCCCAAACTAATGGTCGGGATCTGGGCATGATTTCCCTTGATCGTCAGGGTAATATTGTTTGGGGGAAAACGGCGGAAATTCTCTTGGCTGCCTATCACGACGGTCAGGCGATCGGTGATACCCTAGAATGGCACGGTGAAAACGCGGGTTTAATCGGTCATGTCGCCGTCGGATAGTGGAACAAACTGCGATCGAGCCTAGTCTTCTCGGTTAATCTGTGCAAGATACTTCTTTGCGAAAAATCTCCGTGTGGCAATATATTATTCCTATTTTTGACCCCGATGTGAAAAACTGGTCAGCCGAAGCGCGATTATTGCGCTGGATGACTTTTTTGTGGCTGTTAGTCGGGTTAGTGGTGCTTTTTTCCGCTTCCTACGCTCTGGCTGACAGTCGCTTTGATAACGGACTATACTATTTTGTCCGCCAATTAATCTGGCTTTGGATTGGCTTAATTGGCTTTAATTTCCTGGTGCGATTGCCGATCGAGAAACTCCTCAAAATCGCCCCCTGGATGATTTTATTAGTTTTAGGATTAATTTTGATCACTCTTATCCCCGGTTTGGGAGCTAATATCAACGGTGCCACCCGTTGGATTAAAATCGGGCCGATTCTCTTGCAACCGTCGGAATTGATGAAACCGTTTCTCGTCCTGCAAGGGGCGGCGGTTTTTGGTGGATGGCCGCGTTTAAATGTCAATCAACGGTTAACTTGGATCGCTATTTTCGGACTAATTCTAGCGGGTATTCTCCTACAACCTAACTTGAGTACCACTGCTCTGTGTGGTATAACTCTCTGGCTGATCGCTCTTGCCTCTGGTCTGCCTTTATCCTACATGACCAGCACCGCTCTACTGGGTGTAACTGTGGCCGTGGTTAGTGTTACTTTCCGCGAATACCAGAGAAAACGGATTTTATCTTTCCTAGACCCCTGGCAGGATCCCCGGGGTGATGGTTATCAATTAGTGCAGAGTTTACTGGCGATCGGTTCTGGCGGAACCACTGGCAGCGGTTACGGTCTATCCCAACAAAAATTATTTTATCTACCCTTCCCAGATACGGATTTTATTTTCGCTGTCTTTGGCGAGGAATTTGGTTTTATTGGCGGTATTTTACTGTTAGTCATGCTATTTCTCTACGCTACTCTTGCCCTGATCGTGGCGGTTAAATGTCGTCATCGCATCAAAAAATTAGTGGCGATCGGGGCGATGGTAATTTTAATCGGTCAATCTCTGTTAAATATCGGTGTGGCTACTGGTTCTTTACCCACTACGGGCCTACCTTTCCCTCTCTTTAGTTATGGCGGCAGTTCCAGTTTAGCCAGTCTCTTTTTAGCCGCCCTCTTAATCCGGGTGGCTAGGGAAGAAAATGACCCCGATCCAGTTCCCACCAGTAAAAAAAGTCCTCAGAAAACTGTCTCGGTTTTCAGTCATCAGTGATGAATTATGAATTATGAATTATGAAGTGGGAGAGTGGGAGAGTGGGGAAATTGAACTAAAACCCCAAAACCCCAACCCCCAACACCTAAAACCTATCTCCTATCTCCTGACTCCTAACCCGATATTAGTCAAAGATAAGCAAAAATTATTGATTGACTCCAAAAACTTGAGAATATTTAAATTAACATTCCGCAATATTTACAAATTCTTAAAAATTAATTGAGAAAGATTTTTATTTAACAACGATGTTACAATGGTTACAGCGATTTTACTGAATTTCATAATGGGTTGTTCTGTGCTTTTTTAGACAGCAACGCTTGAAACCCTTACCACACCTAGAAGGTGATCCTAATTAAGACAGGTAAATGAGTCAATTTCACCCACGACGATGATCTTTTTTTTGTGTAGTTTTATTGCAAAAAAAAAGTTTTTTTGACAAAAAGCACAAAATATGAATTATGAATTATGAATTATGAAGTGGGGTAGTGAAGTAGTGGGGAAGTGGCGCATTTGGCTGAAATTTCCCTAAATCTCTATCACCCTATCACCCTATCACCCTATCCCCTGCCTCCTGCCTCCTGCCTCCTGCCCCCTGCCCCCTGATTACTGACACTGATTACTGATCAGTGATCACTGATTACTGATCACTGATCACTGATCACTGATTGGGTGTCACCTTATCGATAACCTTGAGAGTCCCGTCATCATTAACAGTCCAGACATCGTAACTACCGACCACATCGCCATTTTCATCGATATCCACATTGCCACTGGCCCCCTGATAGTTAATATCCTCGCCTTTGCGAATCATTTCCATAGCTTGACAAGCATCGGTTACTTCCGTCCCCGGACCATTAGCCACCTCACGAATCTTGCTTTGAATCCCTTCACCAGTATTAGATTTAGCCGCCTCGGCTGCTAACATCAATAAAACCGCCGCATCCCAAGTATGGGGAACAAAAGCGGTGACATCCTTGCCGGTTTTTTCTTTCCAGAGGGTAGTAAAAGCGCTTAAAGCTTGACCGTCGGCCCCCGGGACTGTACCTAGGGCGCCGGCAATAATTGACTTACCATCGGTTCCTTTCCCCACCTGTTTAGTGAAATCTTCCGAAAAAACCCCATCAGTGAGGAGGACAGTAACTCCTTTGGTCAACCCCTGTTTATAGGCCGCTTGTAGTAATAAACTACCCGTTTCAGCGTAAAGGACTGCCGCTACAGCATCCGGTTGGTTAGCGAAGGCAGCCGCCGCTTCACTATCGAGAGTGGCAGCTTTCGGGTCATAACGGACGGGATTTTGCTTATTAGTGATCGTGCCGCCTAATTTATCGAAAGCGCTCACGAATTCCCGCTCAAATCCGACCCCATAATCGTTATTGATCACGACGGTGGCCACATCTTGAAAACCCTTTTTCTTAGCTAGGACAGCTAAAGCTTGAGCTTGGTAGGTGTCTGGGGGAGCCGTCCGCGCCCAAAAACCTTGAAAATCGCCTTTTTTCGCCCTGTCAGTAAATACAGGACTGGTGCTACCCGGAGAGACTAACATCACTTTATTTCTCACCGCCACATCGACGGCTGCTCCCGAGACGCTACTGGCAAAGGAACCGACCACACCAGCTACTTTATCCACCTCCGCTAGTTTCGTCATCGCCGAAGCACCGGCGGCGGGATCGGTTTGGTCATCTTCTTTCACGAGTGTGACGGGTTTGCCATTGACTCCACCACAGGCATTGATAGTCTCCACCGCTAGGGCGGCTGCTTCGGGCATATTTTGACCAATAGCGGCTAAATCTCCGGTAATGGGCAGTAATGCTCCTAATTTTAGTCCCTCATCACTGGGGGCAGTGGTGGTGGGACTAGAGGTGTTGTTATTCGGGGTTTGGGCATTATTACAAGCGGTTAAAAAATTAGCTAAGAGGCTGATGCTCAGGGTTAGGGCTAGGGGCGATCGAATATATCTCTGCATGGCAGTAAAATCAAGGATAAGTTAAGGTTGCAAGGCTGAAAAACCCAGACTGGGAAAATTCTAATCGATGTTAGCATTCTCTCCAAATCAAACAGGTTTCCATCTTAATTTAGACATTGATGGAAAAAATGGCTAATTTGTTCGATTTATGCCGTGGGAATTATAAATTATGAATTATGAATTATGAACTGGGGAGCAGGGAGCGGGGTAGTGGGGATAATAAGTAAAAATAATCTCCTGAATCCTGAATCCTGCCCCACCAACAAACTTTTTCAGTAAACCCACTTAGGAAGCCTTGGCTAAAACGGTGTTCTGGTTTAAAAACTGAATTGCGGTTTGGTATTGACTATCTTTTTCGGTGCCGATTTCCTCATAGGTGATCGGTTCCTGTTCCACCACTTGATCCGGCATAATGCCTAACTTATGAATATCATGGTGGGCAGGAGTTTCATATTTCGCCACAGTAATCGCTAATCCTGCCCCATCGGGTAACTCGAATAGGGACTGAATTAATCCCTTACCGAAAGTCTTTTCTCCCACTAAAACCCCTCGTTGATTGTCCTGTAATGCTCCAGCTAAAATCTCGCTGGCGCTGGCGGTTCCCTGATTGACTAAAACGACTAAAGGCGAGTCGGTTAAAGCATTGCCAGAAGCGGCAAAACTATCGGCAATTCCCTCACGATTAACCGTATAAACGATCGTTCCCTGATTAATCCACATCCGAGCGATTTCTATGCCTGCTTGCAGTAAACCACCGGGGTTATTTCTTAGATCCAAAATATAACCCTTTGCCCCTTGTTTTTGTAAATTTGTCACAGCTTCCGAGACTTCTTTGGCAGCGTTAGCACTAAATTGATTTAAGCGCACATAACCGATGGGCAAGGAACTAGAATTTTTATCTAAAACCGCTACCACTGGACTTAAGGAAATGCGTTGACGGGTTAAAGATAGGGTTTTTGTTTGACTTTTTTGATAGGGAAGAATGACTAAGGAAACTTCTGTTCCGGCGGTCCCGCGCATTTTGGCTGCTGCTGCATCGAGGGTTAAAGTAGTGGTATCGATGCCATCAATAAACAAAATGCGATCGTGGCTAGTTAAACCAGCGGCCTCAGCAGGAGAACCAGCAAGGGGGGCAACTACTTCTAAGTAACCATTATCGGGATTGATATTAATTTGCAGTCCTACCCCCGATAATTCCCCCGTGGTGCTAATTTGTAGGTTATGGTATTGATCCGGTCGCAGGAGACGGGTAAAGGGTTCATCGAGAGTGGCTAACATCTGTTCGATCGCATTATAGGCCGCCGTCCGATCGTTGAGGGGTTTTTTGATGAATTGTTCCCGCACCTGCCACCAGTTTTGATGATTAAATGTGTCATCATAATAAGATTGGTTGACTAATCGCCAAGATTGCAGTAATAATTTTTGTTCTTCGCTAAAGGCGGCTGCTGTGGGTGTCCATGCCATCCAAGTCAGACAAAACCAAAATCCCACTAATAATCCCACCCACAACGATTTTTTTCTCATCTTGCTTCTCTTATAAATCCAGTGCTGATCTGCTGATTATTTTCAGTATAGTCTTTTCTCTGAAATCGATTCTTATCTGGTAAGCTAAGACGCATCTTAACCGAAGTCGGTTGGATTAGCTGAATCTCTGCCAATGCGTTTACTGTTGCCTCTTGCCTCTTGCCTCTTGCCTCATCTCAACAAGCAATTTAAATGCGCGGGCAGCTTAACTCTTTCCCTTGAAGGCACTCCCATAAAAAAGAGGGTAGTTATGGTTAACTACCCTGAAAAATTCTACTAAATTGGTGCAATTAAGCGATCGCTTAATTGTTCAGCCACTAGACAGCCACAACTTTTTTGCTGACTTGGGTTAATTGCCCTTTAGCATATTTGGCTGCGTAGTCATCGAGGGACATTTGTTTGATTTTGCTGGCGTTACCGGCGGTACCAAATTGTTGATAGCGATCGGCACAAACTTTCTGCATATATGTGATCGAGGGTTTCAGGAAGAAACGGGGATCAAACTCTTTCGGGTTGCTGAATAGCGCTTCCCGAACTGCGGCGGTAATGGCTAAACGGCAGTCGGTGTCGATATTGATTTTACGCACACCACTCTTGATGCCTTTTTGGATTTCTTCCACGGGAACACCGTAGGTTTCAGGGATAGCGCCACCGAATTGGTTGATTAATTCGAGGAGATCTTCAGGAACCGAGGAAGAACCGTGCATAACCAAGTGAGTATTGGGTAAGCGGTTATGAATTTCTTCAATGCGGCTAATAGCGAGAATTTCGCCGGTGGGTTTGCGGGTAAATTTGTAAGCGCCGTGGCTAGTACCAATGGCTACTGCTAAAGCATCTACTTGGGTTCTTTCGACGAAATCCACCGCTTCATCGGGATCGGTTAACAGCATCGAGTGATCTAATTCTCCCTCAAAACCGTGACCGTCTTCCGCTTCTCCTTTACCAGTTTCTAGGGAACCTAAACAACCGAGTTCCCCTTCCACACTAGCACCGATCGAATGGGCAACTTTTACCACTTCAGCAGTAACATTAACGTTGTACTCGTAGGTGGCGGGAGTTTTAGCATCCGCTTCTAAGGAACCATCCATCATGACGCTGGTGAAACCGTTACGGATCGCCGAGTAGCAGGTGGCGGGTTCATTACCGTGATCTTGGTGCATCACGATGGGGATATGAGGATAGGTTTCCACCGCAGCGGTGATCAAGTGACGCAGGAAGTTTTCCCCTGCATATTTGCGCGCACCGCGAGAAGCTTGCAGGATAACGGGGCTATCGGTGGCTGCCGCCGCTTGCATGATCGCTTGGATCTGCTCCATATTATTTACGTTAAAAGCGGGGATGCCATATCCGTTCTCAGCCGCGTGATCCAACAATAACCGCATGGGGACGAGTGCCATATCCTTTACTCCTTAATCTATTTCTTGTTTTTTGTCTCTTTAAATTCAAGAAAGTTAATTCTCTTACCTGTTAATCTTAAGATAGTTTTTACACTTTGACGATCCCCAAAAAAATTTTTTTCGGGTTTCGTCCTAAGATGACCACAATCTCCGTTGCGGTGGGCCGTTAAGTAGTTCGTGTGTATTAAATAGCAGCTGGGGAATTGGCAATTTTTCCGGGCAGCGAGGTAAACAATCACCACATTCAGTACAATTATTGGCCTTGCGTCCGGGGAACCAATGACCAGCATTTTCCAGCATTCGATAGCGATACTGGCCAAAATCGGTCATTTCGTAAGCCACTGCCAGATTCCGCAGTCTCAACACTTCAGGGATGTTAATATTTTCGGGACAGGGTAAACATTGATAACATTGACTACATAGATCTGTGGCCAATTTATCGGTTAAATGTGCCTCTAAACGCTTAAAAACGGCAATTTCTGCCGCATCTAGGGGCTGATCTCGTTCGGATACGTTAATAATTGCCTCTAATTCCTCTGGGATCGCTGCCCCGACGCTGAGGGTAGTAATGCGCGGATCACTTAATAAAAAGCGATAATTTAGCTCTAGGGGTGAAAAAGGGGCGCATAATTCCTCTAGCTTCTTGGGAGGTCTGTGGAGACTACCTCCCTTATCAGCAGGGGAGATAATAAACACACCCATGTCCTTTGTTTGCGCCAAAGCGATCGCTGGTTGCTGTCTTTGCCAAAAAAAATAGTAATGGATATTGACAAAAGCGAAGAAATCTGTATTGATTGTCTCCAGAATAATTTCTAGGGGTGCATGGGTAGAAAAGCCAATATGGCCGATTTTTCCAGCTTCTTGGGCCATAAAAACGGCTTTCATGCAGCCTTGCGGGTCTTTAATCCAGTTTAAATGCTCGCGGGTGTTAATACCGTGAATTGCTAGACAATCGAGGTAATTTAATTGTAATCGTTCTAGGGATTCGGCGATCGCTTTTTCCATAGTTTGGCGATCGGGAGTGGGGACTAATTTCGTAGTCAGATAAACCCGCTCCCGCACCCCTTGACGCTGCAGATAGCGACCGAGAAAAACTTCGCTATTACCGTAACCTCTGGCCGTTTCTAGGTGATTAATCCCCAATTCTAGGGCGCGATCGAGTGTTGCGGCAAATACCGACTCTGAGGACAAACAGCGCATTGTCCCCAGGGAAAACAGCGAAAATTGCCAATTAGTACGGCCAAATCGTCGATAACGCATTGATTCACGGATTTATTCGAGGTATAAAAGTCTGTCCAATTGAGAGGTTTAGTTTCTTGATTTTCGTATTCTTGTATTTGCCAGAGGATTGCTCTGGCCGTATGCTTTAAAGAGATTAAAACTTGCTTAAACTGACTTGTTTTCTCTGTCATTGTTTGACAGCCCCAATAAATTCTGAATGTAAGTTTGGAATCCCTCCAAACCGCCATCGTCATCCCAACGCTGTCTGAAAGTTGGTAACTTCTCCAATTCCATCACATTCCCACCCTGATACCTGACTCGATAATCAAACATCGCATCTGCTTTGGCTGATACAGGTGGATTATCAAAATCAATAGCCCAAAGCACCTCAACATTTCGATAGATGTCATAATCATCCTTGCCAATTTCACGTTGGGCTTTGCAGTCGAGAACTTTTACTAAATGGGTAACATACCCTTGCTGCCTGAGTAGTATCAAACTACCTTTTTCGGGTTTATTGGCATTGACTTCATCGTCTTTCCATGCCAGTTTGAAGGAATCAGAAACCTTATATTCCCGATATGCCCATGTACCATCGTGTCGCCTTACATTTTTAGTCCACTTCAGATATTGTAAATCCATGTCAATATCTCTAAATAAAACTATAAGTTAAACTTGATCGCGATGACGACGATCGGCGATAAAAGACTCTACTAATTTAACATCTTCGACACTACCGATCACTAAAGGTGTTCGGTAGTGTAATTTATCGGGAACGATATCTAAAAGATTTGTCAACCCATCACTAGCTTTACCTCCTGCCTGTTCAATTAAAAAAGCAAGGGGTGCAGTTTCATAAATTAAGCGCAATTTTCCCTGGGGATTTTTAACAGTACCCGGATAGAGAAAAACTCCACCCTGCATTAAAATTCGATGGATATCTCCCACTAATGCCCCACTGTAACGGGCCGTGTAACCATCATGACGGTGGACATAACGGGTATAGTCGCGAATCGCCTCATCCCACTGCCAAAAATTGCCCTCATTGGTACTATAAATTGGACCATGGTCGGGGATAATAATATTCTCTTGGGCGAGGATAAATTCCCCTAAACTGGGGTCAAGGACAAAAGCATGAACACCGCGACCGATCGAGTAAACTAAAATAGTCGAGGGTCCGTAGAGAATATAGCCAGCTGCTATTTGTTTACGACCATTTTGCAGTAAATCCCGCGCTTCTCCGTCTAAATCATTGTCTTCCTGTTGACGGATGGCAAAAATCGAACCCACATTTAGGTTAATATCCACATTGGAAGAACCATCGATCGGGTCGTAGAGTAGAGTATAGCGACCGATGGGACAGTTTTCTGGGATATAATAGGGTTTATCCATTTCCTCGGAAGCAAGACGGCAAACTAAACCACTTTGCTTAAAAACCGAGATAAATACTTCATTGGCAAAAACGTCCATTTTCTTGACTGATTCCCCTTGGACGTTGGTTTCTCCGGTAAAACCTAGCACATCCGCCATTAATCCCGCTTTACTGAGACGACGGGCAATTAATTTCCCCGCTAGGGCAATCCGACTCATAATTGCGCTTAAATCCTGTGCGTCGGGGGAAAAGCTTTGTAGTTGTTGCAGGACGTGACGGGAGAGGGTGGTACAATCTCGATCGAGGCTATATTCGGGGATAGAAAAGGGAATATTGTTAACCATAACTGTAATTGCCAGTAATAAAGTAAAAAAGTGAAAACCCGTCTAGTTTCAATTGTGACTATGGTTTGATCCTAGCCAAAAATTTCCCTATTGTTGGCCAATTTTTAGATCAGTTTTAGAGTTGGCTAATTTTTACCCCATTGATCATTAAATCTCGGTCAATAAGTAGCTGGTTATAATTAAATTGAAGATGGATACCCCCTTGATAAGGGGGGTGTTGATACCCCCTTAATCCCCCCTTGATAAGGGGGGTGTTGATACCCCCTTAATCCCCCCTTGATAAGGGGGGTGTTGATACCCCCTTAATCCCCCCTTGATAAGGGGGGTGTCTGACAGTTTTTAACACTAACTACTTAGTTGCCCTCTCAATTTAAGTCGATGGGGATGCACCGGGCAAGCGTTTATATTTCAAGTAATAGGCAAAAACTGTTATTAAAACA
Source organism: Microcystis aeruginosa LEGE 91341 (assembly GCF_015206885.1). GTDB lineage: Bacteria > Cyanobacteriota > Cyanobacteriia > Cyanobacteriales > Microcystaceae > Microcystis > Microcystis aeruginosa_H. The sequence continues at coordinate 30,608 of NZ_JADEXY010000008.1, read as the reverse complement.
ATAATTATTGTGCCGATACCTAAATAGTTAGGAACCCAAAAATCTGCCGCGATGGTATTAATTTCTCCCGGTTTTAAATGCCAAATTAACTGATTTTCAACTTGTTCTACTGAGGGATTTAATCGTGAGTCATCTTCAATATTTTGACCTGCAAAGGGAGTCTTTAAAGCGAAGTCGATATCGACTAAGGAACCGGGGCTAATGATAATATTTCCCTGTTCAGAAAGTACACCTAAAGCCCGCAAATCAACGGTTAATTTTAAGTTTTTCTGGGTCAAAAAGAACCAATCTTGTTCTGTCACTGCCAGTTTTGAATCTAGTTGCAGTAATTTGCTATCATCGGTATTAGGAGAATTTGTGATTTTAAAGGAAGAACTAGGATCAAAAAACTGATTGAATTTTTCCTCTAATTCCTGACTATTACTAAAGGGAATATTGACAATTATTTCTCGTTCGGAAATATGAGCGGTTTTCCCCTTAAGTAATTTTGCCCTCTGTTCGATACTATTTAACCATTTAGTGGCTTCGGTTTGACTGAGACTGGTTAAACGTTGTCCGAGGGTGATATGTTGAATAATTTCCCCGTGGTGTTGGTGGGGAAAATTAATGCCCACATCGTAACGGACACAGCCAGTTAAAAAGAGAAAAATACCGCATAAAAAGGGCAGAATAAAGCGGTTTTTCCCGATTTTTTCGGTGGTTGGTTGATTCATAATTAATCTTCTTCTAAGTCGTCATAACTTGCTGAACTGCCACCGCTAACCGTAACTAGATCGATTTGCTGACGATAATAGTCTACATCTTTTACCTCCACTTCTACCTCATCACCGAGACGATAGGCAACGCGATTTTTCCGTCCTACCAAACAGCTATGACGAGCGCGATATTCGTACCAATCATCCTTGAGAGAAGAAACATGGACCAATCCTTCCACTAATAAATCGGAAATTTCCACGAAGAAACCATAGGATTGTACACCGGTAATTAAGCCGCGAAAAACTTGACCCATTCTTTCTTTCATTTTCTCGGCTTTTTTCAATCCTTCTAGGTCTTTTTCCGCATCTTCAGCAATTTTTGAGCGATCATTGAGATGGGAAACAATTAGATGGCTTTCTTCTTCTAACTCCTCCTGAATTTGACTTGGGAGAATATTCCAATTAATCTGTCCATGACAGCTATTACTGCCCAAATTAAACCCAACTTTGACGATTTTGCTGCGGCGATCTTTCCCCTCGGTTAATAGGAGTTTTAACACCCGTTGTACCCAAAGATCAGCATATCTTTGTAGGGGGGAGAGACAGTGGGTATAATTGCTAGGATAGGCCAAACCAAAATGGGGTAGAGGATGGCTGCTATATCTAACTAATTTGAGAGTTTCTTGCAGCAGATAATTGAGGACTTTCACCGATGAAGAAGCGGAAAAAGTGCGGGTGAGATTTTGATAGTCATTGGGTTTAATCTCCTCCTCGGCAGTTAAATTTAATTCTGCCCCTAAATTATTGGCCAATTTGAGTAAATCCTCCAATTCATCCCAATCTGGTTCCGATTGTCCACAGTAGATACAGGGCAAGTTTAAAGCTTGCAAATGTTCAGCGACAACTTTGCCGGCTAAAATTGCCACTTCTGTCAGTAAAGAACGGGCCGGTAAATTATTAGAAGCGAGAACAGTCCCCCCCCGTCCTTCGTCTTTGTAGGGAGAGATTTTGTCTAATTGAATATCAAAACTACCCCGCTGGAGACGTTGGGATTTGAGGGTGGGGCAAACGCTGAAAAATAAATCTTTCAAGGTTTCAACGGTATCGGTGGGGGCAGCTGCGCTATCTTCTTCACTGAGCAGATCGCGCACCTGTTGATAGGTAAAATGTTGATCCACTTGGATGAGGCTGCGGGTGATTTCGTACTCCACTAGCTCCCCCTTATCATCGAGGGTGACGAGGATAGAAATAGCGGGGCGCTGTTCTTGGGGTGACAGGGAACAACGACTGGCAAGGGCAGCCGGGACTAATGGCAGCACTTTTTCGCCTAAATAGACGGCAGTTCCCCGTTTTTTGGCAACTTTATCCAATAATCCGCCCCGTTCGATGTAACGGGTGACATCGCTGATATGAATGGCGACTTGCCAGCGATTTTGGTTGATTTTCTCTAAAGAAAAGGCATTTTCAATGATTGGGGGATAATCCAGGGGGGTGTCATCTTCGATGGTAAAGGTGAAGAGTTGGGTTAAATTTCGCAGTTGTTCTTTTTCGCCACTATCGAAGAAATCTGCTAAATTATCGGCAATTTCGAGGGCTTCTGGCGGAAAATTATGGGGGAGATCGTGTTTACAGGAGACGATATCCGTGTCGGCAGCGGCCTCGGCAGTAGAACCGAGAATGCGAGTAACTTTACCGATGGGAGGCATTTCCCCTAGGGGATAACGGAGGACGGAAACATGAACGAGGTGATCGATATTTTCTTGGAGATTTTGACCATTTTCGAGGAGATTAAGCGTAAATTTAAGGCGATCATCGAGGGGAACCGCCACAAACTGCTCATTTTCCTGTTTTACTTGCGCTAGAAGCGAAGGATTAGCTCGTTCGAGAATTAATCTCACCTCTCCTTCTGGGGAACGACGACGGGTTCCCTCGCGGATGATTTTGACTAAAACTCGATCGCCATTCCAAGCGTTACTGAGATGATTTTTCGAGACGTAGATGTCATCAGCATCTTCGATATCTTGGATAGCAAAGCAAAATTCTTTACTGGAACAGCGCAGTTTTGCTTCTACGATATTTTCCTCGATCACACGACGATAGCGCCCGCGTTCTTTGACAACCATTCCCAGACGTTCCAAAGCATCGAGAATCACTTGCAATTTTTCGCAGCTTTCGGGATCGTCTTCGCAGCCTAATTTTTTTTCGAGAAGTTTACCCGTAGCTAATTTATCATCACTAAGATGAGAGAGAAGTGTGGCGATCGAGAAGTCCATCTAACAATAATCCTTACTTACAAGACACTGACGGAATGGTGGACAATTAAGTTTAAATACTTATATAATGAGAGGATTGATTTAAACCATTGACTCGAGAGATTGTCTCTATCGGGCTAATTGCGATCGCTGTAGGTAACAGTGAAGGTAAACTAAGCAAGCATCGAACACCCGAACCTACCTTGAGAATTATCGAATCCTTCCTTAGGATAAGCCAATAGCGAACACTGGCATACTTTTTGGCGATCGCTTGTCTTTCTGGCAGAAGCTTCAGCCTAGTAGAATCTTGTTACTATGGGCAAGGCTAATCCTAGGACTGAAAATTTTATCTAATCTTTGATCTTAGCAAGAACTTGCTACATTTTTCCATAATTACGATAGAGTATTCTAGTATAAGTACAAAAGAACTCGAAAAAGTCACCATGTTGCAAAAGTTACGCCAACGTTACCCCCAAGTTGCCCTGATTAGCGAGTTAGTTCAAATCGATCACGGTAAGTATATTGTGAGAGCGATCATCGAAATTGAGGGAAAAACGGTCGTTACAGGTTTAGCAGCGGCAGATACGGTGGAAATCGCCGAAGATAGAGCCAGAGAACGAGCTTTACTGCTTTTAGAGGCTGAAAACACCCCCGATCTCCAGCTTGTGGAAAAAATCAGCCCCAATAATATTTCTCTGCCAGAAGATTTACCTAAAACCGTCCCTAGTGCCAAAAAATCGACTAAAACGGCTAAAGTCACTGAAATACCTCGTCCTGAAGCTAAAATTGAACTGGAATTACCCCAAGTTCAGGATATTCCCCTAGCTAAAATTGAACCGGAATTACCCCAGGTTCAGGATATTCCCCCAGCTAAAATTGAACCGGAATTACCTGAAGTTAAGGATATTCCCCCGGCTAAAATTGAACCGGAATTACCCCAAGTTCAGGATATTCCTTTACCGGAACCAGAGCCTTTATTATTAGAAATGGAACCCGATAATTACTCCTTATTATCAGAATTGCCAGAAGAAGCGAGTTTAACTGAAGAAGAACCCCCGGCACTGGAACCAGTTGTTATTATTCCCGAAGAAATCGACTATTCAGTGCTTAAAACTAAAATTGATGTGGAGATGAAACGATTAGCTTGGACTACAGAAAAAGGTCGGGAATACCTGATTTCTACCTATGGCAAAAAGTCCCGTTTACTGCTAACTAATGAGGAGTTATTAGAATTCTATAACTACTTATCTGGTATCAGTGCCTAATCACTAAACCTGCTGCATAAATTAAAAATCTTCCGTTAAGTGAGGAGTCTCCGAGCCAGTATTCTCCGAGTCAGGAGAAGCAGAAAGAAATAGATTATTTTCTACTGCTAGAAAAGCGATCTTTTTCTGGAAAATGCAATTAAAAACTCACTTTTGCGGGAGATATAATACTAAATCCGTTGAGTATAGGCTACATATCAAGACAGGCAAAAGGCAAAAGGCAAAAGGGGAAATAAATAATCAGTTTTTAATCACCAGATTTAGTATATAGCGGTGTGCAGTCGTATGAGGTACAGTGTCACGAGCTATAAACCATGCTAGGCAAAGCTTGGTTTGTATCTCACTCAAGCGCTTACCGCTATAATAAAAAGGAAGCTATTAGCTGCCAGTCTTTTTATCCCTATCTCACTGATAACTGATAACTGATAACTGATAACTGATAACTGATAACTGATAACTGATAACTGAATTAGTTTCTTACTGCTTCTGTTTCTGCTTCTTTGGGAACAACAACTGGCACTCCGCTGACTGTTTCAATTTGATAAATAACGCGACTTAATTGGGAAGGACAACAGAGAGGATCCGTATCTTTATAGCGATTAAAAACCACAATAATTCGATCGCTATTTTGTAAAACAATTCTCTGAGATGCACCATCAGTGCGGGAATCCATCGGTCGCGGGGAAAGAGTGCCAGCGAATTTACCATCGACAAAAACAAAGTCTTGATAACCCATCGGTCGGCACATTCCATCCACTCCACTCATGGCCGAAATAACGCTAGTTTTACCATAGGTTTGCACGGCCCCGTACAGTAACCATCCTGCTTTATTAAGCGCTTGATCATTGGCAGTAATTGCCGGACGAACCTGTTCACGACACTGGTTATCTATCACGGTTTTAACGGGGGATTTGGGGATAGAGGCCTTGGCTTTATTCCAATTAGTTAACGGTCGATCAAACCAAGCTCGCGGAGTTTCTTTTTCTGGGGTTTGGCTAATAACTTCTAATAGCTTCCATGTTTCTGAATTTTGATTAGTAGCTGGATTGGATACGGTTTCAACGCTAACTTTAATTTGATAGAAAAATCCCGGTTTATAATCAAATCCCTCGATAGTATTAGGGAACAATCTCCAGTTTTCCTCTGGTTTCTCTCGCATCTGTAAACAGTCTTTAGTTGCGCCTTGATCACAGGGTTGTTTCCGAGAATGGATATAAATTGTCTTTTCCGTGCGCGTGGTGGTTGGTGCGGGGGTAAAGGTGAGTATTCCTAAACCTTCGGGAGTACGATAAAATAATTGTAAATCGCCTTTAGCTGTCACTTGGAATTGTTCCACTCCTTGCAAGGCAGCAAGATATTGATTTTCCTGTTTCATCTGCGGTTCCGGACAAGCTTTTTTCGTAGTAGCGATCGCTTGGTTGATCTGAAGCGTGTCATCATTGACTTGATAGCCAGTATTATACTGGTTGCATCCGGCCGAACCACTGAGAATATTTTTCTGGAAAGCGGCAGTAATTTCCGTTTCTTTCACCAAACTTCCGGCTGTCCATCCCCTTAGTTTCCATCGAGTCCCCTCCAAAGGGGAAGTATTAGCGATCGCTGCTTTCCCCGCTAAAGCACAACTCAGGGCAATTGTCAAGAAAATTCCCGTTTTTTTGGCGTTCAAAATTGCTATTCTCCTCGTCAAAGCAACAATTCTATTATGGCGTGGGGTAATCGACTCAGTGGTTAGGATAATTTTTCGGATGTCTCTTTCTGACCATCCCGTGACGGATTAAGAGAGAACAAGTTCCCGCAAACCTTAACCCAGTCAGAAAGTCAACGTTGTCATTAATCACTTTTTGCCCTCACAGGGCCAAAAGTTGACCCCAGTTCACCTTAAGCAGTACAATAAAAACCTTGAATGACCCCTTAAACAAAAAAAACATCATGGCACAAGGACAAGGATTCGGATTCGGTCTCGGTAAGATTAAAGAACTACAAGACGCTTTCCAAAAAGCGCAACAGGTGCAACAAGGGGCCAAAGTTCTGCAAGAAGAACTGGAAACTATGGACATTCCTGGCCAGAGTGAAAATGGCTTGGTGACAGTCTATCTCAGTGGCAACCAAGAACCCCGGGGTATTGAAATCGACCCGTCTCTCCTCTCCCAAGATCTGGAGGTTGTGGCTGAGTCTATTCTCGAAGCCATGAAAGCCGCCTATAGTGCCTCCACGGAAACCATGCGCAGCAAAATGGAAGAACTGACCATGGGTTTAAATATCTCCAGTATGTAACCGCTTTTGACCGCAATGGTAAGATGGAAAGTTGGACTAACAAACAAGGAGGTTCAACTTTGCTGACTTTGGGTGTCAATATCGACCATGTGGCCACAATTCGCCAAGCGCGCCGTACCGTGGAACCGGATCCCGTGGCGGCGGCAGTTTTGGCTGAAATCGGCGGTGCTGATGGCATTACCGTCCACTTGCGCGAGGATCGTCGTCATATCCAGGATCGCGATGTGCGTATTCTCCGGCAAACGGTGCGGACTCATCTGAATCTGGAAATGGCCCCGACGGAGGAAATGATCGCCATTGCTCTCGATATTAAACCCGATTATGTCACCCTTGTCCCCGAAAAGCGCGAGGAAGTGACCACGGAAGGGGGGATCGATATGCTGGGCAATTTTGACCGTTTTTGTCGGGTTGTCGAGCGCCTACAATCGGCTAATATCCCCGTTAGTTGGTTTATTGATGCCGATTTTGCCCAAATTCAAGCGGCCGCTAATACGGGGGCGAAATTTATCGAACTCCATACCGGTCAATACGCCGAGGCACAACAGGAGAGCGATTGTCAAGCAGAATTAACAATTCTTAAAGAAGGTTGTGAATACGCTTCCTCTCTCGGTTTGCGGGTGAATGCTGGTCACGGTTTGACCTATTGGAATGTTTATGCCGTCGCCTGTTTGCCCAATATGGAAGAATTGAACATTGGTCACACAATTATCAGTCGTGCGGTTTTAGTTGGGTTAGAACGGGCTGTTAGGGAAATGAAATTGGCTATGCGTGGGCAATTGTAAAGGCTATCAGCTATCAGCTAATCTCCTGACTAGGGAACAATGACAGTGAAAAATTAAAGGAAAGATGATGACAACTTATTATTATTTGGTAGCCAGTCAAAAGTTTTTAGAAGAAGAAGCGATCGAAAAGGAAGTTTTGAAGGAAAGAATCAGGAATTATCAAGAAAAAGGTCAAGAAATTGATTTTTGGTTAATTGCCAATCCAGCTTTTTTAGATACTCCCGCTTTTGCCGATATCAAAAAGAAAACTCCCCAACCAGCAGCGGCGATTGTTTCTCTCAATCAACAGTTTATTACTTGGCTAAAATTGCGTCTAGAATACGTTATTACCGGACAGTTTGAGGCTCCTTCCGATACTATTCCCGATCCGTTAAAATAACCCTTTTTTGTCTGTGGTAAATAAGTGGTTCTAATTAAATAGAAGATAGATTTTGGGTTCGATCCCCCCTGCCCCCCTTGATAAGGGGGGTGCCGATAGGCGGGGGGCTGACGATCTTTAAAACCTACCTACTTAGCTTGCCGTAACAAGGGAAAATTGCTAGTTTTTATCTGTGCCAAAAATACAGACGAGGCAATCATTACCAGCTAACTTTGCCTTTGAGCTTGTTAATTTTTCTCTTACCGATTCCCGATACTCGATCCAAATCTTCTAGGGAAGTAAAGGGTTTTTCTTGCCGGGCTGCGATAATTTTTTCGGCTAATTTGCCACTGATACCGGGTAAAGTATCTAATTCTTCTTTTGTGGCAGTGTTTAAATTAATTAAGCGATCGCTTTTGATTGTTACAGATTGGGGGCAGTTTTTTCTATCCCGTTCGATCCGATTTTTAATAGTTTCCGGCAGTCCTAATTTAGCGGTACGGTAAAGATATTGAAATTCTCGATCGAAATGAGCGGCAACGGTGGGATTATTGATAATAACTAAAGCTTCATCGTTTTGGTGGTTAGCAGCTGCTGACCAATTATGAGAACCAGTGATCACAATTTTATCATCGATTAAACCGAATTTATGGTGTAATTTATCTCCTGCTGCTAGATCGGGAACTCCTACGGTATTAATTGGGTTTTGCCAAGGCTGATTATCTGGTTCATAACGACATTTATTACTGAGAGCAACTCCTAATAAATCTAATCCTTCGCTATAGTATCGGAAGGCAAAACTAGGATCAATTAAAGCTTTAATTTCTATCCCTTTTTGATGTCGTTGGGCGAGAATATTAGCTAAAGGCTGTTCCGTAAAGACAAACAGGGCTAAATTCACGGATTTTTTAGCTTTATTTAAAGTTTCACCGATCAGACCATTGCTAGTAATTGCCCAAGGATAAGCGGTAGAATCGGGGGAAAATTTGACCGTCAGACTACTATTACCGATAGTAATTGTTTGCGGTTTTCTGTGGGGTTTATCTAAGCCAAATCTAGGTTGATCTTCCCTTCCCCACATCAGATTAAATTCCTTTTGAAAAACTCTAGCTAGTGGGGGATTAGTAATGACTAATAGGTGATTGGCATTCCCGACAGTTTTGGGATTAGAAAAGTCTCCATGAATATCACTTAAGGTATAGTTAGCCGAACTGATTAAAGTAGTGTGATTATCAATAACCATGAATTTATGGTGCATTAAACCGCTACCTTTTGAGCGATCAGCCCTATCATCAGTTAGGGGAATACCAGCTTTTTTGAGGATAGTAATTGCATCTCTTTGGGCGATTTCTTCTGCACTTAATTTACCATCTCGATTTATATCAACTAAATCAACAAGGTTTTGATAACGTTCCTGTTCTCGATCGCTTGATTGTTCTTGGTTTTTGGCTAAAGTATGAATAGGTTTATTATAAATATTTTCGAGGATAACCCTAACTTTAATTCCCTGCTGCTGACGGGCAACTAAAGCTTGAGCGATGGCGGGTAAACGTAACTCCTGCACTGCTAGATCGATCGAACTTTTGGCCGAGTTAATATTATCAATAATAACCTGTTCTAAATTATCCCCTGGACGATTAATTTGGCGATAGGGATCGGTATAATTTGAACCCTGGGCCTGATTATAATTAAAATAGACTTGCATATATTGATCTTGGGGCAAGGGTTGGGGACGATTTTGGATAGCATTCAGAGAATGACAACCCCCCAAAAGAAAAACTGTCCCTAACAAAAATCCTAACTGTTTCATAGTCCGAATTTTTTGGAATCTCAATTTATCTATTGCCATTTTTGTCCACATAATTATCATTATCCTAGAATTCAGGAGGAGTCAGTCCTGATGAAAAAGTTTTCACCCCCACAGATGAAAGAGGTTTCCTTCCCTACACCCCACACCCCACACCCTACACCCTCTTTAAAGTCAGGAGAGAATTTTTACCTAAGGAGGTTCTCGGAAATCGGTATGTACTAAATTGATTATAATCAATCCTGATTCTAGATTGAAGATGATGACTTTGTCCTTGATTGCTTAAATCGCTGACCAAAGATCTGAGATCTAGTTAGTGAATTTTGTTATAATCTAGGGAATAATAGCACTGTTCTTCTAGATCTGGGTTTTACCATGACTGAACTTTTACCCCAATGCAGTAATCTGGCTGGTAATGTTAACAGTATAATTGAACTATTCAAAGGCGAATCCTCTCTCCGCAATCAACAGGATACCAGCAAGATAGAAATTGCCCTACAAAAAGCCATTTCTCCCAAATTTGAAATCGTTTTCGCCGGTGCTTTTAGTGCTGGGAAATCAATGTTAATCAATGCACTTTTAGAGCGAGAATTGCTGTATAGTGCCGAAGGACACGCAACGGGTACAGAATGTTATATTGAGTACGCAGAAGCTGATGAGGAAAGAGTGGTTTTAACCTTTCTCAGCGAAGTAGAAATTCGTACTTTAGTCGATACCGTCTGTCAAAATCTGCAATTAACCAATCCCAGTAACATTAATTCCCCGGAATACTGTAGTCAGTTAAACCAATACTGTCAAAAAATTATCGAACAGGAAGGGGGAGAAGGCAAATCCGAGCGAGCTAAACAAGCTCAGGGTTTAAAATTATTAATTGAAGGATTTACCCAAAATCGTGAGCGGATCCATACGCTGCATAATGCCACCTATTCCATGGAACAATTTCACTTTTCTAATTTAGCAGAAGCCGCTAGTTTTGCCCGTCGTGGTAGTAATAGTGCCGTCTTAAAACGTTTAGAATATTACTGTCATCATCCTCTCCTTAAAGATGGTAACGTTTTGGTAGATTTGCCCGGTATTGATGCCCCAGTCAAAAAAGATGCCGCCTTAGCCTATCGTAAAATAGAGCATCCTGATACTTCGGCAGTGGTTTGTGTTTTAAAGGCTGCTTCTGCGGGAGAATTAGCCACAGAAGAAACGGAATTACTCGAAAAAATTCGCTCTAATGCTGGTATTCGTGATCGAGTTTTTTATGTTTTTAACCGCATTGATGAAACCTGGTATTCAGCCCAACTAAAACAGCGTTTAGAAAACCTGATTCAAACGCAATTTCGTGATACTTCCCGCATTTACAAAACCAGCGGACTTTTAGGGTTTTATGGGTATCAGGTGAAAAATCAAACCAATATTAATCAGCGTTATGGTTTAGATTCTATTTTTGCCGAAAGTGTGAAAAATTTAGGAGGACAAGAAGAAACACCGCAATTTGTCAGCGAGTTTAATAACTATTGTGCCAACTCCGGTAAATTACTGGCAACTCCCTTTAAAGTTTCCATACACGGTTATGAAACTCCTAATAAAAATTATTTCCGAGTTTTAAGCGAGTGGGGAACTCCTTTGCTAGAGCAGTTAATTGCTGATAGCGGTATCGAAGAATTTCGCACGGCAATTACTCGTTATCTCACCGAAGAAAAACGTCCGCAATTGTTTGCAACTTTAGCTGATGATTTACAATCTCTCTGCATTACTCTCAAAAATCATTATCAAGGGATTTATCGTGATTTAGAAAGTCAACCACGAGAAATTGAGGCGATGAAAGCTCTAGAGTTAAATCACCTCAATCAAGAGTTAAAAGAAGTGGGAGAGAAATTAACTAAACACATCGATGGTTATGTCAATGCTATCGTGGTTAATAGCGATGAAAACTTCGAGGAAGACTTTAAGAAACTGAAAGCGAGAATGGTATCAAGATTGGATGAGTTATTAAATACTTTTTCTGTTAAAAATGCTTACTCGCAAGCGACTTTAAAGCATCCTCGCAATGCTACAGCACCTTTATTAGCAGTATTAGTAGAAGCTTTTTATTATCTGTCTAATCAGCTAGAAGATGTGTTAATTGAGGAGTCAACCAGTTTAGTTAATCGCTTCTGTCAGCGTCTTTTAGATGCAGTAAGGCAAGGTGATTATTATCGGCAAATCTATCGTTTATTGGGTAACGATGGTGGCATAGAAAATCAGCTAAAACAGCTAGAAGATCAGTTAATTAATGTCTTGATTTCCGAAGCGAGAACAGAGTGCGATCGCTATGTACGAGAAAATCACAATTTTTACAACGAAGGCACTTTTTCTATCTTTCAATTTCGGCAAACTGTCCAACAAACTGCCCAAGGTTATGACTGTGAAAGTATTCTTGATGCTGAACCTGCTATCCGTCAATTACTTAAGTTAGATTTTGAGCCAAAAGTATCAGCAACAATTCAGAAAAACTTCCGTCAAACCATTAATAATACTTTAAAAAATCAATTGATACCAATGGCAAAAAAACAAGCCGATACTATTCTACAACAGTTCAATCAAGCTCGTTCCTATCTAGAACAAACCTTAGAACAGGAAGCGGCGGAAAAAATTGCTAATAATGCCCACAAACAGGAAGAAATTCGCCAAAAAATTGAGGATTATAACCAAGCGATAAATTCTCTTAATACTTGTTTAACTGCTATGGGTTTACAGAAAAATCATTTACCTGTAATTGGTGAACAAGAATTAGAGATTGTCCCAGAAGTTGTTAATTACTCCAGCGATTAATATGGGAAAATTATCGGCATGAAGCACCAATTCCAGTGTGAATTGGCGTTGTCTTTGAGTGAAAAATGCAAGTTATACTGGCTCTTCGTTACTTGTTATGGTTCGATAGCGGGCATAAATCGACTAAATCCTTATCTGGCAAGAGACTTAATTGATTAGTTCGCTCTAGATAAAAAACAATTGACAAAAATCGCTAAATGACTTTCTAGATAAAGGTTCCATCCCTTATAACCCCCGTCCATTGCATAACACAAACCGAAGAGGCATAATCAATCCCGATTCTAGGCAGTAATCTGGCTGGTCATGTTAACAGTATAACTGAATTATGTCGTCCTTTGTATCCGGTAGAAGAATGTGCAGTTAGGCAGTTTTGATCATTACCATTCATTAGAACTTAAAGTTTATGCTAGTTTGAATTCGACCCCTAAAACCAGAATCACTATTACCCAGATAAGCTTCTATGGAAAGCAAAGATGAAGGATTATTGTATTTGATTACCAAGCCATAGTTAAGATCTTCAAATTGGTTATCAAAACCCCGAGTAGCGACGGAATAGTTACTATAATAAAATCCTAGTCTCGTACTACCAAGTTTTTGATCTTTAATAATGGGATAAGTTGCCTCAACAGAATAAAAAACTTTATCGCCAAACGAAATAGGAAAAATGATATTTAATCCTGAAGACTCGGAAAAATTGAGAGAACTAAAATAGGAAATATTCCCAAGACTAGACTTGGGAACTGCCGCATTTAATTCTTGAGGACTGAAGCTAAAGTTATTAAACCAAGTTAGATTCCAATTTGGTTTCACGAACTGAAAAACATTACCAAAATTGGCACGAGAAATATTCAACTGATTAGAATTACTATTCCAACCAACATTGATAAATAGCGAATTACTAATAATTGTCTGCCACTGTTTGTTCTCGTTATACCAAATATTATTAAAATTCCATTTTAAGTCAATATTGGAAAATATTCCAATTGTTTTTTCCTGGAGATCAGAAATATTTTCCTCAATTTGAGGAGAAGATTGAGGATATAAATTTGTCCAAGCTCCCAGGGACAAACTATAGCTGAACCCCTTGCTTGTACCAGAAAGGATAAACTCCAAAGCAGGTAAATACAAATAACCGATATAGGACGTATCTTCAAAGTCTCTTTGACGAAATCGACTAATTTCTATTCTGCCAAATTCTATGTCAGCGGCTTTCCCAGGACCGACAATCGGAAGAGCAGTAAAAGCCTCGGATTTTACTGCCAATTGTTGCTCGAACAATACATCTCCCTGGCTATTTTGAACTTTTATAAAAGTAAAATTTGTACGATTCAAAGGTTCTATATTTGTAAATTGAATGGGGATATTAACACCACTATAGGCTAAGGGACCAAAATCATTGGGAGATATTACAGAAAAGAATAGAGGACTTTCTGGAGTCCATTCACTAATTTCTCGACTAAAAAATTGAACCGCCCTTCGATAAGTACCAGTACGCAATTGAAAAAGCAGAGAACTATTGGGAGTAACATGATCTGTGATTGTATAACTACCAGATACTTGATTTAATTGACTAACAAGGTTTGCATTCTGAAGACTATTATTTAATCTTAGGTTCATTGCTCTTCTATCAGCCGAGGTGGATTGAGTAGAAAAAGATTCGGGAGCTTGATTCTCTTCATACTTTTGTCTGGCTGTGGTTAGGGCACCATTAATATCATTCGGGTTGAGTAAGTAAAATAGCCCCCCCAAAGCTAAACCCAAAGTAGCATTCAGCATTTGTTTCTCATCTACATCACTCAAAAAGGGAGATACGGTGAGGGAAACGCCAGGATTAGCAAAGACATTTGTATAACTTAATTCAACTTTTTTAGGGTGATATTTTAGCAGAGTTCGATTCTGGGAATAATTGAAAATATAACGATACCAATTATGATTTTCTGGATCGAAAGAACGAGTCGTAATTTCGGGTGCTCGTTGACCGCTACTATACCACATGAGAGAATTCAGGTAATGAAAATCCCGTTGCTCTTGAGTCAAAAAAGGATTGCTCATTAAAGCGACAATATCATTATTCTGCAATTGTGAACTATCAAGATTTAAAACCCTAGCATAAATCCGAGACACTTGATCTTCAAGTCCCTTGTTAAATTGTAAGGTTTTCAAACCGGGGAAGGAACTTAAAGACTGATTGAAGTTAAACCCTGCCGTTGTGAAAAAATCTCCTACTGTAACCCCGATTTTGGCTAAATTTTCCGGGGGAATTCTTTGCCCAAGTTGCAATCTGACCCCATTGTCTAATAAACCTTGAAAGTTAACGGTAGTAAACCCTTGTAAAAATTTAGGAGCATTATCTGCATCTAAGTTACCAAAATAAGAGCCTCCCCCCTCTTCGGTAAAAGTTGAAGCTTTACGAGTGTCATCCAAACTAACAACCTCACTCTCTCCGTCAATATTAAAAACTACTTGAGTAACACCTGGTACACCTTGAGGTGAAATAACCTCAACAGCACCGCTAGTAATATTTAAGTTGTTATTATCTTTTTCAAAACCCGTAGCACTTTCAAATGCTTGAGGTAGGGCAAAGACTGTCTGAACTCCAAAAAATGGGATCGTGGAAATTGCCGTCTGTCGAGATTTTTGAGTAATAACGTTTCCTTGATAATTGATGTTGCCATGAAAGCCATTTGTTTCAATCACGACATTGTTATCATAAAGCCAATAAAATTGCCGATTATCTGGATAGTAAGAAAAATTAAATCTCGTAATTAGAGGATCATTAAACTCTTCAAAATTTACTTGATTACCCAGTGAATATTGATCTAAATCAAAATTAAGATTAAAATAGGAGTTGAGAATGGTCGGCCTATACTTGTAAGGGTTTATTGTAAGCAAGTCATTGGTATTAACAATAAAAGGATAGCGTACCGCAACACTTTCCAGAAAACTCTTGACGGCAAGATCTTTAATTTTCAATTGTTCTTCAGTTAACGGGGATTGACGAGGAACTTGTTCATCTGGTTTAATAATTTCTGGAACTGGAGGAACTGGAACAGGAGGTACATCTTTGGGAGTAAAAAAATCTGAGTTTCCAGTTTGCGCCAAATTTAGTTGGCTAATTTCTTTGTATGTAACTATACCAAAGACAGGTGCGTTAATGCTATTTTGATTTAATTCTAAGTCATTTAATATATTACTTATTGCCGGAGTATCGGAAATGGTAAAGGAAGCTAACCGAGTATCTACTGATAAAAATTCTTGATTGGCAATATGAGTAAAGATCTTCGGTGAGAAGGAACTAATAGTTACAGTTACGGCCGACTCTTGATCCGTTTCGGCCTGACGGTGATATTGCCCCTGGGTCAGGAACTCAAATAAATCTGAGTCATCCTTAGCTGACGGTTGATCAGACAGATTCAGAGACCGGGTTGAAGCGGAATTTGGAGAATGGGGCAGAGGTTGATCCGGTGTTTGACCGTCCACCGGCATTAAATCTGATGCTTTTCCCGAGAGATTCTCCCCAGAAAAAGCTTGAGTTATCAATACCGACTCCGTGGAGGGATGCTCGGAGTGTTTAGAGATATTCTCTGAAAAGCTCGGTGAGGGGAAACCAATAGTTACAGTCACAGCCGACTCTTGATCCGTTTCGGCCTGACGGTGATATTGCCCCTGGGTAAGGAACAGACGCAAATCTGAGTCATCCTCCACTGACGGCCGATCGGATGGATTCAGAGACCGGGTTGAAGCGGAATTTGGAGAATGGGGCAAAGGCAGAGGCTGATCCGGTGTTTGACCGTCCACCGGCATTAAATCTGACGCTTTTCCCGAGAGATTCTCCCCAGAAAAAGCTTGAGTTATTAATACCGACTCCGTGGAGGGCTGCTCGGAGCGTTTAGAGAGACTCTCTGAAAGGTTCGGGGAGGAGGAACCAATAGTTACAGTCACAGCCAACTCTTGATCCGTTTCAGCCCGACGGTGATATTGCCCCTGGGTCAGGAACTCAAATAAATCTGACTCATCTTTGGCTGACGGTTGATCAGACAGATTCAGAGACCCAGTTGAAGCAGAAGAAATAGTTTTTTCTGTTTCAGCGACTTGAATGGTCTCTTGACGAGATTCGGTTTCTCGGTTCGCCGATGCTGCCGCAACTGTAATAGATACGCCCTTAACATCGAGGATTTGTTCCGACGATCCCTCGAGTACGATTTGCCCCGAATAAGAAGTCAGAGCTTGATTTTGGGCAGAATACAAAGAAGGATAAAACCATTGCAACAGTTTAGCTTCTATGGCTTGCCAATTAACCAATGGGAGCGGATCAAATTTGCAGAACAAGTTATCGCTGGATTGTTGGCGATCGCCAGTATATAGCACAATTGAACTAAAAGCCTTAACCTGCCCCCCAACCAATAACGATTCACGAGCATCATAAAATAACAAAATGAAGGGGGTTGAGCTAATAGCTAAACCCGACAAAATAACAAAAACAAAGAGGTCATTCGGAGACTCATTCGCTCGCCTTGCCATCGAGATCAGAAAGATAAATATTTTGCACACTTTATACCGGATGAGCAACAAGGCTCACCACCACTACCAAATATCACCGAAAAGGTTATCTAGGGGAGGACGTATGCTTTATGCTCCTAAATAAAACGAATTTGCCCGACATTTTGGGCGCAAGGAGCCTGCATCCAAAATGTTATTCTCGAACATTTTCCCAATGATGTCGCGAGAGGGATTGGGCTTACTTGCTCATCACCAGTCATCCTAGTCTAAAACCGGAGCTGTGAAATTAACTTGTAGGTTAAATGAAGAGCTATTACCCGTTACCGTAGAACTTATCCCCGTCGCTTTTTGACTAGATGGAAAAACTACATTAACTGTAGATACCGTGACAAGCTGACCATTAGCTGCTGTTGGTTGTGGAATAGGAATACTTGTGCTGCCAACTCTGGTCGTTTCGGTTGTCACTCCATTATTGTTAATCACAGAAAGAGAACTAGGTTCTGTATTACCTTGGTTTCCCGTGACGGAAAAAGTAAGGGGTTTTAAATCTAAAATGCTAGGAATATTAGTAGAAATATCTTTGCCATCATACTTAGCAAAAATAGGACGACCTTGCTCATTGAAGGATACATTCAACGTGGGAATGATCGGTGGAGATTTAAGGCTGGTGGAAGGAATATTATCCTTTATTGTCACATTTACCGTAGGGGTAATCGCAGTAGGAATGACTGGTGGAGATTTGAGGCTGGTGGAAGGAATATTATCCTTTATTGTCACATTTACCGTAGGAATTACTATATTTGGGATTCTTATAGGAATAACAGGAGAAGGAAGACGGGGAATCGAAATTTGAGGAATTGACTGGGCAATTACCCGAACATTAACGACAAAAATTTGTGAAACAATAACTAAGATAGTTAGTGCCGATTCTTTGGAGTTAAGTCTGCTTAGAGTTTTCATTTTATTAACCTCATTTTCAATTGGTAAATTAAAAACGGTATTTAAGGCTTTACCCCCTTAGCATTATAAACAGCAATTAAGTTTAACTGACTGTTTAGTTGTTTTGCATCGGTCACAGGAACTAATTCCTGGACATAGGGGCGATAACTATAAACCTGATAACCTTTTGCTTGGATGTATTCCATTATAGCACTATTGCTACCGTGGTTTCCAGCAATATTTTCATAGATAATATTGGGCTTAAATTCTGTTAATAAACGTTCCGCTCCCTGTAGAACTTTTATTTCATGTCCCTCGGCATCTATTTTTAACCAGTCAACCCTCGTCAGGTTTTCTGTTTCAATTAAACTATCAAGGGTTAAACATTGAATAGTTACAGTATTAGCCAAATCATAATTAGGGGAATTATCGCTGACAACCTCATTTAACTCACTGGCATTATGGAGAGATAGTTTCGCCGAACCACAATGATCACTCGCCGCCGCTTCGTAAATTTTAACCCAAGGGAGTTGATTGATACGGCTTGTTTCTCGTAAGCAGTTTACACAATCTTTAAACGGTTCGATAGCGATGACTTTCCCTGTTTCTCCCACCCTTTGGGCGGCACTAAAGGTATAAACTCCTACATTGGCCCCCACATCAATAACGGTCATATCAGGACGGATTTGGATACGCCATAATTCCATTTCCGCTTCAAACCAATCTTTTTGGGCGAGTAAAACAGCAGTGGTAATACTTTTTAAGTTAGCTTCCACTGTCAGAATGAGATTATCATAGGGAACATAAGTAAAAGGATTTTCCAGTCTGGCTTGGGTCCAAATCCACTCTCCCACATCAGGAGAATTGGGGTTAAAATGAGTGACCCCTTGCTGAAGCCAATACTCTGCCGTTTTTGCTTCCGGTAAGTTACGATAAGCCAAATAAAGAGCTTGTATTGAGGGGGGGTAAGTGGGATTAATCTGATGAGCTTTGAGCAAGTAAAAAATACCATCCCATTTTTGCCCACAAAAACGAGCAATTCCTAGTTGTAACTGTACGACGGGAGATGTTGCAAGGGATTGAGAGATTAATTGTAGAGTATCTTGCCCAGAAGCTGTGTAAAAGTAGGGTTGAGATAGATTAAGAACTTCACTACATAAGAGTAATATTTGCTCGTAGCAGTTTTCGGCTGCTAGAATTTTCTCTAAATATTCAGCTTTGTTTAATAAAGTACGCGCGGTGGAAGGTAAATAAACAAGTCCTTTGTTTGAAGCGGTTTTCCTAAAAGCCGGATCAAGAATACCGACAAAAACAGAATAAGCTAAAACATAGGCTTTGCTGTAATCGCCTATTAGACTATAAATCAGCGCTAAATGAACGGCGGCTAAGGGATGGGCTTTTCCTTTCTCTAAAACCGCTATCGCATCGTTTAATAGTCGTTTGCGAAAGGCAATATCTTGTGTCTCTTCTGCCTCAATAAGCATAATCACTGCTACATTGTTCCATTCCCTCAGGGTAGTGGGTTGATTCCAGTTAGTATTATCAGCAAAAGCTAAAAGTTGATCACAATCTTCTGAGGTAATTTGAGGACAATGTTTTTGCAGGTATTGACTGTAATAATTGAGGGGACTTTGCGTCTCTACCGGAGAGTGCATCGGGTTTATTTGTTGATCACCGGACTCTAATGGTTGTATTTTTTCCTGTTCTAGTTTTTTCCACATCTGTTGATAAGCATTTTCTAAGGCTAGAGTTAAACCTTGTATATCTCCTAGTTGAGATTTTTGAAAACGCTCTCTTAAGCTAGTTCTTAATTTAGCGATCGCCTCTAGATCCTGGGCAAAAGTAATGGCTTTGTTAACGTACTCTTCGGGACTGTGAGCGATCCAATCCCCTAAGCCGATCGCCTGTAGGAGACTATTTCCCATCCGTTGGATTTTACGATCGCCAGCAAGGGTTAAAACCGGAACCCCCATCCATAGGGCATCGCAGGTGGTCGTGCAACCATTGTAAGGAAAAGTATCAAGGTGAATATCAATGCGATGATACAAAGCGAAATAATCCTCAGCCAATGTCGGTGAGTTAATTAATTCAACTTGTTCGAGATTAAGACCTTGTTCTTGCAGGAATAATTCAACACTTTGTTTTTCTTGGGGATCGTCTAAATTATGATAGTGGCTTTTGAGGATGAGACGGGCCTGGGGTAATGCCTGAAGGATTTTTGCCCACAGGGATAAAAGGAAAGGATTCAGTTTAGAAAAATTGTTCAAGCAACCAAAGGTAATATGTTCTGAACTTAAGGCGGGCAGGGGATTGACTTCTAGGGCTTCCGAAGAAGGTTGATAGGCCACATAGCATCTGGGGAGTCGCCAAATCGTCTCGCTGGTTTTTTCTTCCGTATCTACGGGGTGTAAATGATGATCGGTAATCCAATAATCGATGGTAGGGATACCTGTCGTGGCAAAATAGCCCAAGTAGGAAGCTTGAATAGGGGCAGGTTTGCCAAAAAAGATCGGCAGACGATTATCGTCTGTATGACCCGCTAGATCAATTAGGATGTCAATCTGATCCTGTTTAATTTGCTCGATCACTTCGGCATCGGTAAGTCCGAGGGTTGATCGCCAGTGATCGCAAGAAGCTTTAATTTCTTCTGTTATTTGATCAACTTTTTTGATTTCCCCATAACAATAAATTTCAAATTTTTGATGATCGTGATGTTTAATAATTGGGGCAATAAAAAAACCTACGGGATGACGTTTAAAGTCAGGGGATACATAACCAATTTTGAGTTTGTGTTGGGCCGCAGACGCTGGCTTAGGGATATTTGATTGGGGGATAGTCAATTCTGCCATATTATTACTTGTATTTCCCCTGAGAATCGATAGGCCAATATTAATTACTTCTGTAAAATTATATTGAGGATTAGAACCATAATTGACGGTGAGATATTCCAGCAATTCTAAAGCATAATCAGGAAAGTACAATATGTCCGCGATACAAGCCTGTTTTAATAGTTTTTCCGGGGATACCGGACTAGATTGACCAATTAAATCTTGAAAGTAAAAGGCATCAGACCACAACAGTTGTCCCGAAAGATACTGAGGAATACCCGATTTAATCTCAACGGGAAAAGATTTTTTGGAAATACAATGTAATCCTTTAAAACCTTGAAGAAAAAAACCTTGCTGCCGTAAATGATTATCTACGTCAGCAAAAAGCGGTTGATTCTTATAGATAGGGGCAAATTCAACTTCGGTTTGAATAGCCAAGGTGCTGTTTTTGATGATCTGTGGCGCCCCTTGAAAAATGTTTAATTCTGCCCCTTGTACATCTACCTGCAAAAAATCAATGGTATCAATTAATTCACTAGCACAAAAACTATCCAGGGTGGTTGTTTCTATTTCTGATACATAGTCTAGGGTAAGAAATTCTGGTAGAAAATTGCGAAAACGAGATACATAGCTGTGATTTGGTTCATAAAGAGAACTACACATTTTCTCTTTAGTAACATATAGTTGGGATTTGCCTTGAATGTTACTAAGGGCGATGGGAATATGTTTTTCTTGATGCCTGATATTTCTTTCCTTTAAATTCTGATTCATGCGCTTACATTCATCGGCATCGGCCTCAAATCCATAGATAGTTAAATTAGGGGCAAAAATTCCCCAAGATTGACTACTATAATCATCAGCCCCAGATAATTTTCGAGAACCTATCTGGGCAATGGTAATATGAATGTTATCTAAAAAATGCTGGGCTTTTAGCGTTTGTAAGAAGATAGTCATGGCAGGAAATTTAATGATTATAAAACAATACTATTGACAATATTTAAGTTTGGGTTTTGTTGCGATACCAACGAGAAGAAGCGTCGTAAATTTCCTCTGAACTAACTCCCTTAATACCACTAAGCGTAAAAAGAAGCGCTGTATAGGCCAATTTGTTTTCGGGATCACAGCAGAGGGACTGACGAAAACAATCAATCGCTTTTCTTTCATCAGGTTGACGGCTATAAACCACTCCCAGATTGTAATAGGCCATGGCATAGTCGGGATCTAACTCGATCGCTTTTTCAAAACAACTTTTTGCTTTGGTTAACAATTTTTGCTGCTTATAACTTATTCCTAAGTGTAAATAGGCGATCGCATCTTGGGGTTTGGCTTGAATAATTTTTTGGAAGCAACTGACTGCTTTATCAAACTTTTCCTGCTCGTAGAGAACGACTCCCAAGTTATAGCGCAATTCTAAGTTATCCGGTTGCAGCAGTAAAGCACAACGGTAGTATTTTTCCGCTTTGGCATAGTTTTCTTGGCGATCATACAGCTGCGCCAGAGTTTTATAAACCTCCATATTAGTGGAATCTAACTGCACAGAATGGGAATAACAATTGATCGCCTTTTCTGTCTCTTGTAATTGTTCATAGACCAAGCCGAGATTATAAAAAGCGGTGGGATAATCAGGCTGAGATTGAATCGCTTGTTGATAATAACTAATCGCCTCCTCTAATTGTCCTTGTTGCGCCGCTAAAAAGCCCAGATTATGATAGGACTTGGCATAGGTAGCATCTACTTTTATCGCTTGCAGATAGAAGTTTTTGGCTAACTCTAATTCTCCGGCAAGGGTTTTTTCTCGTCCAAGTTGGTGATAATATGCCGCACTGTTCTCCTCTGGGACCACGGGAAGGGGAGGAGAATTAACCTTATTTTGTTCCTCTAAATAAATTTGCCACATTTGTCGATAAGCCGCTTCCATCGCCGCCGCCATTCCCTTGGCATCTAACAATTCCGATTGAGCTAGGCGATCGCGCATCGTAGCTCGTAAATTGGCTAAATAGACAGTATCTTGAGCAAATTGAACCGCCTTCTGCACATAATCTTCGCGAGTATCCGCAATCCACTCGTCTAAACCCACTGCTTTTAAGAGGGTGACACTCAAACGCTCCATATTACGTCCCCCGGCTAAAGTCAGGGTAGGAACTCCCATCCATAATGCTTCGCAGGTGGTAGTACACCCCCCATAGGGAAACGGATCAAGATGAATGTCCACATTGTTGTAGGACGAAAAATGTGCTTGATCGCCGGAGAATGCCCCTTGAATGAACAGTCTATCGGCACTGACACCTCTCTCTGTAAAGTTAGCAATTAAATTAGCTTGAACTTTCGGGTCTCCTCCTGCATGGCCAATTACTTTAAGAAAGAGACGAGAGTTAGGAACGGCTTTCAGTATTTGGCACCAAACATCAAGGGTTTCAGGGGTTAATTTTCTGGTGTTGTTAAAAGAACCGAAGGTAATTAAACGCGTTTTCTCAAAAGGCGGGGGTGAAACCGCTGGGGTGTCGAGATAGTTGTCATAGGTTAGATAACAACGGGGTAAACGCCAAATTGTCTCACTGGTTAATTCGGGAGTGTCGGAAGGATGTAACGCCTCATCGGTAATCCAATAATCAATGGTGGGTAAACCCGTGGTTATAAAATAACCTAAATAGGTCGCCTGAATGGGGGCGGGTTTCATTCCCAACACTTTAAGGCGATTCCCCGTGGTATGACCGGCTAAATCTACCAAAATATCAATTTGATCTGCTTGGATTAACTCCGCTACTTCTAAATCCGATAGACCCACGGTAGAGCGCCAGTGATCGCAGATTGCTTGGATTTTTTCGGTAACGTAATCCTCTTTGGCGACTTCGGCGTAGGCAAATATTTCAAATTGATCGTGATGGTGATTTTCTAATAAAGGCTTAATAAAAAAACTACAGGAGTGACGACGAAAATCAGGAGAAATATAGCCGATACGCAATCGACGATCGGGGTCTGGTTGTCTCTGATGGTATTTGAGGGTAGGAAGGCCCTGTTTAACGACGTGGTAGATATACCAGAGATAGGAAATATCGAGGATATCCTGGGGAGAAGCAGTGGTCAATGCGCCAAGACACCATAATAAGAATGAGTGATTAAAACAATCCTGGGGTTCCAACTGCTGGATTTTATGACAATAATCAAGCGCCTTGGTTATTCTACCGAGTTTTTCGGCACAAAGAGATAAACTTTTGAGGGCTGAAATATGGTTACTGTCTATGGTTAAGATTTTTTGATAGTAGGTGATCGCATCATGAATATAACCAATTTTTTCTAAAACCATGCCACAATTTTGTAGCGCGGGAATGTAATTAGGATCAAGGGCTAACACTTGATGATAATAGGCGCTCGCCTCAGGTAGTTTTTCTTGTTTTTCAAAGATGAGACCCAGATTAAATAAGGGTTCGATCGCCGAAGGTTCAAACTCCAAGGCCATCTCATAACAGTTTTGCGCCTGAGGGAATTTTCCCCGTCGCTCCCATTTGTTCCCTGTATTAATTAAATGGGAAACAAAATCCGGTAATAACTCCCATTCCTTCGCTGTTAAAAGACTTTTTGCTTTTGCTAAATCTCCTTGATCTTGCCAAAATTTAGCTAGTTGAAATTTGATACTAGGATGATTTGGTTCAAGACTTAAAACCTGAGTCAAGCATTGGCTTATTTCCAGGGTGATTGCTTGCTTTTTCTCGTCTTTAACGTTTTCTCTCTGGTTAATTAATTGCTGTTTGAGATTTAAGCCTAAACGATAGTAGGCTTTGGCGTATTGAGGATTCAACCTAATCGCTTGACGATAATAGTTGATCGCCGATTCCCATTGTTGTTGTTTTTCATTGACAACCCCCAAATTGTAATAAGATTGAGAACGCTCAGGCTCTAACTCGATCGCCTTGAGATACCAAGACTGAGCCAAAGCAAAATGACCCTGCTGCGTGAATTGATTGCCCAGATAATGGGCGATTTCTGCCCCTTGATTCCCTAAACCGCAATCGGCAAAGGAATCAATCAAGGAATTTTTTATTTCTTGATAGACTAGCTCCCGCTGATCGGGTAGTGTTTGCCAAAGATCTTTTTGTAGGGTTGCTAATAAATCCAGGCAAGTTTGCCAATTTATTTCTTTAACCAAATTTAAAAATATTTCCCTAAAGGTTTCGCCGGTTTCATCTCCGCCGAATAGTAGCAAGGGTTTAAAAAGACAGTGGACTAATAACTGCTCTTCCTTGCTAAAACATTCCTGCCAAGGCGCAGACTTGGTTGGAAAATCTAATAAATTCTCTATCGGATAATCTTGGCTATTAAACGTTAAACCAACGGCTTGGGCTAGAGCCTCTATCTGCCCTAGGGGCGTTTGCCTGATGTCCCTTTCGTTTAACCAAATAACTCGATGGGCTAAGGGCAGCCAAATATGGGGCTGACATTGCAACTGTTTCGCCACGGCTTGGGTAACGGTTTCTTGACTACCCCTGATGGTGTTGCCCAAGGACTGACGCGGATCGGCGTGGCTATAGACAACTAACGCCCCCTCCTGTTGAATCCCCTGAAGGGCATCTTGCCCCAATACCTCAAACTGTAATAAAAGGGGGATAGCTTCTCCCTGCCGTAACCTTAAATGACGGTCAAGAGACACCGCGTCCTGGAACACCCCCGCCTGAAAATCAAGCCCCGACCGATTGTACAGTTCACTTAATACTCGGTAACTCCAAGCGGTTTGATAGTAGGGAATACGATTACAGAATATGATCATTACAACGACTGCATCCGCAAAGCTAGAAAAATTCAGGTTATTGGCAACCACTCATACTAAATCGGTTAGGTATGGGCCACTCATAAGGACAGGCAAAAGGCTTCGGCCGCCAGACTTCCACGCGAGATCAGACCTTCGGCGAACTCAGCCGAACGGCAAAAGGGTGAATAAATAATCAGTTTTTGATAACCAGACTTAGTATCAGAAGACTTTTGAGACGTGAAATCTACAAGAGATGATCCCCCTAAATCTTCCTCGACAAGGGTGACTTGTTACGATTTCCCCCGTTTTATAAGGGGGGATAGGGGGGATCAATTATCCGTTTTAGACACCCCCTAAGGAGTAATATCCGACTCAGCACCCCAGCGGGAGCGGGTCTGCTCGGTTAAACCAGTCCGCCGCCCACCCCGCCAGGAACCCGGAACTAATCTAAAACGGAAGTCCCTGTTGTCCAAGCCCGGACAATACCAGACACATCCCCAAACTGAGAGCCAGCCCCAGCCGTCGAAACAGCAAAGGCGGTGGCACGCTCCAGCGTTAGTTGGGTACTTGCGTTTACAGCTGCACCAGCAGACATGGTCACCCCTGTAATGGCAACGGTGGTTCCTGCATTAATATTCTGGGTAGTGTACTCAACGATGATTGAAGCGGGACCGGTATAGGCATAGTCAGCGGAGGGCAAAATCTGCTCGGCGGCAAAGCTATAGCAAAGATCGGGGTGATTAGGACAATCAATCGCTGAAACCCTTGACCGATAAGAGTTTGAAAATTGAAAGCGTCCTAAATAACCCATTTTTTGCTATATTAGTAGCCGCAGCGTTGCCCTCGGTGAGAATGCTAGTGACGGCGACGGACAATCGGGATTGGGATGCAGACGCAGCAAATTGGGCTTGGGTGCTTTCGCCAACGGACAATACACCGGCCGCGGCGAGACCACCGGCTAGAATAGCGGCTTTGGCGATTTCTTGGTAGTTAGAAGCTTTCATTTTTTGTTTCCTTCGTTAAGGGGTTAATGGTTTTGAGGTCATGAGGCGGCTTATGGTTCGGTTTGCCGTCTCAATACCCTCGTTTCTTTGGTATGGATTTTTACGGGTCTAACCATCATCAGTATGGATTACTACGGTTGGCTACTGTCAAGATCAACTACACAAAAATTTAGTTCTGTCAGTGATCTATTGGGGGTATCTTTTGTGATCGATGAATTGCAAAGACGCAACCCCGGGCAATTCTGGGGGCATTCATCCGACATTTTAGGTAATATGTAGCTACAAAGTGGTATTTTTTACCCTGGTTGGGACGGGTTGCCTACTTCTCAAGATACTAAGGTTGCGAGATTTTTCTATGCCCGCAGCTTAACCCGATCAACCGATAACCGATAGAGGAGTGCAGAATGGGAGAATGGTTAGATTTTACCGATGAGGTGGTCACTGTTAATGGCAAAGGTGAGGAAATTAAACGGGAAAAAGTCACTAATCGAGGTTATCAGTATTTTTTAAGCAAAAAAACCTTTTTAGAGATGATTTCTATCCCTAGCGGTCAATACCTCACCGGTGCGCCCAAAAGCGAGTTAGGCTGGAAATTGAGTCAAAGTCCCCAATCTCTGGTTAATATTCAGGCTTTTTGTCTGAGTCGCTACCCAATTACCCAACGACAATGGCGCGAGGTGGCAAAATTAGAACCGGTAAATATTGAACTTAATCCCTATCCGGCCCATTTTGAAGGTTATGATCGCCCTGTAGAACAAATTAACTGGTGGGAAGCGGTGGAATTTTGCGATCGCCTATCCCGTCTCACCGGACTGAATTATCGTTTACCCGCAGAAAAAGAATGGGAATACGCTTGTCGGGGAGGTACATCAACCCCTTTTCACTTTGGCCCGACAATTTCCACGGATTTAGCCAACTATTCCGGGGTGGACTGGGATTATGGCGGGAAAGTGTGCAGTTCTGGTCGTTATGGGGAAGGTCGCCTAGGTTGTGATCGCAGGGAAACCACACCAGTGGGAATGTTTGCCGTCGCTAACCCTTTCGGACTCTACGATTTGCACGGAAATGTCAGGGAATGGTGTGCAGATTACTGGCGCGATAACTACGAAGCAGCCACAATAGAAGATAGGGACAGACGAGTTTTACGCGGCGGTTCCTGGAATGATGGACCGAACAAATGTCGCTCGGCCTACCGAGTCAAATTTATGGCTACTGCTGGACTCTATGATATTGGTTTTCGTGTCGTTAGCGATAATTCCCCTTAAATCTGAAAACCGATCACTGATTACAAGTGACAGGGAGGTGAAAAAATTGAAAATAGAACTATCCCAGCAAATAATCAGCGAATTTTGTCAGAAATGGCAGATATCTGAAATGTGTTTATTCGGATCGGTTTTGCGGGAAGATTTTCGTCCAGACAGCGATATTGATATACTGGTCAGTTTCCAAGATAGTGTTTCTTGGGGACTTCTGGAGTTTTCGAGGATGAAACGGGAATTAGAGAATTTATTGGGACGGAAAGTTGATTTGCTAACGAAAAAATCGATCGAGTGACTGGGATGATAACAGAAATCTGTTAAAAAATCAGATCAGTTTTTTTCTGTTTACTATTTACTTTTTACCTGATTAATGCTTGTCATCCTCTCCGCTATTATTCCAGTGGGTTTTATCATCCTCATCGGTGTGATAGCAGGAAAAATTCTCACTGTTGAAGTGCATTCCCTTTCCCAAATCACGGTGTATATTCTTGCTCCCGCTTTGGTGATTGATGGACTCTATCGCACCACTCTATCCGGCAGCAATATCGGTTTAATTCTCCTAGGTTTTGCTCTTATCTCACTGGTAATGGCGATTGTCGTCGAAATTATCGCCTCTTGTCTCAGTCTCGATGCTGATATCCGCAAAAGCCTCATGGCTGCCGCTGTGATGCCCAATAACGGTAATATGGGTTTACCTGTGGCTAGTTTTGCCCTGGGTGCGGCTGGACTAGAAAGAGCGATAATCTATATGATTGGTTCTAGTATTCTGTTATTTGGTATTAGTCCCGCTTATTTGCGAGGAAAAAGCTTTCTTTCAGGATTTCGCTTAGTTTTTCAATTGCCCTTAATCTGGTCAATTTTTATCGGCATTAGCTTTCAAACTTTCTCTTTTCATCTTCCCCTGCAATTAGATAAAAGTATTAGCTATCTAGGACAAGCGGCAATTCCTTTGGCTTTAATTATCCTAGGTATCCAATTATCTCAGCAAAAATTAGCGATCGGTAAATTAGAATTATTAGGGGCCGGTTTGCGTCTTTTAGTCGCTCCTCTTTTGGCATTTGCGATCGGCAATAGTTTAGGATTAACTGGTATGGATCTAAAAATTCTCATCCTACAGAGTGCCATGCCCACCGCCGTTAATACTGTCATTTTAGTCACAGAATTCGGTGGTTCGGCCACTTTAATGGCCCGCACAGTTGTGGTCACTACCCTTGCTAGTTTTCTGACTATTCCTTTTTTTCTTTGGTTATTAAAAGTCTATTTATAAGTAGGGTTTGCAGCAAAAAGTTTGTTGGTGGGGTTAGGAGTCAGTTATCAGTTATCAGTTATCAGATGTGAGTTTTCAGTTCACTGATTACTGTTTACTGATCACTGAAAAAAGCTTCTCCCCACACCCCACTTCATAATTCATAATTCATAATTCATAATTCCCACACCCCACTTCATAATTCATAATTCATAATTCATAATTCCCACACCCCACTTCATAATTCATAATTCCCACACCCCACTTCATAATTCATAATTCATAATTTATAATTCCCACACCCCACTTCATAATTCATAATTCATAATTCATAATTTATAATTCCCACACCCCACTTCATAATTCATAATTCATAATTCATAATTCATAATTCATAATTCATAATTTATAATTCCCACACCCCACTTCATAATTCATAATTCATAATTCATAATTCATAATTCATAATTTAACCTTTGACTCACTCCAGCAATGGCAGCCAAGAGAAGCCAAACAATAGTATTAATCTTGACATCGGAGAGGGTGACATCGACGAGATTAAATAAAACGCAAGCACCAAAGGCCACCAGATAGGTAAAGATAATTAACTCACCCCCGGCTTTTTGTTGCCGTAGAAAGATAAATAAACGCCACCCTTGGGCATAAATCCAACCCACCCAAACAGACAACAAAATTAAGCCAATAATTCCCGTTTCTGCCATTAACATCAAATATAAATTATGGGGATGACCTAACCACAATCCCTGACTTTTTTCGTAGAGAGGTGTAAAACTGCGTAATCCCCAACCGAATAGGGGTCTTTCTTGGGTCATTTCTAGAGTAAAACGCCATTGAGTTGATCTGAGAGTCGCTAGAGGACGATTGGGGAACATTTCATCGGATAATCGCGCCCAAATCGCCCTAGGAACCAAAAAACGCAGACTATCCCTGAAAGGATTTGGTCCCCAAGAAGCAAGGGAAATCACCCCCCCCAAGAGCACAAAACCAGCGACTAAGGCATTCCAACCCAGATAAAGGGCGAAAATTAGGCAACCTAAAAAGGCTAAGGCCCAAGCATTGCGAGAATTGCTTAAAAATAGCCCTACACTATCGATAAATATAGTTAAAGTTAAAAACCCGACTTTGAGATTTAAAAGCTTATTTCTTTGTCTGTGCCACTGCCGCCAAGTTAGAATTAATAAACCGATCGCTAAAATCAGAGTTATGAGTAAATAAGCCCCTAAAAGATTAGCATACATAAAAACCGAAGACATCCGCCCCAAAGGTTCACCCCCCGCTCCGTAGGGCCAGGTAAAAATCCCTTTTAATGCTTCCGGTTTTTGCCAACCGAGAAAAATTTGTCCCCATCCCATCACCACTACCCAAACCGACGGAATAACCATCACCCAAGCTAGTTGACACAATTGAGAGGGTTTTTTAATTAATTGCCGAAGATTGCTAAAAAAGAAGAAAAAAGGTAGGAAATTTCCTAAACCAATCCAAGCATCCCCCGGAGTTGGGGAAAGACTGGCACTAATCATTAGCCAAAGTGTGACGATACCGAGACCTTGATTAAGACGTGACTGGATAATTGCCCGAAAATTGCCAGTAAAAACCCTAATTAACACGATAATAATGCCGATACCCGCCAACTCCGGCAGCATCATGGCGATAAAAACTGAAAAAAGTATTAAATTCCACTCCCACCCTTGACAAAAAATCTTTTTCATCGGAAATTTTGGGTCTGAAACCCCGCCGTAGAACGGCGGCTTTACGTTAGAATTAAAAGGCCAGTCTCGAAAACCAAGTGGACGGCGCAGCACCGTTCGGCGGTTCGGCTGAGCTCACCGTCG
>NZ_JADEXY010000168.1 GCF_015206885.1 Microcystis aeruginosa LEGE 91341 | reverse complement strand
CAGGATATACTCCACAAAAGCGTTTAAACTCTTCTGGATTCAAATTTTTTACTTTTTCGTAAGTCATTGTTTTTCTGAGTGTTTTACTTTATTTTACATAATCAGTTCCTATTTTTGCAGGAGGTCTAATATTCCTGGCATTACGGGGAAAAATCGCAGCCAATTGTTGCAGTTGTTGGGGAGAAATTTTGATCGCATTTTGCCAGACTAACCAGAGAACATCCTCGCTACAGGGAGGAGTGGACAAAGACCCCCGATATTCATAGAAACCGCTATTTTCTGGCAGTAAAAGCCCAGCATTGACCCAAGTATCGGGGATAATCATTTCAGGAGAAGGTTCTTGGGGCAAATAATCCCAAATGGTTTGTAAATAGGGATTATTTGCGCCAATTTCGGCTAAGATACCCACAACTGCTAAATTTCCCTTCCTATTTCGATGCACTAAATGAATTTCTAGAGGGAAAGACTGACCTTTAATCTGATGTTCGCTGGGATGATGAAAATGGAACTGCAACAAATCCCATTTTTCACCGTGAAAACTCATATTTCCACCTTTTTCGGTCTGAACCAAGATTGTATGACTGTTATGGCGAATTTTTAGGGGTACAGGACGATAATTAAAGGTGGGTTGGTATAGCTCTTTTTCAGTCACTATACTCAGATCGATCGGTGTTTGCTGCTTTCCCGTGGTGCAGAGGCGATAATTCGTTGATAATTCGCCCCAATAGTCAATATTTTGATAATTCCAAGTAAATTCTGGATTAATAGCCCCAAAAAGAGCCTGAGAGCCTATAAATTGCAGTAATTCTCGTCTATACATGGGATTAAATCTAGCAATTATCAGATAATCAGAAATTTTCTTGGGGATTTATGCCCAATTCCCGCAGTTTAGCCGCTAATTTTGCGGATTTCTGCCTTTCCTGTTGGACTTGATTTTCTGCTTCTACAGCCCGATTTTCTGCCTGTTGTGCCGCTTCTGCGGGAGTGGGTACTAATTCCCCTTCGGGGGTAAAATAGCGCAATTTATTGGCAGATAAACCCAAATATAAGCCTAATTGTTGACTCCAGAGCCATCCCTGAGCGTTGGGGGTAATCGGTTGATATTGACCGCTAATTAGGGTAAATCCTGCAAATTCTAGGCTTTCTGGGTCAAACCAAAAATAATCGGGAGTGCGAAATATATCTTGATAAATTTGTTTTTTCTCCTCTCGGTCAACTTTGGCGGTACTATCGGAGAGAATTTCCACAATTAAATTGGGATATTTGCCCTCTTCTTGCCAAACTACCCAACTTCTGCGGTTAGGATTGGGATTTGTCCCCAAAACTACGAAAAAATCAGGACCACGAAAGAATTCTGACTTTTTCTGGTTGGGACTGTAATAAATGGTTAAATTGCCGGCGGCAAAATAATCTTCTCGCTCGCGCCACCACCATTCTAAACACTGAATTAATAAAATAATTTGTTGTAGATGTAGGTTACTTTCCAACGGGGGTTCATCACTCCAAAATTGGCCTTCTGGGAAGATTATCTCAGGGTTTACATGAGACTCGACTAGGGGTAAGCTTTGAGCGATAGTCATGGTTTTTCAACAGAGATAGGTTGATAATTAATTATAAACTAAATTTGTTATAGCAGTTAGCAATCAGTCCTCAGTCTTTAGCTATTTCACTGTAGATTTATCGATGTTTTAACCTTGCGAATCAGTGCTATCTCTGGGAAGTTGTTGATATTTTTTGTATTCGATTTGATTAAACTAGACCTACCTTGGTTCTTCTGGTTTCTGTGTGGAAACGAGGTCTATACTGATAGTTTATTTAACAAAATAGTTCTAAAAGTCTTTCCCAGTAAACATTTCACGATTTCATAAGCAAAAATTATCACACAAAGTCGAGAAGAGCCCTACCTTTTCTCTAAAATTAGTAAATATTCGGATTTCATGCCATCAGGATTTTTATTCTTGCGAGATTTGAATAATTGTCTGGTTTTAATTCTATCCTCAAAGACGGTATTAAAAATAAAGCCATTTTCCTGAAAATATTCCTGTAATATTCGCCAAGTTTCTACTTCCACTCCATCCACTTTCGGATTACCCACAAAAATGCAAGCTTTCCCAGCTTGTTTTAATTTTCTGGTGGCATTTTCTAAAGCGTTGATAGTATGACAAAAATAGGAATCAAGAATTTTATGTAAATTCTCTTTTTCTAAACTCTCTCTCACTTGATTTAAGGTTTCGGTTTCGATTAATCTGGTAGCCTGTCGGTAGGGAATTTCTAGCTTAGAGATTTTTTGCACTTCTTTTTCTGTATATCCTAACCAATATAAATCTAGTTTTGCTGTTCTGATATATTCCTGTGCTTGCAGATAGGGGGGTGAACTAATTAAACAATCTAACTCTAGCTTTTGCTCGATCTCAAAAGTGGCACTATCTACTCCTCCATAAAAAAGCACTTGATTATAATTATGCCAAGTTACGGTAATATATTGATTGACGCTGGTTAAAGTTTCAAAACTCATCTCTTTAATCGTTCGTTTTAATTCCTCTTGCCAATCTCTTTGTAATAGTTCTTGTATATCTGATTTTTTGTATTTTGATTGAAATAATTTTGGTTTAGTATGTTCTGCATAGGAAAACTGTTTACTAACTTTAACTAAAACCGATTGAATAATCTGGGAATACAAATCAGGTTCTAGACTTTTTTGACCGGCCCAAAGTTTCTGTAAAACTGCTAAAATCTCCTCTGGATACCAATAGTTTAAATTTGACCACTGAGGGATAAATTTATCCTGACTGGCAAAAACTTCTAAGATTTTTTTATCTAACTCTGAGTAACTTAATGGTTCTTGGTGTTCTGTAATCTTAATCGGAATAATATGGTTTAAAAGATAATTAAGATCAGTTAAAACTGCATTTCTTTGACAAAGTTTCGCCTCTAAACCCACCGTACCCGAACCAGCAAAAGGATCGATAATCCAATCATCCTTTTTAGTGTAGTTATCAAGACAAAATCTCACCACTTGGGGAATAAATTTGGCAGGATAATAATAGATGCTGTGGGTTAGATAACTGGTGCTGGTGATTTCTGGTACTAAATCTCGAAAAGAAACTAATCGCGGGGTTCCCTGATTAATTTCTTCTAAATTATTAGAATCGAAAAGGTCTAACTGCATAATTCGGCTATCAATTCTCCCTAGAGTAGGCCAGCCAATTAAAATAAAGATTAAAACCGTAGCTGATCAATATTCTAACTTATCGTCCCCTAACCTAACCGACAACTCAGATTTTTTGCTTTTTACTTTTTACTTAACGTGATATACTGCCAAAGGAAAAAATGACGTTTTAATTAGTCTGCGTGAATAGCCAATCCTCGACAATTATAGAACAGGTTAGAGTCCTTGACCCCCTGACACAAACCGATCGCATTGCCGATGTCTGGATTGAGGAGGGGGTAATTAAAGCGATCGAATCTCAGCTTCCCCCAAGAGAAAATAGTAACTATATTTCTGGTCAAAACTGTATTTTTGCTCCCGGATTAGTCGATCTCTACAGTCATTCCGGGGAACCCGGCCACGAGGACAGAGAAACCCTCGCATCTTTGCTCAAAGCGGCCACGACCGGAGGCTGCACCCGGGTGGCAATTCTCCCCAATACTCTCCCCCCTCTCGATCACCCCGCACTTATTAGCACATTACAGCAAAAAAGTCAAGGGTTTTTTGACTCAAAATCGACTCGTCTGCATTTTTGGGCAAGTCTCACCCTAGGAAGGCAAGGACAAAAAATGACGGAATTAGCTGATTTAATGCCTGTAGCGGTGGGTTTTACCGATAATCGCGGTCTAGAAGATTTAGGACTGTTGCGGCACTTATTGGAATACCTAAAACCCTTCGGTCAAAATATCGCCCTTTCCCCCGTAAATCAGCAATTAAAGGGTAATGGAGTCATGCGTGAGGGAGAAACTTCGATTCGCTTCGGTTTACCCGGAGATCCTGCTATTTCCGAAACCACTGCTTTAGCCACAATTTTAGAAATCGTCGGCGAAATTAATACACCTGTTCACCTAATGCGAATTTCTACCCGTCGAGGAGTGGAATTAATTCGCGAGGCAAAAATGCGGGGATTGCCGATAACCGCTAGTGTGACGTGGTTGCATCTCCTCTTAAATACAGGATCGATCGCCAGCTACCATCCCAGTTTACACCTCGCTCCACCCTTGGGCAACGAAAGCGATCGCAAGGCGTTAATTGCGGCAATTAAAGAGGGAATTATTGATGCAATCGCGATCGATCATCGTCCTTATACCTACGAAGAAAAAACCGTCTCTTTTGCAGAAGCACCCCCCGGCGCGATCGGGTTAGAATTAGCTTTACCCCTACTATGGGAAAAATTAGTAATAACCGGGCAGTTATCAGCTTTACAATTGTGGCAAGCGCTTAGTCTCAATCCCTGTCATTGTTTACAACAAAAACCGGCATCTCTTACCCCCGGCAATCGCGCAGAAGCAATTCTTTTTCATCCCCAAGCAAGCTGGAAAGTAACGGCAAATAATCTTCACTCCCTCAGTCATAATACTTTCTGGTTAAATCAAACAATTACGGGAAAAGTGTTAGAAATGTGGAATTTTTAAAGGGTGGCCAATTTCTATCTTGAGACTCTCCTAGTTTTTTGGATAATGATCAGCTAGAATTCTAGAGAGAACTAGAGTAATGTCATGGAAAAAGAACTGGTATCGGAAAAGCGCGGTTATCTGCTTCGCACGGTGGCAGAAGCTAAAGAAATTGTCCTTAATTGGTTGCGGGAAATAAATTTAGTTAATGCGATTAAATTAGGTTTACCAGAAGTGGATGACAGATATCATATTTGGCGAGTTCCTTTATGTAATGAACAGAAAAAAACCGTTGGGGAAGTGGTGATCGATGCCTACACCACCGAAATTTTAGCCGATAAAACAACCCAGGCTGAAATTATTATCGCGCGTCTGTTAAAACAGGATGAATCTAAATTAGAAAACCGCAAGAAAACCAAAAAAGAATATAAGCTTTCCTCTCTGAGAAATACCATAGGATTTGGTGATTGTAGCGAACTTTTGGAGGAAATGCCCGCAGAAAGTGTTGATTTAATCTTTACCTCACCACCCTATTTTAATGCTCGTCCGGAATATTCGGAATTTGAAGAATACGAAAGCTATCTATTGAAGCTGCGACAGGTGATCAGAAAATGCCATCGAGTTTTGAGTGAAGGACGTTTTTTCGTCATTAATATTTCTCCCGTGCTGTTGCGTCGTGCTTCGCGTAATCAAGCTTCTAAACGTATTGCTGTTCCCTTTGATTTGCATCGAATTTTTATTGAGGAAGGTTACGACTTTATTGATGATATTATTTGGCTAAAACCAGAGGGAGCAGGGTGGGCAACGGGTAGGGGACGCAGATTTGCAGCCGATCGCAATCCTCTCCAATACAAAACTGTGCCGGTGACTGAATACGTTTTAGTCTATCGTAAACACACGGATTTACTCATCGATTGGCATATTCGTAATCATCCCGATCAAGAAGTAGTAAAAGCCTCAAAAATTGCCGATGGTTATGAACGCACTAATGTCTGGAAAATTAACCCAGTCACTAACTCAAAACATCCCGCCGCTTTTCCTGTAGAATTGGCAGAAAAAGTGATTAATTATTACTCTTTTAAAGGTGATGTGGTTTTAGATCCCTTTGCTGGTTCAGGAACCGTGGGACTAGCGGCCGCTTCTTTAGATAGACGTTTTGTTTTATTCGAGAGTAATTTTAATTATATTGAACTGATACGAAAGCTAATTACTGAAGGTAATCCGACTGATTTAGACTCAATTATTTGGCTTAATTGTCCGTTATAAAACTAACAATAAGCAAGATAAACACCATGACAGTCAGTAAAAGTCACGCTTATTTTATACTAAATCCGTTGAGTACAGGCTAGTTATGAGGAGAGGCAAAAGGCAAAAGGGAATAAATAATCAGTTTTTAATAACTGGATTTAGTATTACTCCCAAAGACTATCTAGAAATAGAGAAAATTAGTCCCATTAAACCTGGATATATACGAGGGCAAATCTTAGCAATGGCTGGGGCAAGTAAAGCCCATGTTATCATCACAAGTAATCTTTCAGCCCAACTAATTAACCGTAACCTTTCAGGAGGGAACAGAAGCGCTGTATTGGCTAAAAAAAGAAAAAGCTCCCACCATCAAGGTGACAGCTAACTTGATTCTCTATTTGCACTGAATACAATTTAATTTGGGATCAGAATCCTAATGTCTTGGAATTCATGACCGACGCAATAGTTGCAGACAGTTTATTTATGGAATTGGTGGAGTAGGTTGCGAAATTCCTGAAAACTAATCTGATTATCGCGACCAGTATCGGCCTGCTGTAACATAGCTTCGATTTCCTTGTCTGTCACCCCCGGTTCGATCGCCTGAAGACAAGCTTTTAACTCCTCAAGGCTAATTTGTCCCGAACCATCACTATCGAATAGCTGAAATCTTTCCAATAAAATCCTCTCCTGTTGCTCACGATCGCTCTGACTACTAAAAGATAGACGATCGAAGACCTGAAAAGCGCGGGCGATATTTTGCCATAATTGATGGGCCAGAGGACGATGGAGAATCGTTTCCTCCTCCTGACCAGTAATTCTGTACTGGCGACGCAAAGACTCGACAGTTTCGGTTTCTGCGGCCGGCAATTCCGTCAATAAATGCTCGATCGCATCCCTGGAACTCTTACCGGTTAACACTTCCAGCAATTCCGATCCCACCTTGTGATCAGGGTCTTTTTTCCATGTCACCAACAAACTTTCTAACAAAGCATCGCGATAACTCTGCAAACGTAACCAATCCTCGCGACTATACTGCTTTTCTGGATCGAGAAGTTCGGCCGATTCCACACCCAACTCTGTTAAAATCGCCTGATGTTCTGCCTCAGTAATCGTCAACTCTAAGCGCATTTGTTGCAGGATTTCGAGGCTGTGGCCAAAGTCAGTATATCCCTCCTCCAAAGCCTCTTTTAACACGGCTTTATAGGCTTTTAAACACTTCTGGTGGCTGAAATCTGGCAGTATCTTGGCCAACACATACACCTCATCCGCGTGCAAAGTTTCTAGTGATCGCTGATCGAGGTATTTAGCCGTATCGAGATCCAGTTTACGCAACTGTTTACGCAATTTTCCTGCGAGTCCTTCCCGTTGGTAACGACTCGGATCCCTTATCCAAGTGCGATATAACCATAAACTACTCAAAACAGCCGCTAAAATACTAGCGAAATAATGCCAAAATTTTGGCAAAAGATTAATAAAAGGACGACCACCGAAAATAAAGAAGAAATTGAAAATCAGAAAAGTTCCGAAAGTAAAGACTCGATGACGGATAATTTCGGTCGGTAAGGGGGACTTTTGGCGAATTCTATAGACTTTATAGGCATTTTCAACTTTTTTACCGAGAAAATAACCCAAAAAAGTGCAAATTGCCAAAGTTAAGGGGACAGCTACCAACTTCGGAATCGGAATCTGATTACCCCCAAGATAAAAACCCGGTTTAAAGAGAGATTCTAGCTGATTTTCGTCGTGCGCCCAAGCTCCAGAGAAATAATAGTCCCAATTGCCAGCATAAAAGTAATAATAGATAAAATAGCCAAAAACTAAGCCAAAATAACCGTAATAAAGCCATTGGCGATCGCTTTGAGTAATCCCGTCCCAATAGGCTCTTTCCGCATCGATATCGATACAGGGACTCTGACAGGCAACACAGGCACTTTGTTCGCTACCATCTTCTCGGACAATACGACACATAGATTGAGTAATCCCACTGCGACTGTCTTCGTGAGCGGTACTATTCAGCAAACCCCTCGGTTCACCATAAATCCTTTCAACTGGACTCATGGGACAGAAATAGTTACACCAAGATTTGCCCCCATACCAGTAGACCTCCTGCAAAAATAGGAACTGATTATGTAAAATAAAGTAAAACACTCAGAAAAACAATGACTTACGAAAAAGTAAAAAATTTGAATCCAGAAGAGTTTAAACGCTTTTGTGGAGTATATCCTG
>NZ_JADEXY010000167.1 GCF_015206885.1 Microcystis aeruginosa LEGE 91341 | reverse complement strand
ATCATCAAGATATAGGAATCGGAGACGGCGTTTTGGTCTGAGATTTAATTTAATCGCTGGCATTTACAACTATGAACTTGCTTTAGGCTATCATCAAGTAGCTGAATAAGACTTTTGCAGGAGGTCTTATGGGTATTAGTCCTTCCCTATCGCCTGTCTCCCACAAAAATCGGCAATCTTGGCTGATGATCGGTTTCTTGGCGGTTATCTATAGTCCGGTGATCTTTCACTGGTACGATGGTTGGCTGAATAAATCGATCAGCACCGAACACGAATACTTTAGCCACGGCTTGATCGGCCTTCCCTACGCCGCCTATATTGTCTGGCAGAATCGCAAAAAATGGCAACGCCTCGAAGATCGCTCCCATCCCCTCGGAGCATTTTTGTTAACCCTAGGAGCGATTTTTTATCTCCTCGGTTCCTCCCTTTGGGTTAGTATGTCTTTCCCGATTATTTTAGCGGGAATCTGTCTCTGGTTAAAAGGAAAGGAAGGTTTTAAATTACAGGGATTTCCCCTACTTTTAACGGCTTTAGCGACTCCTAATCCTATCCCCTACCTGATTACTCCCTATACCCTACCCCTACAGATTTTTATTGCCGCTTGCGCTGGTTTTATTCTCCAGCAAGCGGGTCTAGATGTCTCCGTTGACGGCGTTTATGTAGCGGTAGAAGGTCGGATGGTGGAAGTCGCTCCCTACTGTGCCGGGCTGAAAATGTTATTCACCAGTCTCTACGTCACGCTGCTGCTGCTCCATTGGACTGATACCATCCAAAACGGTCGTAAAACCCGCTTTATGCTCCTCAGTGCCTTTGGAATTAGTGTCGGAGCTAATATCATTCGTAACGCGCTTTTAGCTTGGTTTCACGGCACAGGACAGGAGGAAAACTTTAAATTACTCCACGATGGCTGGGGGGGCGATTTATACTCCGTCTTTATGTTATTACTTATCCTTTTGGTCTTCCAAATCATGCAGTATCGCGAGGTAGTCAGGAAACAGTCCCTGGCTCAAGAGGAAGTTAACCAGGATGATTAGTCGAAAAATTCCAGCCGAGGTAAGTTTAGTGTTAGATAAAATCAAAAAAAAGCTACCGGGTAATTATTTACTGCTGTTGTGCTTGCTGCTGATTTTGATTTTAGGGGGTATCTTACCCAATTTAATTTCTGGCCAGTGGTCTTGGCTGGATCAAGCGAGAATCGGTAATATTCAGAAAATGCGAGCCCTACAAGAATCGGGAATCAAGTTCTCTGACCTGAAAACCACGGACCAGAGCCAGGGTGAAATCGGTGAGGGAAAATGGTCGATACAAGTGGTGGAAAGTCCTGATGGCAAGAGGATCACCGTGCTTTTAAAGCCACAGATCTACTATAAAAATCAACCGGGATTAGAATGGTCAGATCTTAGTTCTATTAGTCGTTGGAATCAGGGGGAAACAACCAAGATATCAATTCCCACCCAGTCGGGAGGAAAGGCCACGGCCAGATTCTATCGAGCTTGGACACAAAACACCTTTGCCGTGGTGCAATGGTATGCTTGGCTAGGTGGTGGTCATTACGATCCCTCTGTTTGGTATTGGCTTGACCAATGGGCGCAATTAAAAAGACAGAGAGTACCCTGGATAGCTGTTTCCTTGATGATTCCCTTAGAACCGACGAAAGAGCTGCAAACTCTCACTCCCTTTGCTCTCAATCTCGCCACGGAAGTGCAGAGTTACTTAGAACAAAATGTCTTAAGTCAATTAACTTCCGTGCCTCAGAGCAAAAAAGAAAAGTAATTTTTCTGCTGCTAACCATCTCTTTGAAAAAACTAGCTCAAGGCACTTTTGTAGCCATTAATAGCTGCTTTGTTCCTCTCCCACTAGATAACTCCCAGAAAATAAATTATCATCGTCAGAACCCAAAAATTGATCAATCTGTATGATTCCACCAATGCTCAACAAGTTTTTGCCAGTTAGTTTCTTGAGAACTGGGGCTATAGCCTTATCGGGGTTGAGTCTGACAGGGTTCTTATGGGTAATTGACTCTAAGGGCCTCAAGGCCCAGGGTTCCTTGTCCATACCCCAGACTCAACCCGGAACTGGGTTAGAATTTTTGCCCCCACAACCCCCTAATCCCACCTTTCCTGAAAACACGATTCCCCCCGCTGGCTACAGTCCTCCGGTTTACTCCCCCAATAATTCCCAATCCCGACAAATTCAGACCTATCGACTCGATATCGGCGATCAAATTACTGTCTCGGTTCCCGATTTTCCCGAATTTAATTCCACGGGGCCAGTGGATCCTGATGGGAATTTTCTGGTGCCGATTTTAGGCCGTATTCCGGTACTCGGCTTGACTTTAGACGAAGTGCAAACTAAAATCCGCCTTGAATTGGGGCGAAAATACTTGCGGGAGGAACCAGAAGTCATTGCTGTTTTAACCACTGCTCGTCCCGTCCAGTTGACCATTCTGGGAGAGGTACAGCGACCGGGGTTTTATAGTATCGCTCCTAATACTTCCCTAGCACAGGTAATTTTGGCGGCGGGTGGTGGCACTCCCAGAGCCGATCTGCGTTCGATCCTTGTCCGTCGGGTTTTAGTCGATGGTACAGTGTTAGAGGAGAAACTTGACCTTTATACTCCCTTGATTAAGGGGGAACGCTTGCCAGATATGCGTCTGCAAGGAGGTGATGCCGTGATTGTTTCCAAGTTAGAAGTAGGCCAAGAAACGGGATATAATCGCACCCTAGTGGCTAGAACCACCCTCGCCCAGCAGAATATCACCATCAGGGTTTTAGCTCCCTCACTTCCTTCGGGAATTTCCCTGAGAAATGTTTCGATTCCTAATGGCAGTAGCTTCCTCGATGTGGTGGCTAGTTTACCGGTTTCCGATCGCCTGCGGATTAATGTCAATGAAGTGTCCCTGCTCCGTTTTGACAGTGCCAAAGGGGGAATTGTTAGTCAAACTTTGAGTCCGATAGCGGCAGTTAGGGGGGATATCTCCCAAAATGTTCCCTTAGAAGATCAAGACGTAATTATCGTCACCCGCACCCTATTAGGGGAAATTTTCGCCGCTTTTAATATTATTACTCAACCCATCCGCGATCTTTCCAGTTTTACCAATACAATTCTCAACATTAGCGATCAATTCAATAACTTCCGATAATTGAGGGGCAACTGGCTCCCTTCACTCCTTAACACAACCTCATAAGCTAGGATTTCAAGGCCGAGAATAACTCTTGACCGCTAGAATGTAAAAAATCTGGGAATATATTAAAAAGCTATGGCTGCACCAATTGTTAAACGATTTCTCATCTCGCTAGATCAGAACAAATTTGTCGGAATATTCGTCTTCCTCGTCTGTTTAGGCGGTTCTGCGATCTTTGCTCTTCTCCCCGATCCGGAGAAACCCCCTACCTTTTATCGGGCAGTGGGACAACTAGCCTATCGGGTGCCGCCGCCGGCTTTTACCAGTACGGGAACCCAACTGCAAGAACAAGGGCGGGCTATCGATCGCGATTTACTGCTATCTCCCCGGGTATTGATCAATACAGCCAAAAAATTGCAATTTAATCAAGAACAGATCGTTAAAATTCGCGATCAAGATTTAAAAATTACCTTCCCCGGTGAAGCGGAGGCACAAAACAATAATGTCAATCGGCCCACAACAACCGACCAACCCCAAGAGGTGCTTTTAGAGTTAACGGCCGACTCCCAGGCCAAGGCGGAGTTAATTCTCGAAACCTTGATGAAGGAAATGGTGGAATACAGTCGCTGGCTGAATACTTCCCAGTTACGCGCCCGCATAGAAGCTCTCGGTGTCCGGCTTAACGAAGTCCAAAAAGATTTAACTAGAGCCGAAGAAAAGTTTTATCGCTACATTAGTACCCAGGGTTCGGATTTACTGGCCATTCAAGATGGGAGTTTATTCGCCGCTATCACCAGTAGTCAACAGCAACAGCGAGAAATTCGCCTAGAACTGCAAGGTATTCAAGGACAAATTGATAGTCTAAGTGAACAACTCGATTTAACCCCCGCTCAAGCTTACACCTCCTCAGCCCTTAGTGCTGACCCGATCATTGCCAGTATCCGAGCGCAGATCTTGGACACAGAAGCCCAATTGGAGCGACTAGAGAAAGATTTACGTCCCGAACATCCCACCGTAGTTAAATTACGCAAACAACAACAGGTTAACGAGTCTCTCTTACAAAAAAGGGCTGCCGAGGTGATCGGAAAAGATGGTGTCCTGACCGCTCTTCCCAGCAATCGCATCCGTCAGCAAAGTAATCTCGATGCCGCCCGTCAACAACTAGCGGCTCAATTAGTCGCCCTGCAAACTCAGCGCGAGGGTTTAATGAAACAATTACAATCTTTAGTGACTCAGGAACAGCAATTACGCTCCCAATACGAGCAATTCCCCGATAAACAGCTACAGCAAGCTCGTTTAACCCAAGCCGTCGCCTTTCAACGGGGTATCTACGAGAATATTCTCAATTCTCTGGTGGATGCTCAGGCCGCAGAAGCGGAAACCGTGGGTAGTCTCACCGTCGCCCAACCGCCAGTTGCTGAACCGATCGAACAGGTGTTTAACCGCAAGAATCGTACCTTGATTCTCTTGGCGGGTGCTGGTTTGGGAACTTTAGCTGGATTGGGTACGATCCTGCTGTTAGCAGTAATCGATGATCGCCTGCACAGTCCGCAAGAATTGCGGGAAGCTTTGATTAGTCGAGATATACTCCTCTTGGGACAGTTGCCGATTGTCCGAAATTTAGAGGGCGAGGAAATCGAGCCGATTCTCGTCGATGCTGATGCCAATTATCTCCCCTACTACGAACGTTTACGCAGTACCCTGCGACGCATTGGCAGCAGCGAAACGGTGAAAGTGGTTGTTATCACCAGTATTACTGGCGAAGAAGGTAAAACC
Organism: Microcystis aeruginosa LEGE 91341; assembly: GCF_015206885.1. GTDB lineage: Bacteria > Cyanobacteriota > Cyanobacteriia > Cyanobacteriales > Microcystaceae > Microcystis > Microcystis aeruginosa_H. Next base: position 3,256 of record NZ_JADEXY010000167.1, on the reverse strand, counting down.
GCCACTGCCTACAATCTGGCGATCGCTGCTGCTTTAGCGGGGCGACGGACTCTCTTAGTAGAAGGAGATCTGAGAAGTCTTTCCAAAGCCGAAAAAATCGGAGTCATTCCCGATCCTAATTCTTTTTCAGAACCCCTACTTTACTACGGGGCAAAAAGTAAATCGATCCGTCTGGCCCCAAATATTGAAAACCTTTCCATTTTGCCTAGTCCCGGTCCGCAAAAACAAGCGGCAGCTATCATTGAATCGAGCGAATTACAATTAATTCTCAAAGATTCTCGCGGCCGTTTCGATCTGGTGATTGTCGATACTCCTTCCCTGTCTAGCTGTAATGATGCGCTGCTCTTAGAAGAACTGGCGGACGGGATTATTCTGGTAACGCGCCCAGCCATAACTCGTTCTAGTCTCTTGAGTGAAGCAACAGACCAGTTAATAGAAGCGGAAGTGAAAATTTTAGGGGCGGTGATTAACTACGTCGATATGACAATGACTCTCAAAACCGCCGAACCAGAACTGCCAGCTTTGATAGTTCCCTCAACACAGGGACAAACAGAGGTGGAGGAAGTGAAAGTGGAGGTGTAAACGCGGTTACTTATGACAAAATCTTCTGACTCGATCGAATTGTGGTTCTTGCCAAGAAAAAGCAAAATGACTGATAGTATCTATGGTGGGAAAAGCAATGCGAATCGCCTCCATTTGCACTTCTAAGGAGGGACGATTGTTATAGGGTTGTCCCCATAAACCGGCTAAAGCTGGGATAACAGGAGTTTGATTTCCCCTGCTTTCCACTACTCTTTTGATCTGATTAACTACACAGGTAGTATCGTTACAATTAGCGTAGGACATGGGATGCCATTCTAGGGAAGCGGGAAAACTATCCCAAGCTTGTAAACGGGAATCAAAACCTTGATTACCCACAAGACGATTCCCATCGGGAAAAAACACTGCTCCGGCGGGAATTCCCTGACGTTCCACCAGGGCAGAAAAATAACTAATATAATCAATGACACCCTGGGCAGCATGGGCAACCGCTAGGAACCAAAGTTCTAATTTGAGGCGATCAAAACGACTTTTAACTGATTGTTTCATCTCCTCTTCTAAAGGTATTCTTCCTTGCCAAAGGGGGGCGGTTTCTTGGGGATAAAGGCGATCGGCTTCAACTATATCATCAGGGGAAATTTTGCCACGATTCAGATAGCGATCGATTAAAAATTTGCCCTTATTATTTAATGCTCGATTAATTAAAGCTTGTCGGGATGCGGGACTAAAAATCCATAAATCTTTGACATCATCAGCAACGGAATCGACTCCCGTTCCTCTGGGATAGCGAATATAATCGAATAAAACCCCATCGGGACGACGTTGTAAAATGGCTTCTAGGAGAATTAAATAATCCTGTCGCGCTTGATTACTGTAGGGATCGACAAAAGTTTGGGATTGATCATCGACAAAAGAGGTGCTATCCTGTCCTTTACCATTGCGTGCTAACACCTCCTGTCGATAGGGTTTTAAACTATAGGCATAGCCAAAATTGAGGCTAAATAACCAAGCATAAACCTTTAAACCGCGTTTATGTCCCTGTTCGATCGCCTGTGCTAATAAATCCACATTTCCAGCACTGGGATTTTTAATGACGCTATCCCAAACGGTGGGATTATTGTTAGGAGGTAATAGGACTTGACCATCGGCGAAAACTTCCACATAAACCCTATTATAACCTTTGGCCACGATGCGATCGAGGATACTTTCCATCGATCCTGGACGGGTATCACAGGAGTAGAGACGTAACCAGATCGCTTGTTCCTGTAACCAGTGTCGGGAACGACAAAAGCGCAATTGTTGAGCATATTTCTGTACTAAAATGTTATATTCTTGGGGCGAGGTTTGACGCAGATTTTCTTGTTGTTGGATTTCTGATTCGGACAGTTGACAATTATCATTGACAGCGAGACTAGAGTTAATACCGAGAGGACTACTCCAGAGGATTGTAGCGAGGAAACAAGATAGCGATCGTAGATAATTAACTTTCTTTAACATAGTTGTTCACAGCGTTTGCTATTTTTTATTGTTTTTATTTTCAGATAAATAGCCATTTTTCAGTAGAAAAGCTCTCAGAGCAGTGGGAAAGTCTGGATATTTTCCTATCACTGTATTTTCGCCATGGATATCGAGACCCCAATCGGAGTTTTTATCGTAATTAGTGAGAAGAAATTGCCAAGCTTCTTCATATTCTCCTAGTAGAATTTTCTGTGCCACATAACCGGACAAAATGCCATTAACTTCGGCTTTTTCTTTTTTAGCTAACTGAAAAGCTTTCAGCATTGCTGCTAAAGTTTTTCTTAATTCTTGGGGATATTTTCTAGTGACATCTGCTAATTTACCCTGTTGAAAAGTATAAATTTTGGAGGGAGGAAAAGAGGCGGCGTAGGAACTAAAAGCATATAAAAAAGCATTATCAACGGTGACAAATTCATAATTATTATCTCCATCTAAATCTTCAAAGGAACCACCACTACCATCTAAAAAACCCGTTTCTTCTCTAATAAATTTATCTTTTTGCCAAGTATAAATTACCAAAGATGTGCAGCAGTGAGCGCCGCCGCTATAGGTGGAGACGATAATCTCATCGATGCCATTATTATCTAAATCTCTTAATTCCACATAGCCAGATCCAAAGGCACTATACTCGCTATTTTGCTGATAAAGTTGCTCGTTATAAAAGATTTGATAATAAACATTATTAATATCAGAATTGTCATCAATTTTCTCGTTTAGGTCAATGGGTTGATAGCTAACTTGTACCTTAATTTTCCCCGATTTAATCACTTGATTTCTTAGGGGTTGACCGGTATCAAAATCGAGTTTAGTCACGGCTAAACTCGCGGCTGCATTGCCCAAAAATTGAGATAATAAGCAGCAAATAAAGCAAGTTTTGCTAATATCCATCGACTAATTCCCAGAGAGAGATTAATATCAGTGTAAGTAGCTGGTTATAATTAAATTAAAAATGGATTTTAGGTTCGATCCCCCCTAGCCCCCCTTGATAAGGGGGGAAGCCGAAGGCGGGGGGATCCCCCTTAATAAGGGGGGTTGCCGATCCCCCCTTAGTCCCCCCTTAATAAGGGGGGCATCTGAAAGTTTTTAATACCCACCTACTTATCTTACTTATTTTTACCGACAATCAGTCGTTAACTTTTCGAGAAAAACTATCTATTCCAACGTTTTAACGCTCAAAACTTGGGGGGGGGTGGCATCG
>NZ_JADEXY010000166.1 GCF_015206885.1 Microcystis aeruginosa LEGE 91341 | reverse complement strand
CCAAAACCCCAACCCCCAACACCTAAAACCTGATTCCTCAATACTGACTTCTAACCCAATGGTAGATGTTGGATTTTGCAGGAGTTCTATTTTTTGACAAAGATAAGTAAAAATTATCTATTGACTCCAAAAACTTGAGAATATTTAAATTAACATTCCGCAATATTTACAAATTCTTAAGAATTAATTGAGAAAGATTTTTATTTAACAACGATTTTGTAATGGTTACAGCGATTTGATAGAATTTCATAATGGGTTGTCTTGTGCTTTTTTGGGCAGCAATGGCTGAAACCCTTGTCCCACCTACAAGGTAATCCTAATTAAGACGGGTAAATGAGTCAATTTCACCCACAACGATGATCTTTTTTTTGTGTAGTTTTATTGCAAAAAAAAAGTTTTTTTGACAAAAAGTACAAAGTATGATAATAGCCCAATGGATTTCTGGCTGCCAGTAGTTATTGCAGAGTGGGAGTTGGGAAGCTTTTCCAGTAATCAGTGGACTGAAAACGTAAATCTGATGACTGATGACTGATGACCCCTGGTATGAGCATGATGCCAGAGAGCCGCCGCTAATTGCTGTCTTTCACTTTCAGGGTGTTCTTGACGCACCATCTCTACATATTTATTCCCGCTTTCAGGTTGTATTCCTCTACCGAGGATAAGGCGATCGCTCCAATTGGTTGCTCCACTGATTTCCCTTCTAAATCGAGCGTTGCTACAGCCAAAAGAGAATTAGGAATCTCTCGGTCAATCTTGTTGTTAACAAGCTGTAAATCAACGGGAAACTGCTTATCTTGACTAAAAAAAACCCGATTCTAAAGTCCCAAACCGATCTAGTCGGGTCAGGTAAATCGTTCTCTGACTTTTCGCTGATGTTACCTCGATATAGGGTTCTCTCAGTTCGGGATGCCGGTTTTTCAGGTCTTCAAGCGATCGCGCTGACTTTAAATAATCATTGTAGGTTTCCTTGATTGCGATCGCAATTTCCGTAAGATTCTGATTGTTAACTTCGGGAAAAAAGTCCCGAAATTGATTGACAGGACGAGCTATTAAGAGGCTTTCTCGCCATTTCAGTTGGGGGAGGTGGCGGTTAGTCAGGGTGATGACACCGTTGGAGTTCACCGGGGGGCTGCGAGTGACAATCAATTCTGTCCCATCAGGCATTCTGGGGACGCAGACTTCATTTTCTGCTGTGAATCCCTAGTCAGGGAGAAGAATGTAAAGATTTATTAAATTGTAGCGTAGGATACAGTTGCCGGGGCGGGGGGGTACAATGTATTCTTGTTTTCAATCGCCTTTGGGGTTGGGTTGGGCTGTTGCTTGACCTAGCTGCGAGGGGGCGATCTCATTTATTCGCTTAATCCACTTTTAGGAGAATTAATGTGATGTGTACCGGAATTAAATTACAAATTGGTAATCCTCTCACAGGAGAAACTAAGCAATTTGTTCATGGTCGAACCCTTGAATTTGGGGTCGAAGTCGATACAGATATTGTCTATATACCCGCAGGTGAGTCTTTTCAATGCAAAATGGGGAATGGATTTAAAACAGTTGGAATGTCCTATAAATCTGACTACGCCATTCTTGCAGCTTGGGCCAAAAGTATGGGTAGTCTTGTCCAATTTGAAGATATTAATTGTTTTGATGGCATTAACGAAGAAGGATTAGCTTTAGGTGTGTTCTTTTTTCCTTCCTATGCTCAATATCAAATTTTACCTGAAGAATCTACAGAATCTACAGCTTCCGAAGAAGATATTAGTAAAGGAATGGGACCTCAAGATTTCCCGAGGTGGATTCTATCTAAATTTACCGATGTTGATCAAGTCAAAAAGGCAATTGCCAATAAAGAGGTTGTGGTCTTTCGCTCAATCCCTAACGATGAGGCAGGAAAACCCCTTCCCTTTGATCCTTTGACAGTTCACTATATCGTTTATGACAGGACAGGAAAAAGTATTGTGATTGAACCAGTTGAGGGTAAATTAATCGTTCATGACAATCCCCTTGGGATAATAACCAATTCTCCTACTTTTGATTGGCACATGACCAATCTTCGTAACTATATAGCCCTTGATCCTCGCAATGTACCCTCCATCGAGATCGCTGGTGAAACCTTCTCACAATTCGGTCAAGGGACTGGAATGTTAGGAATGCCGGGTGATTTTACGCCTCCGGCTCGGTTTGTTCGTGCTACTGTTTTCAGTCAAACAGCAATCCCCTCAACTACTATTGAAGAAGGAATTGAACAGGTATTTCATATCTTAAATAACTTTGATATTCCTGTGGGAGTTGCACGAGCAGGACATGAAACGGATTATACTATGTTTACTTCAGCCCGTGATCCGCACAATTTACGTTATTACTGGAAAACCTATGAGGATCAAACAATTCGGATGGTTGACTTGAAAAAACTGATGGCAACTGGTGAAAAAAACGTTAAAACTTTAAGTACCGAAAGTGAACAACCTATTGTAGATATGACCAATGACTTAAAGGGTTAAGATTCTCTTAACTAGAAGCTATTAGAAAGTTAGCCATAAATACACTGCGATCGCCATCGCCGTAGGGTGCGTTAACGCGCGTGTAACGCACCATCAATTTCCTAATATTCGGTGGGTTACGCTGTCGCTAACCCACCCTACAGTGCTACTGACTTCTAACCCAATGGTAGATGTTGGATTTTGCAGGAGTTCTATTTTTTGACAAAGATAAGTAAAAATTATCTATTAACTCCAAAAACTTGAGAATATTTAAATTAACATTTCGCAATATTTACAAATTCTTAAGAATTAATTGAGAAAGATTTTTATTTAACAACGATGTTCCAATGGTTACAGCGATTTGATAGAATTTCATAGTGGGTTATTTTGTGCTTTTTTGGGTAGCAATGGCTGAAACCCTTGCCACACCTAGAAGGTGATCCTAATTAAGACGGGTAAATGAGTCAATTTCACCCACAACGATGATCTTTTTTTTGTGTAGTTTTATTGCAAAAAAAAAGTTTTTTTGACAAAAAGTACAAAGTATGATAATAGCCCAATGGATTTCTGGCTGCCAGTAGTTATTGCAGAGTGGGAGTTGGGGAGTATTTTCAGTTATCAGTAAACAGTAATCAGTGAGACACTGTTGATGGAAGTTTTTTTCAGTGGATAGTAAACAGTAATCAGTAATCCGCTTCTGAAGGCAAGAGTCAAAGGTTTTTGATTCGTCCCTTGTGAACTGAAAACTCACATCTGATAACTGAAAACTCACATCTGATAACTGATAACTCACATCTGATAACTGATAACGGATAACTGATTTTAACGCGATAATTTAGTCAACAATTCCAAGAGTTTTTTACTATTAGGAGTCAAGAGAGTTCGACGATAGGCATCGGCGGCCTTTTTAATCGCTTCCGCTTGGGTGGGATAGGGATGAATAACAGTAGAGAGTTTACTCAGTCCGATTTTGGCAACCATAGCGGTGGTAATTTCGGAAATCATCTCACCGGCGTGAGCAGCGACGATAGTGGCTCCTAAAATTTGGTCGGAACCTTGTTTGTGAATAATTTTTAAAAAACCTGCTGTTTCGCCATCAGTGATAGCTCGATCGACTATACTCAAAGGAATTTTAATAGTATTAGTGACCAATCCCTGGGTCTGTGCTTGGGTTTCATCCATGCCGACACGAGCAATTTCTGGGTCGCTATAAGTGACCCAAGGCATAACTAAATTACTGAGCTTATCGCGTCCGAAACCGAAGGGAGAAAAGAGAGTATTTTTAATCACAATACGGGCGGCTGCATCGGCAGCATGGGTAAATTTCCAATCCATACAGATATCACCGGCCGCATAAATTTTCGGGTTAGTAGTTTGCAGATAATCATTAACTATGACTCCCCGACGAGTATCGTATTCTACGGCCACCGCTTCTAAATTTAATCCTGACAGATTAGGCTCCCGGCCGGCAGCGACTAAAATCTCATCAACGGTGATAGTTGCTCCTTGACCATTGCTAGTATATTCAATGGTTTTACCCCGCTCATTTTTTGTCACCCGTTCAATTTGGCAAGAGAGAATTAATTGCATTCCTTCCCGCAGGAAAGTATTCTCAATAATTTCGGCTGCTTCTGGGTCTTCTTTATTCAAAAGATGGGAATGATTATGAAATAAAATCACCTGTGCGCCTAACCGTTGAAAAGCTTGCGCTAATTCACAACCAATCGGCCCGCCACCGATAACAGCTAATCGGGGGGGTAATTCTGTTATGGAAAAAATTGTTTCATTGGTATAAAATCCCGCTTCTTTTAGTCCGGGGATATCGGGATTAAAAGCCCTAGCACCAGTGGCAATGACGGCTTTTTTATAAGGGAGAGTTTTTCCCGCCACTGCCACGGTATTTTGTCCTAAAAAATGAGCGCTACCCAAGAAGACATCGATACCTAGTTTTTGGAAACGTTGCACCGAATCATGAGGGCTAATATCAGCGCGAATTTGCCGCATTCTGGTCATGACTCTGGCAAAATCTACTCTAGTATCTCCAATATCAATTCCTAATTTTTTGGCTTTCTCAATTTCCCCGATAATTCTAGAGGAACGAATCAGACATTTAGAAGGAATACAACCGAAATTGAGGCAATCTCCCCCCATTAAGTGTTTTTCCACTAAAGCCACTTTTAAACCTATATCTAAACCCGCAGCACCTGCCGCTACGACTAAACCCGCAGTACCCGCACCAATGACGACTAAATCATAACAATCTTGGGGTTGGGGATTGAGCCAATCGGCAGGATGAACATAATTAACTAATTTTTGATTATGTTCGTCCATGGGGAGAATATTAACTTCACTGGAGCTATTTTGAAACATAGTGAACTACCTCGACTCCCTAGGCGCAGTTACCGCCTTTATTCTGTAGTTTATAGTCAATAAATTCCCCTCCTGACCAAGTTGATAGAGCAAGTCTCTTGGTTCTATGTTAGTTGTTGTTGTATTAATCGGACAAAATCTGATGAGCCTTTCTCTGTCAACTCTTAAGGAGTCGTGGTTTTTATTTTTCAATTGGCGATTTAAGAGCCAATTTTAAAGGCTTCTAGAAATAAACTATAGGTGATACCAATTTTTAGTAAATTGAGAGATTCTCGCAGAATCGGTGCTGGTTTAGCCTGGGAACTTTTTCGGTAAACAATCCGGCTAGTCGCCTCCGTAAACAGCAGTAATAAACCAGCAGCGGTGACATCCCATTGAGCAGTTTGACCGGCAGTGGTGACAATTGCTTGACCAGAAAAAACTCCAAATAAAACACAAATTAGTTGGAGGGAAATCCGCCGCCAAGGATTACCAAAAAAGCTATTAAACCGGCTGCTGGTGACATTAGCCAGCGTACTTAAACGGGTGCGTTGCATGGTCATATTTATTTAGAAGTAATACGATTAAGAAGCCACAAAGAGGTAACGATACCGGTAAAGTGAGCGAGAATTGTATTAGTATTAGCCTGCACAATTAACAGGTCAACGGAATTAACAAATTGACTGGGGTTAGAGGCAACATTAAAAGTACCTTGAGGAACATTGAGGGATTTAATTAAGACGATTCCCGCCAAGGCTTGCGCTCCCAAAATGGTTAAAAACATCCCGATAATATTGGCGATTAAACCCTGACGTATTAACTGAATAGTATCGGATTTTTTCGGGCGACTATCTTGATCACCCCTCAACATTTGACGGGCAATTTTCATGTAACGAGAGGAAAAGAAAATAGCGACTACCAAGAAACAAGCCCCACCAATGGCACATAAAACACCGATTTCAATACCGGAAGTGCGTTGTCTCGTCCCTAATAAACTAGCGGTAGCAATGAGCAATAAAACCCCCGAAATTACGCCTAGGACAATCTGCGTCCAAAAACCGATTCTTCCCTGACGTAAAAGGATATTAGCCGCCCGTTGGACGGCGGGAGGCAAGGAATAAAGATCAGAATCTCTAGAGGTGGATATATTGGTAATTTCTGATTGTTTGTCTCTCATCGGGGTTAAGCTAGGGATTGGGTAAATCTGGTCTTGATCTATTTTCGTCTTTTTTTTTGCCCATGGCTAGAGATTTAATCAACCTCTGGCATAATTAATTTTTTAGGGTTCAAAGACGGCAAAAATAATGATTAAATTGCCTAAAATCTGTAAATAGACCATTTAATTGATTATTATTCATTCTTAATTCTCCTGACTACTGGCTACTGGCTAGGCTCTCCTAGGTTTGGTGGGTAAAATGTATTCTAAGATACATTTCTCCTAGCGAGGGGGTGGAACGAACCACAAAGACACAAAGGACACAAAGATCGATCCTATGTAAGTTAAACCGATCACACAGAACCTAGAAGAGCCCTGGCTACTGACTCCTCACCCTAACAACAATTTTTGATTTTTACCAGAGGTCTAATTTTGGCACTGACTGGCTATCTGTTTAGCTTCTACCTGTAAACGCTGGGCCATGCGAAACATTTCTTGACCGGTGTGGAGAGAGCGGTCGTCGTAGTTAAGGGTAAAGGTTTCTAATTCTTCTAGTCCGTCAGTGAGATGATTGAGACAGTAGTACAGAGAGGCGGCCACTTTGGCCATTTTGGCAGGATTAGGCCGTTGGGAAAAGAGGGTTTTGGCTCGATCGAGCTTTTGGCGACAGGTTTCTAGATAGTCTTGAAAAACAGCCATTAACTGATCGTCGAAGGGATCGGCGGATAGGTGATCGATCTGACGTTTAAGGGGCCGGATAATTTGACCGATCAGGCGATTAATTGGGCTATAGGTCTGGTTATACCACTGTTTGACTAGGGACTCGTCTTCCTGGACCGCTTCTTTGTAACGATGGTAGCTTGCCTGGGCGGTGGCAGTGCGTTGGGCGCGTTTTTCGGGAGAATTGGCGATTAGTTGGTTATCGTAGTCCTTTCTTAGTCTCGGATCGCTTAGAATCTCGTAGGCGGCGTTAATAGCGACGATTTTATCGTGACTGGCACTATCGTTTTGACTATCGGGATGGAATTGTCTGGCTAAACGCCGATAGGCCCGTTTAATCTCCTCAGGGGTCGATTTATGGCTGATTTCTAAGGTTTGGTAGTGGTTGCCGGTCATGAGCGCAAGCGATCGATCTGTCTTTTGTTATTATCGACCATGGTTAACCCGGCGGAGAAGGGGAATTGTCAGTGATCAGTTATCAGTTATCAGTGATCACTGATTTAGACAAAAGGATTGATTTCAGGGATATCATCGATCGAGGGTAAGTCTATTTGGCCCGATCGCTCTTGTGTAAGATAATAGGGACAATGAAGCTGACAATCGGGACGATGGGGAAAATCGACTAAATCATTTTGGTATGCTGATAGATAGCGATCGAGCTCCTTCAATAAACGGCGTAAATCCCGCCCTGTCTGTTGGTGTAGTTTGCGATTATAGTTAAAAGTAATTTGTTCGGGGCTGCGGGGTAACTGCACAAACCAATAGGTCATCGATAAACTATCAGGAGGATAAGCAGAAGTTTCTGCCAACACATATAGATAAAGTCTCGTCTGCCAATTTTTGGCTAGTTTGTCGGCATCGATAGGTTTTAAATAGGTTTTCCAGTCAAAAATTACCGCTTGATCGCTCTCTAGTAAAATTAAATCATAGATAACCGTTAATAAATAATTACCCACAGTTAAACTGCGACAATGTTCCGCTTCTCGATTAGCTTCTCCCGGATTTTGGGCAATTGCTGGGGCAGCCTTTAATAGGGCTGTTAAACAATGTTCTAACTGTTCATTTTCGCGTAATAGGGACGCGATCGGCAGCCCTAATTCCCGCTGCTGTAATAATAGGTGAAACTGACTGCCCCATTCTTGCCTCTCCAATTGCCCGGGGTCAGCCAGTGTGTTAAGTTGCTCTAGATAGACTTTTTGAAATCTCGGTGGGCAGGTTTCCAATAGGTTTAAATGGCCCTGGGCAAGACGATAGATATTAGACATGATAAGTAGTGGTGCAAAATTAATTTCTTGGTTAGGATAGGCAAAAGGCAAGAGGCAAAAGGCAAGAGGCAAAAGGCAAGAGGTGGTGATATGTGTGTAATTAATTTTTCCTAGGTACTTAACTAGATAGGTATTAAAAACTTTCAGATGCCCCCCTTATTAAGGGGGGATTAAGGGGGGATCGGCACCCCCCTTATCAAGGGTAGATCCCCCGCCTATCGGCACCCCCCTTATCAAGGG
>NZ_JADEXY010000165.1 GCF_015206885.1 Microcystis aeruginosa LEGE 91341 | reverse complement strand
CCCCAACCCGGGGGGACGTAATAACCGCCACCGTACCAACCGCCACCACGCCAGTAACCGTTGCGATTATCGTCAATAAAGTTCTGACGGTTCTGTTGGCGATCGCTAACCTGCTGCTGCCGTTCCCCCTGTCTTTCGCTGCGTTCCCCTTGACGGATATCGGTTCTTTCGGTGCGTTCCCCCTGTCTTTCCCCCTGTCTTTCGGTGCGTTCCCCTTGACGGTTTTGTTGATTAGTTTGTCTTTCCCCCTGTCTTTCGGTGCGTTCCCCTTGACGAGTTTGTTGATTAGTTTGTCTTTCCCCCTGTCTTCCAGAAAAATCTCTAGAGGGTTGGGAACGATTACTGAAATCTCTAGAGGGTTGGGAACGATTACTAAAATTCCCTCGGTTTTGCAGATCACTACTGCGGTTAACCCGTGGGGAAGCTCCACCACCGCCACGACTACCACCACCACCGCCACGACCACCGCCACCGCCATCGCGAGCGTCCACATAATCCGTGATCAGTAAACTTGTACCCAAAAGGAGGGCAGCAAGAACACATAAGTTTTGACATAAAGATCTTTTCATAGCCCGGACTCCTTGATTTTTTTATTCGCCTTGGCTGCTTATCTTCCCAGATTATTTTCTGCAAGCGTTCGACGGTTTCTGGTGCAAAAAAACGCTCTCCTGTTTCTACACAAACTCTGGCGGGAACATTTTCTATAATAAAGAATTTGCCATTAACTTCAAGGGTATAAATAAATCTGGGTTGGGTTCGGATAGAGTAAGGCTTTTGATAAGGGACTTGCGCTTTGATAATCTACCTTTTGGGCGAACGCAGTTCGCCCCTACATTGTGGACAAAATCCGTTACTGTAGGGGCGCAAAGCTTGCGCCCTCCGATCGATCAGGTTTGCTGATCACTCTAAGTAGGGGGAGAGCCTTCGAGAGCCTCCGCAGCTAAGGGACTTGCGCTTTGATAATATGCCATCTGGCTGGTCTGATTCTTCTACAGAGCGATTTTCTGGCTGGGATATTATTCCCACGCAAGTCCCTAATGTCCCGATTAGAACAGAATCGGCTTAATTCTTCTGAGAACATCCTGGAGCAACCGTTCTGGACACTTGCCGATAAAGCTCGCTTTTCTCCCTCGGAAGTCCAACGATCGCAGTTGATCTACCATGATAACTCCTGTCACTGCCTCTCCATCTGGAATCTTGACCTAGAAAGGGTTCTGGCGTTGCGTATTGCTCACTGGAAAGACAAAGGCAAAACCAATCTTGCGATTAAAATCAATATGGCTTACCACCAGTGCTGGACGATTACCCATTTGCTCATGTCCAATTTTTGGGTCAAAGCTCAACCGCAGGAAATCTCCACGTTCTGGAATGTATGTCACCAAACCTCCTCTCCCATTGGCCGTCCCCAATCCACTTCCGGCTCCGGTGATTCAACAACCTCAGCCAGTAGTTCTTCTAGACTTAACTCAGGCAAGGCTTGAATTAGCTCAATTACTAGCTTTCCGTTGTCCACAGAACATTCAACAACGTCCTTAGGATTGAGGTTCAGTGCCTCCACCGCATACTTGGGAATCCGAATCGCTAAAGAATTACCCCAGCGTCCAATCTGCGACTTCATGATCCCACCTCGAATTCGTTAGATATTCAAAGTATATCAAAACGCTGATTTAGGGGAATACCGACAAGCGATCGCATTTTATGAACGGGGTTTAAGGCTGGGATTGATTATCCCTAGGGGGTAGAAGTTCGATAGGGATCGACTCTGATCCCGGTTGGAAAGTGAAAGTATCGGCGGGTGTACTAGGCTTAAAATTCCAATCGGATAATATTGCCGTGTACTGGGGTGAACCGGGTAGAGTTTTATAGGTGATAATCGCTTTCCTCAGCAGGGGGGGGGTATCCTGCGTGACCCAGATTTGATAATCGCGATCGCTACCGATCAGCAGCAGGTGATACATCGGTTCGCGGTTGACCATGTCGTTGCCGATAAAAATAATTTGCTTGACATCGGCCATTAGATCTGCACAGGGATCGTTCGCTGCTAGATTTGACATGGGAATGCTGATCCCGTACCTTTGCTCTACTTGGTCTAAGGCTTTATCTAGAGTATTCGGTGCTGGTTTCGTAACGTATAGATCCCGTTCCAGATCCGCAAGGGTGAAGGTTTTACCATCGTAAAAAAAGCGGGTAACTCGTTCATCTCCAGTGTAGTCCGAGCGCAGGCGATTGGGTTTCTCTACCCAGATGTTTTGATAGGCGCTGTACTGAACTTTCGCCCCGGAGTCGAGTACATCGTCATAGGTGACATCCATATTGACGGTGAACGCTCGCTGTTTGGTTAAATTAGCACAGAGTTGCTCGATCACCTGTTCCGCCGTTTTTGGGCGGATTTCCTGGGCCAGAGTCGGTATTTCCGCCAAGACTGCCGCAGCAGTGACCCAAGGCAAAAGCAAAGAAAGAATCGGGATAAAGCGACGCATAATCATCTAATATTCCCCCAAGGCGATCGATTGTTTTGGTTAACGACCATTGTGTAAACTGACTAAACGAGCGATAAAAACGGCGGGATAGAGAACTCCAGTCATTCCTTCTAAATTGGCTAGAACTCTAGCGACTTTACTGGCAGGAACTATATCACCGTAACCAACCGTGGCCAAGGTAGTAAAGCTGAAATGAAGTAGATCGGACTGGTTGACGGTTGTAGCGGCGGAGCTAAAGGAATCGGGGTCGAAAATCTGGACGATATTATAAGCGGATGCCCAGAAAAATCCTAAGAGAAAATAGACACAAATTCCCCCTTTGATGATATCTGATGTTACCTGTTCGGCGAGAATTAATTCTAGTAAAATCGAGTACACGCATAAACTAACAAAAGCTAGAGAAATTAATGTACTAGATAGCTCGAACCAACGGTTGAAATCGCTATAAATAGGGATAATCGTGCTGAATGCTCGCAGGAGGAGAGCAACCAAAAACAGACCGATATTAAATCTTAAAGCCAATTTACTTCGATCGATCTGATAGACGGCGATGATCAGAGAGAGGGAGAAGAAAAAGAAAATCAGCCAATCTCCCAGGGGTAGATATACTAAAAACGGGTAAATAATGTAGAGCGAGAGCAGATTTGCCAGCAGCCGATTGTATTTATTTTCTGTGGCCTGTATCAATTGACGGAATTTCATAGCGGCAAACCTTTAATTGGCCTAAGCATATACGAAATCTAGCTTTGAGGGCTTTTCTCTCAGGGTAAGCTTATGTAAAATGGTATAAAGTGTACTTGACAAAAAAGATAAAGTGTTGGCGAAAGAGAGGCAGTCCCCTCCAATTAGGGTTTGCGGCAAAAAGTTTGTTGGTGGAGGCAGGGTGTGGGGTGTGGGCTTCGGCCGTGAGCTCAGGCTTCGACGGTGAGCTCAGCCGAACCGCCGAACGGGTGTGGGGTTTTACCGATTTTGAGGTAGTCAGTTACCTAATTTTCAGGGAAAAAGTCCCAGAATTTTACCCCCGATCACTCCAATGGTCAGCACTTTTTGAGGGGAAAAAAGTCTAAAAGCCTTATCCAACAAGGTTTTTAGATTTATTCAGCCAGCCCCAATTATATTATAATAATGACAGCCTAAAGGGTTGGAAACTCCCTAATCCGATAAACTGTATCCTCAATCGCGTTTATGAACACTTGAGCAAACTCAACTGCTTCAGCCTATTTATTCATTGAGGGTCTGAGTATGAAATAGATACCTAATGGCTCAATCAGCCGTATAACCCTAATCCCTTGCAGAAGTCCCAATCCTAGGCAATTGTATCAAACTCTGACAGGAGAAAAACTTGACAACGCCAGAATAGCAGCCCTCAGTCGTTGGGGACGATAAGCATCGGAGGTTATTTGGTTGTCTCTTCAGTCTAGCGATCGCTCAGACTTGATGCGTTATGATAGCAAATTAAATAGAGCATTCATTCGATCGCCCTCAAGTGAGGGACTTCTGCTGAGACTAAGTTAAAGTTATAAAAAGCTCACACTCCCAGAAAGCCATTTATTTTCTAGAATAGAAGATTACCTGGATTATTTTTGCGGGGGGCAATCGGTGATTCTCAATTTTTCCCTAAGGATTGTAGCGGCCAAAGGCAGACTATTCTGTAAGTTTTCACTCTACAAAACCTATCGGGTGGTCAGCAGCGCCCCTGTCGATGTCCTCTGGCAAAAATTAATCAATGTGGCCGATGTCTCTTGGCATCCTTTGATCGCCAAGGCTGATGTTCCCTTGGGTTTAATCGCTAAACCGGGGTTAATCTATCAAGCTGTCACCCGTCTGACTCCCATTCCTATCCGGGTTTTCGTGGAAAATGTCCGCCCCGGGGAACTCCTCAGCCTCAGAGTTCTCGCTATCCCCGGTATGGAACAGAAAATGACCTACCAAGTGGAATCAACCCTCTGTGGTACTTATATTTCCTATTCTGTCACCCTGCGCGGTTGGCTGTCCCCCTTTATCTGGTGGTTAAGTCGTCCCTATTTAGCCAAAGTCGCCGCCCAACTGGCCCACGCCGCCGAAGAATTAACGGCCTAAAAAAAATTCCCCCCCCCAATTGTGCTAATAAATAATCTGCCAAGGGTCAAGATCTAAGTCACAATGGTATATGGATAGACTTAAACAAAATTTTATTCAGCTACATTGGTACATATAGTCTACTGATATCATCCCGACGAGTTGAGCGCAACAACCTCAATTCGCCGGGATGAACTATCTCTAGAGACTTTACTGATGAAGTAAGCTCTACAGGAGGGAATTATGGGGGAATTAAACACAGCCGAACTTCTAGTTAAATGTCTAGAGAATGAAGGGGTCGAGTATATTTTTGGGCTACCCGGGGAAGAAAACCTCGATGTTTTGGAAGCCCTAAAAAACTCCTCGATCAAATTTATCACCACCCGTCACGAACAGGGCGCGGCTTTTATGGCCGATGTCTATGGACGCTTGACGGGAAAAGCGGGGGTTTGTCTCTCCACCCTAGGACCAGGGGCGACTAACCTAATGACAGGGGTAGCTGATGCTAACCTGGATGGGGCGCCCTTGGTGGCTATCACTGGCCAGGTGGGAACCGATCGGATGCACATTGAATCCCATCAATACCTGGATCTGGTGGCCATGTTCGCCCCAGTGACGAAATGGAATAAACAAATCGTGCGGCCGGGTATCACCCCAGAAGTGGTACGGAGAGCCTTTAAAACCGCCCAAAGTGAGAAACCGGGGGCAGTTCATATCGATCTTCCTGAAAATATCGCCGCTATGGCTGCCGATGGTAGTCCTTTGCCCCTCGATAGTCAGGAAAAAGTTTACGCTTCCTATCGGACTTTGAACATGGCGGCGGCGGTGATTTCTAAAGCGAAAAATCCCTTGATTTTGGCGGGAAATGGGGCAATTCGCGCTAATGCTAGTGAGGCTTTAACGGAATTCGCCACGGCCTTGAATATCCCTGTGGCTAACACTTTTATGGGTAAGGGGGTGATTCCCTATACCCATCCTCTGGCTCTTTGGGCGGTAGGATTACAGCAACGGGATTTGATTAGTTGTGCCTTCGATCGCAGTGATTTAATTATCGCTGTTGGTTACGATTTAATCGAGTATTCCCCGAAAAAATGGAATCCAGACGGGAAATTACCGATTATTCACATCGGCATGACTCCGGCGGAAATTGACAGCAGTTATGCCCCGGTGGTGGAAGTGGTGGGTGATATTACCGATTCTCTCATCGATATCCTCAAACGGGCCGATCGCCAGAATAAACCAACTCCTGTCACCGCAGGATTAAAGACGGAAATTCGGGCCGATTACGAAACCTATGCCAATGATACGGGTTTTCCGATCAAGCCACAAAAATTGATCTACGATCTGCGTCAGGTGATGGGACCAGAAGATATCGCCATTTCTGACGTGGGCGCTCATAAAATGTGGATGGCCCGCCATTATCACTCCGATTGTCCTAATACTTGCATTATTTCTAACGGTTTCGCCGCTATGGGTATTGCTATCCCTGGTGCGATCGCCGCTAAGTTAGTTCATCCCGATAAGCGCATTGTGGCGGTGACGGGAGACGGCGGTTTTATGATGAATTGTCAGGAATTGGAGACAGCTTTGCGGGTGGGAACTCCCTTCGTCACTCTCATCTTTAATGATGGCGGTTACGGTTTAATCGAATGGAAGCAGTTTAACCATTTTGGGACATCTTCTTTTATTAAGTTTGGTAATCCCGATTTTGTTAAATTTGCCGAAAGTATGGGATTAAAAGGCTATCGGGTGGAATCTGCTCAGGATTTGATCCCGATCCTAGAGGAGGCTTTCCGGCAAGATGTCCCTACGGTGATTGATGTTCCCGTCGATTACGGTGAAAATCTGCGTCTTTCCCAAAAATCGGGCGATTTAAGCTGTCAGATTTGGGAATAGAAGTTGATAGCGTTGACAATCCCCAAAAAATCCCCTAACTAAATCTCAGTTAGGGGGAAGTAATTGGTTTGGCTTTGGTAACGTTAGAAAACCCAATCTAGAACAACCATTCTAGAACCGCCTCGTCTTTAGTGTTGGTATTGCGAGAGGGGGTTTCCCGGGTAAATTTCATGTGGATAGAACGATTTTGTTCACCATCGGCGGCTACAGCCATAATTGGATAATCGATTAAACCGTCTTGGAAGGACATCTGATAGCGGAAAGTGCCATCGGGATTGAGTTTAATCGGACGACCACCGATAGTTACCGTGGCATCGGGTTCGGTGGCACCATAGACGATTAATTCTGCATCGGCAACTAACCAGAATTTGCGCGGACGTTGTAGGGTTTCCGAAGCACCCATACCGATACCGGAAGCAGTCATGCCGATACCGGAAGCGGTTAGTCCCGATACCGTGGGAACTGCCCACATACCAACCCCAGAGGGGAATACATAGGAACTGATCACTTCCGACATCGGTACGGAACCAGCGACGTGCTGCATGGAACCAAACAAGGAACCGGCCACCCGTAGGGCCTCGATATCGCCGACACTCTCGAAAATTTGGTCGTAGATGGGGCTAGTTCCCGTGGTTCCGGCGCTGCTGCCGTAGCGTTTGCTGGGGGGAACGAGTTCGTAAACAGTTTTACCCACCAGTTCTTCTTCCCAGTTAACGGTGACAAAAATATCTTCAATCCAGTCGGAAGGATAGACGGGAGGAATCCGTACTAAAGGAGAACGGGCCAAAACTAACCAACGACCATCAGCACAACGATAACCGATATCGATAACATAATCTCGATCGCTGACCGGAATCGGTAAATACCATTCCCGGGCCAATTCATCACAGAGATATTCTTGGACGCTATGCGCGCCTTGGCTATTGAGATCGATATCGGTGACATCATAAAGACGTAGGGCTAACTGTTGTCCTCCTTGACGACGGAGATCTTCTTTCGATTCGTTGGGGATATCCCAGTAAGCATAGGCCCACTGAGGATCGCGAGGTAGGAGGGTAATGCGATTTTCACCGTAGCCACCGGGCAGATCTCCTAAACCATCATCCACTGAACCTAGGATATCTTCGATCGGGTGAGCTTGACCTAATTCAAATTTTGCTGCTTCCACTGGTTTTTCCTCTTTAATAATAGATTTAAAATTGCCGCTTACTCCCATAGCTTGGGTAATTGCCTCGATTAATTGCGTTTTCCGCATCCGACTGTAACGAGAGATGCTGTATTGACTGGCAACTCGTCGCAGTTGCCGCAAGGTCATCTCATCTAAGGGGGGGTATTCTGGAACCATGAGTTGACGCTCTCCGATTAGTTACGACGGCAAATGTTTTTGGGCATTTGCAAAAGCAGTGATCTGGGTAATCCTTCTAACTACTCATCGATTGCTTTGTGAACGAGAAATCCACTCGATGGGGATCAAGGGAATCGCTTGTTATAAATACCTATTAAACAGCAAGATTCTGATTTTGACCAAGTACATTGTCATGATTTCTTGATAAAACCGCCAAACCCTTGATCCCAAAGAGATTGTTATATCAGGAAGTTTTGATATTCTTATTGGCTGTTGGGGTTTTAGGGTGTTGGGGTGGTCACTGTGTGCGCGACGTTCGGCGATGCTCAGTCGAGCCGTTGCGGGGGGTGTTAGGGTGTTGGGGTGTTAGGGTGTTAGGGTGTTGGGGTGTTAGGGTGTTGGGGTGTTAGTTGAAATTCCCCCACGTCCCCACTCCCCCAC
>NZ_JADEXY010000164.1 GCF_015206885.1 Microcystis aeruginosa LEGE 91341 | reverse complement strand
CCCTTCTCCCCACCCCCCACTTCATAATTCAGGCTCTTCGGTTTGTGTTATGCAATGGACGGGGGCTATAAGGGATGGAACCCTTATATAGAAAAGCATTTAGCGATTTTTGTCAATTATTTTTGATCTAGAGCGAACTGATCAATTAAATCTTTTGCCAGATAAGGATTTAGTCGATTTATGCCCCCTATAGAACCATACCAAGTAACGAAGAGCCATAATTTCATAATTCATAATTCATAATTCATAATTCCTGCTCCCCAACACCTATTTTCCGTCTAAACTTTTGTATAGGGATAGTCTGGGAAAGCATGGATAACTCTTAGACTAATTAATTCGGGACTCACATCACAATATAGACTATGGCTTACTATTGGTTTAAAGCATTTCACCTGATTGGGGTAGTTGTTTGGTTTGCGGGACTATTTTATTTAGTACGTTTGTTTGTCTATCATGCGGAGGCAGCAACACAAACGGAACCCGCACAAGCTATTCTGAAAGCACAATACGAGATCATGGAGAAGCGACTCTACAATATCATCACCACACCGGGGATGATTGTCACCGTGGCCATGGCGATCGGTTTAATCTCCACAGAACCAGAAATTTTAAAATCGGGATGGTTACATATTAAATTATCCTTTGTAGCTCTTTTACTGCTCTATCATTTCTACTGTGGTCGCATCATGAAGAAGCTAGAAAAAGGAGAATGTAATTGGACGGGACAGCAATTTCGGGCCTTAAATGAAGCACCAACCCTGTTATTGGTAGTTATTGTCCTTTTGGCTGTATTTAAGAATCAATTACCCCTCGATTTGACCACTTGGTTAATTGTAGCTTTAGTGGTATTAATGGCAGTGACAATCCAACTCTACGCTAAAAAACGTCGCCAAGATCAGGAAAAACTTCGGCAAAATACTCCCCAAAAAGAAGAAGTAGCGACCAGGTAAATTATCCTAATCATTCCCTAGGTTTCTAGGATAACAGTTAAGAGTGGTTTGATAGCTGTGGGATGGTCTTTTTAGTCCATCCCCATTGTATAGGTAGCAACCTTTAGTTTTTAGGTTTTTGACTTTCTGCTATTTTTAAACTTATACCAAAACTATTTATAAACCCCTTGCGAACAGGAAACGCTATAAATAAAAACAATCTCCTGACGACCGACTCCTAACCCTAACAACAATTTTTGATTTTTACAAGAGGTCCTATGAATAGTTGCTGGATAGATTGGGAAAAAATAACTAGGGATTTTCTGGGTTCCCGCAAAATCAAGCAAGTTGCTGAATTGCGAGGATTCTATCGAGTCAATCCCTCCGGTATTCCTAGGATTCCTTCCAATTTAGAATTGAGAGACTACCAAAATACAGCGATTATCAGTTGGTTTCGTAATCGGGGACGAGGAACTTTAAAAATGGCCACTGGCAGCGGTAAAACTATTACTGCTTTAGCTATTGCCCTGGAACTTTACGAAGCGATAGAACTGCAAGTATTATTAGTAATTTGTCCCTATCGTCACCTAGTTAATCAATGGCAACGAGAAGCGGAAAAATTTAATCTTAAACCGATTTTAGCCTACGAAAGTGTCCATACATGGCAAAGTCAACTAGCCACAGAATTATATAATGTGCAAGCGGGTAATCAAAAATTTGTCACCGTTTTAACTACTAACTCAACTTTTATTAGCGAGGGGTTTCAATCACAAATCAAATTTTTTCCCGATAAAACTTTAATCGTTGGTGATGAAGCCCATAATTTAGGTTCCCCCCGATTAGAAGAATTATTACCCCGTTCTTTAGGTCTAAGATTGGCTTTATCTGCCACTCCTGAAAGATATTTTGATGAGGAAGGAACCGACGCTATTCTTGATTATTTTGGACAAATTCTACAACCAGAATTTACCCTAGCTGATGCTATTAGTAAAGGTGCTTTAGTCAATTATTTTTATCATCCAGTTTTGGTTGAATTAACCGATAATGAGGCTTTATTATACGCAAAATTGACCCAGAAAATTGGCTGGACTTTGCAGAAAAATAGTAATTTAAATGGCAATGAAAATTTAACAGCACTGCTAATGCAAAGATCGCGATTAATTGGTTCAGCGAGTAATAAATTACAGGCTTTACAACAACTGATGCAAGAGCGTTTAGATACGGATCATACTTTATTTTATTGTGGGGATGGTTATGTAGAAAATTATACGGCTAATTATCGTCGTCAGGTAGAGGCTGTTACTCATTTATTGGGCAATCAATTAGGTTATCGAGTTGCTACCTACACCGCAGAAACTTCCCTAGAAGAACGAGAAAAAATTCGCCAACAATTTGAGGAGGGTTATCTGCAAGGATTAGTGGCAATTAGATGTTTAGATGAGGGAGTAGATCTGCCATCAATTCAAAACGCAGTTATTCTGGCTAGTAGTGGTAATCCTCGCCAATTTATTCAGCGTCGCGGGCGAATATTGCGCCCCCATCCCGATAAAAAACAGGCGACTTTATTTGATATGATCGTTATGCCACCCACCTTAGATCGAGAAACCTGGGAAGTAGAAAGGAATTTATTACGCAAGGAATTAAAACGCTTTCTAGAGTTTGCTCAATTAGCTATTAATGCTCAAGAAGCTGAGACTAAATTAGGGGAGATTCAAGATAGATATTGTCTTTTGTCTAATTAAAACTTGAAAAGTTAAATCTTGGCGGCTTTTATGCTAAGATAGAAGTTAGTCAAAAATTGATCGCCGAGAAAAATTAACCAAACCAGATAGCGATCAATAAAGTTGTATAATTTTCTTTCCTCTCCTTCTAAATTTCTATGCCTCCCCGTCAACAACCCCGTCGCATTGCTCGAGAACTTGCCCTTTTGAGTTTAAGTCAGATTAAAGGTAATCCTGAAAACCTGGAACAGCAAACTTTAAACGATTTAATTTTAGTCGCAGTTAGAACCTTAACCCTAGAAATTCAAGAAACCCTAGAAACCGCTGCTGCCGAAATTAGTCGTGGTAATGAACGGATTCTCGCTAGTGATACTAAGGCAACAAATCTAAAAAGCGCCCAAACTATGGTAAAAGAGGCAATTTCTCTTACCCATAATGCCATTAATCGTTTAGGAACCGTGATAGATTTTCCCGAAATTGTCCAGTTATCTAGTCAGTACGAAGTGCGGGAATATGCCCTAGAATTAATCGGTACAGTCTATCGTCGTCGTGCGGAAATTGAACAGGAATTAACCAGCGCTCTAGTGGATTGGCAACTGCATCGTTTACCAAGAATTGATCGGGATATCCTGCAAATTGCCGTGGCAGAAATGCTCTATCTCGATATACCTCAAAAAGTAGCAATTAATGAGGCGATCGAATTAGCCAAACGTTATTCTGATGATGAAGGTTATCGCTTTATTAATGGCGTTCTCCGACGGGTAACAAATAAGCTAAACGAAGCAGAAAAAGCCGTATCTACCCAGAGTTAAACTGGGAGTAAATTAATACTACAATGACCACATTTTATAGGGAAATTTCTGTAAATTGCTATTGTAGTATCGCTCATCTCCCGTGACTTCTTCGCCGATCCAATCAGGAATAGTAATGACTTGATCCTCTTGTTCTAACTCAATTTCAGCCATAATCAAACCTTGATTATCTCCCAAAAATTCATCAACTTCCCAAGTTAAATTATCCAGAGAAATGCGATGACGAATCTTTTCAATTAAAGGTTTTTTACAGAGGTTTTCTAACATGAGCACCGCATCTTCTAGGGGAATTGCATACTCGAATTCTTGGCGACTAATACCCTCAGTCTTGCCTTTAATGGTTAAATAACCCCGCTCTCCAACCACACGAACTCGCACGGTTGTCAATCCATCTTGGGTAGGAATATATCCCTGACGATACAACTTGCCAGTCGCAAGCGATCGCCAAGAATCCCCTTTAACCAGAAACTTCCGTTCAATTTCAACAGACATAAGCTTTTGACGACAATAAATTTAAGCCGTAGCCACGGCAGTGCCTTGGGTTCCTAGTTGAATTAACTCGATCTTGTAGCCATTAGGATCTTCCACAAAAGCAATCACCGTAGAACCGTGTTTCATCGGCCCCGGTTCCCGGGTGACATTGCCACCAAGAGATTGAATTTTCTCACAGGTGCTATAGATATCATCCACGCCTAGGGCAATATGACCGTAAGCATTGCCGACTTCGTAGTGATCGACTCCCCAATTATAGGTCAGTTCGATGACAGCATGATTAGCCTCATCGCCATAACCGACAAAAGCGAGAGTAAATTGACCATTGGGATAGTCTTTCTGGCGCAATAACTTCATTCCTAGCACATCGCAGTAAAATTGTAGAGATTCCTGCAAGTTATTGACCCGGAGCATAGTATGTAAGAGACGCATGATTATTTAGATGACATCGATCGAAAAATTACTCATCCTTGATTGTAACCAGTCCTTGGGCTTTCTTATCTCCTTGAGGGTCAACCATTCCACCAATACAAATGTACAAAAACTCACCCACTCCCAAAAGCGATTAATAGCTGTAACCAAAATCATCTTTCTGGCCATATTTCAATTACTATCTATAGGATTTTTTTAGGCTATGATGTGGTTAGTGGTGAAGTTAGTTAGGTCAAGAAATTTTTGATCGGGAGTTTTCTAGGGTAATTTTGAAGGTAGTAGGTGGTAGTAAGTTTTCAGTGGTTTCCGAAAAACACCTTTTAACTTGACTGACCGATAGTTGAATCAAACCTCTGTGACTGCAATAAATACCAAATATTTAGGGGAGTACAGAACAGAGAAATTGGCACGGGTTAAAGCTATGCGTTTTTATTTAGGGTACATCAATCACCTAGGCGGTTTACGGAAAAAATCCTCCCTTTTGGTTCGACAAACTCACCAACCATTTCGACAAGCAGGTTTCACGATTACAGAAGTTTTACTGGCAAGTGCGATGATGCTGATTGTCATCTCGGTGGCAGGAGATGCCGTAACTAACCTGCTCAGAAGTAACTATCGAGCTAATGCTGGTACTGAAATCCAAAATAATCTTAATCGTACTCTAGAGTTTGTTTCAGATGAAGTGAGACGGGCAAAAACTATCGCTGATTCTGAAACTGCGATCACGAGTACTCAAGTACCCACAGGAGCGCGAGCAGTTCTTGCTTTCCAAATTCCCGACCCCAACAATCCCGGTCAGGCTCCGCTCAATGAACAGATCGTTTACTATACCAAAGGCCCTGAAAATAGCTTGACCGGTCCGCGAGTCTTGTGGCGCTATGGTCCAGACTTGGACGAAGATGGCAACTACAAAACCCCCGCAGATGTTTCTACTTGGCAACATTCCCCCGTCACCGATATGTTAGCATCGACTGCTAATAACCCCAATTTTTGTGATGACCATGAGGGTTTTGAACTCATCGCCGCGGATCCTGGCGATGTGGACGGTTTTTTTGCCTGTGTTCGCAACGGTGGTGGTCAAGTGATTTTGAATGCCAACGCTGAGGTAGAGATGACTACTGTGACTAATGGAAATAGGGATAAAGTTAAATACTCTGTCAGCACCAGAGTTTCTCCTAGAGCTACCGATTAAATATTTTTCCTCGTACCCCCCCCAGAGAGTACCAACCCATGAAGTTATTCAAGGCTCCGATCGTTTCTGCTAATGAGGTTAAATAGAGAAGGATGATCCCGGTCTAAAAAATCTAACTTAAACAGCGAATTGCCTCCAATAAACCCCTCGCTTTGTTGAGGGTTTCTTCATACTCTTTCTCCGGCTCAGAATCGGCTACTAACCCCGCTCCCGCTTGCACAGAAACCAGATAATTTTGATTACCCTGGGGACGAACAATCATAGTGCGAATCGTGATGGCACTATTTAACTGTCCCTCAAAATCGTAGTAACCATAAACCCCTGAATAGGGACCACGACGACAGGGTTCTAATTCATGAATAATTTCCATAGCGCGAATTTTCGGGGCCCCACTGACAGTTCCCGCCGGAAAACAGGCTTTTAATAAATCCCAAGCACTTTTATTGGTGGCTAAATCCCCCACCACATTACTAACAATGTGCATAACGTGGGAATAACGTTCAATGATCATTAATTCATCCACTTTGACCGTACCTCGATCGCACACCCGACCTAGATCATTTCTCCCCAAATCCACTAACATAATATGCTCGGCAATTTCTTTGGGATCTTGCAGTAAATCCGTTGCTAAAGCTTGATCTTCACCGAAGTTTTGTCCCCGGCGACGGGTTCCAGCAATTGGTCTGACCGTAGCCTTTATTTTACCTAATTCGTCCCGTTCTGCCTTAACCATCACTTCAGGACTAGAGCCAATAATTTGCCAATCCTTAAAGTTATAAAAAGCCATGTAGGGAGAAGGATTAATCAGACGCAAGGAACGATATAAATCGAAGGGATGACCATGATAATTGGCATTTAAACGCTGGGAAATAACCACCTGAAAAATATCCCCTGCTTTGATATAATCCTTGGCTTTTAGGACATTTTGACAGAATTTTTCCTGAGTTGTATTGCTTTCATAGACTAATTCTTTTCCCTGACCAACTGGTAATAATTCTAGGGTTTTGGCATTAGTTGGTAGGGGTAATCGTAACTTGAGAACTAATTGCGTCACTCGATCGCAGGCTGCTTGATAAGCGGCTGCTAAATCGGGATTTTTACCCCGAATATCGGCATAAGCGATCACCCAGATTTTCCGTTTAACTTGATCGAAAATAATCAGATTATCCACCTGCATCCAAATACCATCCGGTAGATCGGCATCGGTAGCGGGATAAATAGGCACTCGCGGTTCAATCCAATTAATTAATTCATAACCCCAAAAACCAAATAAACCCCCTATTCCGGCGGGTAATTGCGCCAATTTAACCGGCACAATTGGGGCTAAACATTGGGTTAAAATCTCGAAAGGATCCCCCGAAAAAATCTCTTGAGAACCATCGCGAAAAGTTTGGGTGGTGGTGTTTCCCCGTGCTTCCAATACCCAGACGGGATCGCCGCCTAAAAAGCTGTAGCGTCCCAAGGTTTCGCCCCCTTCCACCGACTCTAATAAAAAATTGTAGGCTTGATCGGCACAAATTTTATACCAGGCCGAAACCGGCGTTTCTAGGTCAGCGACCCATTCTTGATAGACAGGAATAAAGTTACCTTGGCCAGCGAGTTCACGAAAGCGATCGAAGTCGGGGAAGATCATATTTTGATGGTTCAGGAAACGGAAGGAATTATGAATTATGAATTATGAATTATGAAGGAGTGGGGATCAGGGGAGATAAGTAGGTAGGTGTTAAAAGTTGTCAGATACCCCCCTTATCAAGGGGGGATTAAGGGGGGATCGGCACCCCCCTTATCAAGGGGGGATTAAGGGGGGATCGAAGCTAAAATCCATTTTTAATTTAATTATAACCAGCTACTTAGGAGAATAAATAAAAGCAATCTCCTGACGACAGGCTACTGACTCCTAACTCCTAACCCCAGGAAAAACTTTTTCAGCAAACCCTAACTAGCAATTGATTGCGATTGCGATCAGAGAAATCGAGAGTCGGAAGTTAAATCTTGGGGCTAAATAGCTTCTAAATCTAACTCCCCACTCTCGATTTTAGGGATTATTTATGCTTCGTAGGGAGTGACACCAGAGAACTTAATTGTCGCTGGTTCGGGGTTTTTGCCGATATTGCGGTCTTTTTTGCCGAAAAATTCACGACCAGCGTTAACTTTTTCGGGGAAGACACCATCAGCGGGGTGGAGATACTGCACTTCACCACTGGGGTAAATCCGATAGATTTTGTAATCTTCGATTTTGGGCTTAAATTTCGTCCGGAATTGGGTACCAAGAGCGAGCGCGTGTTCTTTGCGGGCCAAATAGAGGAGATTTTCGCCTTCGTTCATGATAGCGGCACCACCGGTGGGCATTTCAAAGACTTGTTCTTTGCTGCTTGTCCAGGTGATGGCGTACTTTTCTTCCAGATCGGCTTTGGCGAGTAAACCGCCCGTGCTGCCACCGAACTTAGGAGCTTTTCCAGAAAGTTCTGTCATAGGATTTTGTTCTCTCTACACAAATAAAGAAAAGGGGTTTTAGGGAATCCTATCACTGACACCCCCCCTCTCTAGTAGTCTTGTCAAGAACTGTAACATTATTTTGTACTAAACTATAGAACTAGGATTTACCCGTTTTCTATAAACCATCTAACGTTGCCAACGACAGGCCAAGTGTAATTTTCGGGGTGTGCCTATACAAAAAAAAAAAAAAAGAAAGGGAGAG
>NZ_JADEXY010000163.1 GCF_015206885.1 Microcystis aeruginosa LEGE 91341 | reverse complement strand
GATCCCCCCTTAATCCCCCCTTAGTCCCCCCTTGATAAGGGGGGTGTCTGACAACTTTTAACGCCTACCTACTTAGGTTAGAGAAATGATAGATAAATGAGAGGATCATGAGAGAAATATGAAAGTTTTTTGGGGAAAAATTAGTTAAGATAAGGGGAAATTAAAGGATAAACAACTATAGATGTTTACTTCACTCGAACTTTTGACCATTTCTTTTGTAGCCGTGGGATTAGCCGCCGATGCCGTGGCCGTTTCTCTGACCAGTGGCCTGATGATTCGTCATATTCATGTTAATAAGGCTCTGAAAATTGCTTTGTTTTTTGGCGGATTTCA
Organism: Microcystis aeruginosa LEGE 91341; assembly: GCF_015206885.1. Classification (GTDB taxonomy): domain Bacteria; phylum Cyanobacteriota; class Cyanobacteriia; order Cyanobacteriales; family Microcystaceae; genus Microcystis; species Microcystis aeruginosa_H. The sequence goes on along the minus strand of NZ_JADEXY010000163.1, from coordinate 8,282 downwards.
AGCAATTATGCCGATGATCGGTTGGGGTATCGGCCTAACTTGTCGCGATTTCCTCGCCTCTTTTGACCATTGGATCGCTTTTATTATTTTAGGGGCGATCGGCAGTAAAATGATCTACGAAGCTGTTCAAAATGATGACGAGGAAAAAAAATTTAATCCTCTAGATTTCTATACTTTAATCGGATTAGCGATCGCTACTAGCATCGATGCTTTAGTAGTTGGTTTGGGTTTATCGGTGATTAAAACTCCCTTACTTTTAGCTTGCACTGTTATCGGTTCTATTACCTTTGCTCTATGTTTTATAGCTGTTTTTATCGGGCATAAATTCGGTAATTTATTTAGTCAAAAGGTAGAAATTCTCGGCGGTTTAGTTTTAATATTAATCGGCAGTAAAATCCTTATTGAACATTTAATTGCCTAGATTATCTCCATTTTTCACTATCCTTTTCCTGGCTGTTTCAACAGGGGAGTGGCTAATTCGGGATAACCGGCCTCAATTAAAGCCTGATCTCTGATACGACAGGAATCACATAAACCGCAGGGTTCAACTTCACCTTGATAACAAGACCAAGTATCAGCAATGGGAACACCCAAACTAACAGCACGACGGACGATATCTACCTTACTATCCATAACCAAAGGGGCAATTAATTGGGGTGCTTTCCCTTCTAAACCCGCTTTTGATGATAAATTAGCTAAAGTTTGAAAGGCCTCTAAATACTGGGGACGACAATCGGGATAACCAGAATAATCCACCGCATTAATTCCTAAATATATCGCCTCGGCTGCCCTTGCTTCCGCTAAAGAAAGAGCGATCGAAATAAAAACTGTATTTCTCCCCGGCACATAGGTAATCGGGATAATATTCGGGTTAATTCCCTCTTGGGGAATAGCAATAGATTGATCCGTTAAAGCGGAACCTCCCCACAAAGATAGATTGACTTCGATCAGATGATGTTCTTTGATATCGAGGAAATTAGCAATTTTTTTCGCCGCTGCTAATTCCCGCTCGTGTCTTTGTCCATAACGAAAGGAAAGGGCAATTAATTGATAACCAGCAGCTAAAGCGATCGCTGCTGTTGTCGCTGAATCTAATCCCCCGGAAAGTAAAATAATCGCCTTTTTTGTCATTATCCTAATGTCACCTGTGCTTGTTGATAATTAGCTACTAAGATAAATTGTTTTAGCCACTGCGAACCTAACAAAATCTCCTGAATTGCCTCCCCTGCAAAAACGGGAATTTCGTATTCCTGACCATCAATTCTTACTCTGCCTAAATATATATCAAAAAATGCTTCTCCTTGGGCGGTGCGTAACTTATCTTGGTTTAAAAATGGCCATTCAAGACTGCGAGCATCTTGGTCATTCATAACACAAAACTCCGTGAAACCAGTATCTAGCATAGCTTCTACAGGTAACACCAGTCCATTGGGGCTGACTAAATCGATATCAAAATAAATTTGACCATTTTCTCCAAATCTCCCTTCAATCATATTCTGCCACTAACTCCAGTTTCATTAATGCCAAAGATATGATGGATTTTGTCGGGATATTTTGCCCTTGCTTTTTTACTAGCCACTTCTTTGTCGGGATCGATAAAATAATCGCCGCTATCGGGTTCGATCGCAATGTACCAACCATAGTAATGTTTCATTAACCGGGGCTGTAAACTCTGAAAAATCGGCCAACAACGATGATAAAATTCTAATTGTCGGGCGCGATGTTTCGCCTTTTCTTCCTCTGTAGATTGAATCTCCGGAAAAACTCGACCACGACGCACTACTCGTTCAGAATTATTGTTAGACATAGTATTTAACCTCTTGTTAGTAAATTATGAATTATGAATTATGAATTATGAATTGGGGAGATGGGGGAGAATAAATAAAAAGTAATCTCCTGATAAATGATAACTGATAACTGCTCACTGATAACTGCTCACTGATAACTGACTAGCGAACTCCTAAAAACTTATGGGTTTGGAGACTGAGACGCCATTGGGGATGCCGGAGAACATAATTAAAGACTAACTCTTTGCTTTCTACTGTATTCCATTCGGGTTGCAGATATTTAATCACCCCTTCCGATAACTTACTTTCCTGCATAGCTGCCCAGTCTAAATCCTCTGGATTAGCCACGACAATTTTTAACTCATTCACCCGTGCATAAATACTAGGATCGGGCATTTTATAAGTTTTAGGAGAAAAAGTCACCCAATCAAAAACCCCAGTAAAAGGATGAGTGCCAGAAGTTTCTAAATGTACCCGTAAACCCTGATTTTTTAATTCCTTGGTTAAAGGATCAAGATTGTGCATTAAAGGTTCACCCCCAGTAATCACCACCATGGCGGGGTTAGCCCCTTTTGCCATCTCTACCAATTCCCCCAGGGATTGTTGGGGATAACGGTGGGCATTCCAAGACTCTTTTTGGTCGCACCAAGGACAATAGACATCGCAACCTCCTAAACGGAGGAAAAAAGCATTGCTTCCCGTCCAAAAGCCTTCGCCCTGCACAGAATGGAAAGTTTCGACAACAGGATAGGTACAATGGTTTATGCTAACCGTTTTCATAGAATCAGTATTATAGAAAATATGGACATTCCCCTAAACTTCGCCAAATACACCCAATGGTCCGGTATTGCCACGCTGGTTTTTTTGGTACTCACAATTATCGCTTTTCTCGTCGGTTGGGGAATCCGCTTTCGTCTCGTCGGTGTCACTAGCTTTATGGCCGTGTTGACGGTGGGGATTTTCGGTCTTGGGTTGGGACTGTTTACCCGCACAGAAATTCCGGGAGCGGTGAGATTCTCCCTTGTCTATGATAACGGAGCTAATCAAGCTGTTATCTCCCTGCCCAATACCGTTACTCCCGAGCAAGTGGAAGCAACCCTAAAACAAGCCGCTAGTGACTTGTTTTCCTCCGGTCGCGCCGGTGCTGGCGGTAATAATCAATTTATCATTAGCGCTCGCACTCTCGTTCACCCTCAGCCCGGTTTATCTGCTCCTTTGTACTTGGGACAGATTAAAAAATCCTTCTCCGCCCCGGGGGATAATACTCCTGAACTACAGCTTTTTCCCGAAAGTTTCGCTAAAATTAGCCAATAATCCTGAGAGGTTGTCAAAAAATGTCCAATGCTGTCGCTGTTTTGCCCCTGTTAATCGCCCCCGCACAAGTGATTCGGGGTGACAATGCCCTAGAAGAATCCACCGGCAAGTTAGCGGATTTGGGTAAACGTCCCCTGGTGGTGGGCGGCGATCGCAATTTAGCTTTTTTGTCATCTCCCCTGAAAAATCTCACTCCTAGCTATCACAGTTACGCCCCCGATTGTTCGGAAAATTCCCTAGCATATTTAAAGGCATCTGTCAAGAGTCATGAGGCAGATTTTATCATCGGTGTGGGTGGCGGCAAAGCCCTCGATATGGCCAAATTACTCGCCCATCAGTGCCATTTGCCCATCGCCACGATTCCCACCTCCGCCGCTACCTGTGCCGCTTGGACAGCCCTATCTAACGTCTATTCTGACGCGGGGGCGTTTCTTTACGATCTGTCCCTAGCCCGTTGTCCGGATTTATTAATTCTCGATTACGGTATTATCCAAACTGCCCCGAAAAGAACCTTAATCGCCGGTATTGGCGATGCGATCGCTAAATGGTACGAAGCCTCCGTCAGTAGCGGTCACTCCACAGAAACCCTGATCATTGCTGCCGTCCAACAGGCCCGGGTTTTGCGGGATATTCTTTTCCAAAAATCCCCGGCAGCCCTGGAAAATATCGGCGGGGAGGACTGGAAACAGGTGGTAGATGCCACCGTTTTATTGGCTGGAGTAATTGGTGGTTTAGGGGGCGCTAATTGTCGCACCGTGGCCGCCCATGCAATTCATAATGGTTTAACCCATATTCCCGCTTGCCATCATGCACTGCACGGCGAAAAAGTCGCCTACGGCATTCTCGCCCAATTGCGTCTAGAAGAAATAGTTTTGGGCAATCAATTAGCAGTATCGGCCCGGGGGCAACTAATCCAGTTTTATGAACAAATTGGTTTACCGAAATCCCTAGAGGATTTAGGATTAAAAGATGTTTCCCTTGCCCAATTGCGCCACGCAGCCGCAATTGCCTGTCAGCCTAATTCGGACATTCACCGTCTGCCTTTTACGGTTTCCCCCGAACAAGTTATGGCGGCCATGGTTTCCACTACCACTGCCGATACGATCGGGCAGAAAGTTAAAGCTAATTAACGGGAATATTTTCGGGACTTATTGATAAAATGCACGTTATCAGTCGGAGGAAATTAAATAAATTGGCCGAAAGGTAAGTGGGTGGGTGGAATTAAATATAAGATGAACGTGGGTTGGGTTGAAGCATGAAACCCAACGCCCGCTCATGTTACGCTACCGCTAACCCATCCTAATTAAAAGAATGGTATCAAAAAATGAAGACAGGACAATTTCAGTCCATAGCAGAATTAAGAACCATTTTCCCCAATGCTGACAAAGTAGGAAAACTGACTGTCTTTAACATAGGTGGAAATAAGATTAGACTCATAGCGGCGATTCATTACAATCGACAAAAAATTTATATTCGAGAAGTTTTAACTCATCCTGAATACGACAAAAACAAATGGAAGGAGTAAAAAAATGCCGACGATAAATCTAGAGAAAACACAGCAAGCCTGGACAAACTTAAAGCCAATACTATTTATACCTCGCAACGAATCAGAATATGAACAATTAGTAATTATGTTAGATAATTTGATAGATGAAATAGGAGAAAATGAAAATCATCCTCTTGCTTCTTTAATGGAAATGTTGGGAATATTAATAGAAAATTATGAACAGGAAAATGTTCCCGAATTATAAATGGTAGGGGTGGTGCATTCCCAAATATTGGTTAACCTTGAAATTGTCATGTTTTCAGGGAAACGCACCCTAGTAAGCGATGCGTGCGCCCCAAATCCTTATCCGGCAAAAGACTTAATTGATTAGTTCGTTCTAGTCGGGTGTTGGGTAAAATTGGCAGCGATAGGCCTTCTCCATGGCTCAGGTTCTAGTATATATCGTGTAAATGCGCTAATATTTAAACTAAAGCCGTCCTAAAAAGACGGGGTTTGGAACTCAATTTTTCGATGACGACAATAATCGACGAGTTAAGGCAACAATGGCAAGATCGCCTCTCTCAAACAGAGGATTCCTTAACCGATCGCCAACGGGATACCATTATCAATTGGTTACTCGGTGAAGATAGCCAACGTTGGGAAAATTTAGACCAGAGAGATTTAGAAATCGCTAAACGGGGATTAGTCTATCTTTGGCAAATTCTGCGGCAACGCTATCTCAAGGTTAGTCCCACCCGCGCCTATCGTAACCTGATCGATCGTCTCGGCGCTTGTGTCACTCTCCGGCAAAAAATTCGCACTTGGGTTTCCTTAAGTCGCGATCGTCAGCAAGCGGTGGCCGATGTCTTGCAGGAAATCATTCAGGAGATGTTAAATAGCGATCGCTATCTGCAATCCCAGTTAGCATGGATCGCTCGTTGTACCACCGATCAAGCTACTCGCGATCAGCTGCTGTTAGCCACCCTGGAGGAATACGCTCTGCGTCCGATCCGCAATCAACCCCTGTTAGCCTATCGTTTTGTTAATTATCTCCGTCGTCAATCGAAAAGCGGTATCACTAATGTGCCTCGGGAAGAAATGATCCGGATTCTCTCCGATGAAATTAGTGGCGATGAGGGGGAAAATAGCTTAAGTTTACTGGATCAAAATGCGATCGCTACCTACGAAGATCAACGCACTTGTCAAGAAGCGCAAATTATCCGGGCAAAAGTTCAAGAGAGTTTTGCTAGGTATCTAGAGGAAAATGTTAGTCCAGAGGCAGTGACTTGGTTTAACCTCTATCTAGGGGGCGAAAACCAAGATGCGATCGCAAAGGCGATGAATATTCCCGTCCAACGGATTTATCGTCTCCGGGAAAAAGTTGGCTATCATGCGATTAAGGTTTTTGCCCTCAAGGAAGGGACAGAATTAATCAGTGAATGGTTACAAATCAGCCCGAAAGAGCATAATTTTGGCTTAACTCTCAGTCAATGGCAAAGTTACTATGCCGCCCTTTCTCCCACGGGTAAAAGCGTTATCGATGGCTTAAAAGCGGGTAAAACCCTTGAGGAAATCGCTGGCGAATTAAACTTTAAACGCACGCAAGTGGTCAAAGAATGGACGCAACTTTATCTAAGCGCCCAAAGTCTCAGGACAAAAACCTAATCAGGAGTCAGGAGATAGGAGTCAGTATTCAGGAGTCAGGAGACAGCTTTTTTCCCCCATCTCCCCAATTCCTAATTCATAATTCCTAATTCATAATTTATAATTACCATCCCCTTTTTGATTTTTGACTTCAATAAATATGTGGATTATTAGCAAAAAAGTCGGGGTATTTACCCATTATTTAACCCCTACGGGGACATTTACCCCCAGCATCGACAAAGCCAGTAAATTTTCTGCTCGGGAAATGGCGGATATTATGGCTAAAAAATACGGGGGAATAGTCGAGGCAATGAAATAATTATGACCATTGGCATTTGGATTTTAGGGGATCAATTATGGACAGGACAAGCGGCCTTAGCTAATCGTCAAGCCTATTCACAGGAAACACCGGTTATTCTAATTGAATCCCACAATCATGTTCGACAAAGACCCTATCATCAGCAAAAATTAGTTTTAATCTGGTCGGCGATGCGTCATTTTGCCGAAGAATTAAAAACTTTAGGATGGGCTGTCGCCTACGAAGTTGCTGAAGATTTTGAGCCGATTTTATCTGCTTGGATTAAGCGATTAGGGATTAAAGAATTACAGATCATGATGCCTAATGATTTGCCATTTATTAGATTAATTAAAAATCTCAATTTAGACTGTGCTATAACCCTAATTGATAATAATCACTTTCTCTGGACAAGGACAGATTTTAATAATTGGGCTAAATCTCGTAAAAGACTATTACTAGAGGATTTCTATCGAGAAAGTCGCAAAAAATGGCAGATTTTAATGGAGAATAATCAACCCATAGGAGGACAATGGAACTTTGATAAACAAAACCGCAAACCGCCCAAAGATGGATTAAAAACTACTGCTCCTCTTTGGTTTGAACCCGATGAAATTACCCTTCAAGTTATCGCCGATGTGGAAGCTTTAGATATTCCTAAATATGGAAAAATTAAACCTTTTTCCTGGGCAGTAACCCGCAGACAAGCTTTACAAGTCTTGGAGCATTTTATTACTAATTGTCTGCCCAACTTTGGACCCTACCAAGATGCGATGATAACGGGAAAAGAAACCCTCTGGCATTCCCTATTATCTCCCTATCTGAATCTAGGATTACTAACGCCGTTGGAAGTGATTCAAGGGGCAGAAATCGCCTATAAAAAAGATAATTTAGCCCTAAATAGCATCGAAGGATTTATCCGTCAGGTGTTGGGATGGCGGGAATATATGCAGGGAATTTATCATTATCTGGGAGAAGATTACGCTAATCATAATTGGTTTGAGCATCAACAACCCTTACCGGCTTTCTTTTGGGATAGTAATCAAACCGAGATGAATTGCCTCAAACAAGTATTATCCCAGGTGGAAAATACTGGTTATGCTCATCATATTCAAAGATTAATGATTTTGAGCAATTTTGCCTTAATTTTTGGTTGCTCTCCCCAAGAGATTGAAAACTGGTTTCATAGTGTTTTTATCGATGCCTACGATTGGGTAATGCAGACTAATGTACTGGGAATGGGACAATTTGCCGACGGGGGAATTCTCGCCTCCAAACCCTACGCCGCCTCGGCCAACTATATTGATAAAATGAGTGATTATTGTCGGGGTTGTCTGTATAAAAAAAATGAACGAGTCGGGGATTTAGCCTGTCCTTTTAACTTTCTTTACTGGGATTTTTTGGCGCGACATCGAGAAAAATTAAAATCCCAAGGTCGAGTTAATATGATTTTAGGTCATCTCGATCGAATGTCGGCAGCTGAACTTAATCAAATGCGCTACCAGTCCAACCAATTACGAGCTATCAGTAGTCAGGAGTCAGGAGTCAGTAGTCAGTAGTCAGTAGTCAGGAGTCAGGAGGAGATAGGGTGATAGGGTTTTGGGGTGATAGGGTGATAGGGTTTTGGGGTGATAGGGTGATGATGAGACAAATTCCCCACTACCCCACTTCATAATTCATAATTCATAATTCATAATTCCCATCTCCCCACTTCCCCACTTCCCCACTTCCCCACTTCCCTACTTCCCTACTACCC
>NZ_JADEXY010000162.1 GCF_015206885.1 Microcystis aeruginosa LEGE 91341 | reverse complement strand
CCACTTCCCTCTCCCCCCACTCCCCAATTCATAATTCATAATTCATAATTTATAATTCCCATGTCCGAATCTCGTCGCTTACAGTTTACCCCCGATCTGGAAATTTGCCGTATTTTGAACGGAATGTGGCAGGTTTCAGGCGCCCATGGTTCGATCGCACCCCAAAAAGCGATCCCTAGTATGTTCTCCTATCTAGATGCCGGTTTCACCACTTGGGATCTGGCCGATCATTACGGTCCAGCCGAAGATTTTATCGGTGAATTTCGTCGTCAATTAGTCGCTCAAAGGGGCATTGATGCTTTAAATAATCTGCAAGCTTTCACTAAATGGGTTCCCCGTCCGGGTAAAATGACTAAGGAAATAGTCGCAAAAAATATCGCTATTTCCCTGCGTCGCATGGATGTGGATAGTCTCGATTTATTGCAGTTTCACTGGTGGGATTATCGCGATAAAAATTATCTAGATGCCTTATATTTTTTAGGAGAATTACAACAGGAAGGCAAAATTAAACACCTAGCCTTGACTAATTTCGACACGGAACATTTAAAAATTATTCTCAGCGCCGGGATTAAAATAGTCTCCAATCAAGTCCAGTTTTCCCTAATTGATCGCCGTCCCCTCGTCAAAATGGCGCAGTTTTGCCAAGAACATAACATCTATCTACTCGCCTATGGTACTCTAGCAGGAGGCTTATTAGGGGCAAAATATCTCGGTCATCCTGAACCCAATCCCATGAGTCTCAATACCGCTAGTTTACGGAAATATAAAAACATGATCGATGCTTGGGGAAACTGGCAATTATTCCAAGAATTATTAACTGTTCTTAAAGCGATCGCTGATTCCTATCATGTCACCATTCCTAATGTGGCAGTGCGTTACGTTCTCGAACAAAAAGCCGTAGCTGGAGCAATTATCGGGGTGCGTTTGGGTGTTGCTGAACATATCCAAGAAAATGCCCGTATTTTCGATTTTCAATTATCCCCCCAAGACTATCAAAAAATTGATCATGTCTTGCAAAAATCCCGGGATTTATTGCAGTTAATCGGTGATTGCGGTGATGAGTACCGTCGTTAACCGAAAAGGTGAATAGTTCTATCCCTATTCAATCCCTATCTAGAGGAAAAGTTGTCTATAACTAGGTAGGTGTTAAAAATTCTCAGATACCCCCCTTATTAAGGGGGATCCCCCCGCCTATCGGCACCCCCCTTATCAAGGGGGGACTAAGGGGGGATCGGCACACCCCTTATTAAGGGGGATCCCCCCGCCTATCGGCACCCCCCTTATCAAGGGGGGACTAAGGGGGGATCGGCACACCCCTTATTAAGGACTGATAACTGATAACTGGTAACTGATAACTGATAACTGATAACTGATAACTGATAACTGATAACTGATAACTGAAAAGAGGCTAATGATGAGATTTGAACAACCAATCCCCGATGATCCCGCTAATCAATGGCGCTATCAATTAGATCAATTTGTGCAAGAAAATCAACAGGAATTAGCTGGTTTAATGTGGGGTTTACTCTCGGAATGGGGAGAAAATTCTCAAGAAACCCTGGGCATTGATCTTAAACCTCAGCCTCATTTTGTCTGTTGTTCTAGGGAGTCCCTAGAGAAATTAAATCGCAAGGTTAATTGTAAAATTCAAGAGATGCTTGGGATTATTTATCGCTATAATCCCAGCGAAGAAGTGGCTATAGTCGCTATCGGTGATGGTCAGGTAAAATTGATTTATTTTCAACCCGATCTTTCCCCTCCTGAATGTTTTGATCGCCTCGAAGTCGATCTTGATACCCTCATTCAACAGTTAGAGTCCAAAATGCTGACGGAAATCCAATCTTTCCCAATTTGATGCCGATTGCCAGCGCAAAAAGTTGGCAGGTTGTCCCACCGATAAACCCGCTAATCCGATCGCTTTTCTGGGGGATTCTGTCGCTAGAAGAATCGCCGTTTCTAAATCACATATTCCCCAGTTAACTAAATTGGCTACTCCTTGTAATAAGGGTAAGGTCGTTCCCGCTAAAGTACCGTCAAAAAGTCTTGCTGTTCCCTGTTTGACTTCAATTTCTCTCTCGTCCCAAGGATAGACACCATCCCCTAAACCAATCGGCGCTAAAGCATCACTAACTAAGAAAATTCCTCGATGATAATTACTGGCTTTTAGTAATAATTCTATCATGGTTGGATGGATGTGTTGACCATCGGCAATTAACCCACAATAGACATCGCAATTGATAATTGCTTCCCCTAATAACCCTGGTTGACGATGATGTAAAGGAGGCATAGCATTAAAGGCATGAGTAACCATTTTTGCCCCTTGGAAAAAGGCTTTTTTGGCTATTTCTTGACTCGCTTGCGAATGTCCTAAACTGACGGTAATCCCTCGATCGCTTAGGTATTTAATTACAGTACCGCTACTATCTAATTCGGGGGCTAAGGTGATAATTTTTACAATCGATAAGTAGTCCCCAAAAATTTTATCTACTGTTTCTATACTTGGGGTTAAAAGATATTGTCCTGGATGCGCTCCCCTTTTTTCATAGTTTAAAAATGGTCCCTCTAAATGTACTCCTAAAACCTGGGCGCTTGATCGATTTTCCTGTTTCTGTTTTTCGATATATTTGGCAATTACTGAGAGGGATTTTTGAAATTTCTCCACCGACGTGGTGACTAGGGTGGGAAGATAACCATCAATTCCTTGATTCCCAAGATAATCGCTAATCTTATCTAATTTTTCTAGATCTGTTATTTCTAAGTCGGGAAATGCTAATCCTAATCCCCCGTTGATCTGTAAATCTACTCCTCCTAAGGATAGCCAATCCCCTTCCATATCGATAATCTTTTCCCCTTTTTTCTTTCCCCCCATCTCCGTGATCCTCTCGATCTTTCCCGCAGCATTTATCTCTATTTGTTGTCGATCCTGATAGGCGGGAATTCTAGCGTTAATTAGGGTTATCATAGCAGCAGAAAACTAATTTTTTTTTATTATAATCTCAAAAAAAAACTTTTTTTTTGATGATGCTTGACAAGGGAGCATTTTTTTGATATGCTTTTTTATATAATGGAAATCTTTGCATTAAACTTGAAATGCTTACATCCAATTCTATAAAAACTGATCATAAAAAAATAATACCATAACCTGACCGCTCTCTGTCCAGAGATTGCAAAAATACTTTACAAAACAATTACAGCCTTTCTCTGGCCGTTCTTAGGAGGGAGTGACTGTCAGAGGGAAAGCTTTGTCCTATAATAAAATTAAGACCTTATAAAAACTACCTTTTTAGCAATAAAAGAGTAGCAATTTTAGTCTTGTCAGCGATTAGAGAGGGGTGTATGTTTTTTAGAAAAATAGGGAAACAAACTCAAGAACCGCGTCGTATTATTATCGGAGATGTGCATGGGAATTTTCAGGCACTTTTGCGACTATTAAACCGAGTTGCTCCTGATAGTGAGGATGAGGTTTATTTTCTGGGAGATTTAATTGATCGAGGACAGCAGAGCTTAGAAGTGGTGGATTTTGTCATCAAAAATAACTACCAATGTCTCCTAGGCAATCATGAATATATGCTCTTAAAAGCTCTGACGGGAAAAGAAGTTTCCGAAAAATGGTTAAACGGCTGGATTGAGAGTGGCGGGGCGGCGACACTACTAAGTTATAATAACAATATACCCGCCGAACATATCAATTGGTTCCAATCCTTACCCGCTTATTTAGACCTAGGAGATATTTGGTTAGTTCACGCGGGAGTCCACCCAGAATATCCCCTTGAACAGCAAACAAACGAGCAGTTTTGTTGGATTAGAAACGAATTTCATACCATGACCCAACCCTATTTCAAGGATAAACTAATTATCACAGGTCATACTTTAACCTTTAGCTTTCCCGATGTCAAACCGGGGCAACTAGCTCGCGGCAGCGGTTGGCTAGGCATTGAAACTGGGGTTTATCATCCTCAAAGTGGTTGGTTAACTGCTTTAGATTGGACAAATCAATTAGTTTATCAAGTACGGGATCAAGATAAAAACTGTCGCACGATCCCCTTAGAAAAAGCGGTGGTTAATCTAAACCTTGACAAGATTTCTCGCTACCCTTCCCAGAAAAGCTCATCTAAAGCACTGAATCTTTAATGGTGATCAGAAAAGAGAAGCGATAAAACTGGAAGGATCGGTTAAAATAGTTGATAATCTGATTAATACCCTTTTCTAATGACCCTTGAACTCTTATACCAAGCTTTCATCGAAACAATTCAACATCCTGACTCCGAGATAAATCTAGCTCGGGCAGCTCTACAAATAGCCAATTTTGAATATCCCCGTCTCAAGATTGATCACTATTTAAATAGGATAAACTTAATGGCTGACGAGGTAAAAAAACGCCTACCCGATAGATTATATCCCTTAAAAATAGTCAAGGTTATCAATCAATATTTGTTTGAAGATTTACAATTTACCGGTAATACCCAAGAATACTATGACCCCCGCAATAGCTACTTAAATGACGTAATCGATCGCCGCACGGGTATCCCACTCACTCTCTCGATTATCTATTTAGAGATTGCCAAAAAGATCGATTTTCCCATGGTAGGAATTGGTATGCCAGGGCATTTTATTATCCGTCCCGATTTCGAGGAAGTGGAAATTTTTGTCGATCCCTTTCACGGTGGTGAAATCCTATTTAAACAGGACTGTCAAGAAAGATTAAGTCAAGTTTATCAACAGCCAGTTAAATTGGAAGAACATTTTCTCAATATTGCTACCAATCAGCAAATTTTATTACGTTTGTTGACTAATTTAAAATATATTTACCTGAATCGTCAACAATGGTCTCAGACAATTCGGACAATAGATCTACTACTTTTGCTCATTCCTAATCATCCCCTAGAGCTGCGCGATCGAGGTTTAGTTTACTATCAAATTGGACAACTCAGCCAAGCGCAACAGGATTTAGGCTTCTATCTCGCTCTCCTACCCAACGCTCAAGATGCAGAATCCATTCGACAATTATTGCAAAAAATTAACTCTTAAGTCGTCCATCGTCAGGAGATTATTTTTATTTGTTCTCCCCACATCCCAATTCATAATTCATAATTCATAATTCCCCCACACCCCACCAACAAACTTTTTCAGCAAACCCTAACTAAAATGACTATTAGTCCTTCCGTAACCGCGAAAAAACTCAAAATCGGTCAACTGCGAAAAGTCCATCATATCGCTTTCAACGTCAAAGATATGGATGCCTCTCGTCATTTTTATGGGGAAATATTAGGATTAGAGGAATTAGTGGGCGAAAAAATTCCCAGTACCTTAAAAGAATTAGTTGCCCAGGGAAAAGTGGCCAATTTTATCACCCCCGATGGTACAGTAATTGACCTATTTTGGGAACCAGATTTAACCCCCCCCGACGACAATCCCGAAATCGCTTTTACCCGTGCCAATCATTTAGCCTTCGATATTGCCCCGGAATGCTTCGATTTTGCCCTAGAAGTGCTACAAAGTCAGGGAATTACCATTGCTAGTGGACCCGTAACCCGGCCGACTGGGAGAGGGGTTTACTTCTACGATCCCGATGGCTTTATCGTCGAAATTCGCTGTGATCCCGCATCTTAACGACTCAGAGGGCGAAAATTGCCACGAAAAACCAGAAAAGTTAGGGTAATCGCTAATATAATCGCTGTTATCGCAATTAGAGGCAGAGAAATCTGTTTAACAGCGATCGCCAAAAACGCCCAGATAAACACCCCGATAAAAGCCCGATCTTTTCGTTTTAAACCGACTAAAATCGCGATTATCGCCCCGATAACCAGAATTATTACCGTCCAGATCTGGTCAGTTAAACCCCATCGCTGCCAGTCGATCCAATCTAGCACCGAAGCGACATTGACAATCGTGGCTACGCTAATCCAAGCGAAATAAATACTAATAGGAGTATTAACTAATAAACCCTGTTTACGATTGACAATCAAGCGATTAATTTCTAAGCGAAGATAAAGCCGGATGAGAGGAATTAAAATGCCTAGCATTGCCAGTAAAGACAGGGTAAAAAAACGCAATTGAAAGAGAATTACCCAGAGAATCTGACAAGCACTAGCGATGGCTAATTCGTAGCCTAACCGACGCAAACGCGGTTCAGTTTTATTAAAAGCCAAAGCTTGGTAAATTCCCAGACTAATTAAACCCAGATAAATTAATCCCCAGATAGCAAAAGCATAATTAGCGGGAACAATTAAGACATCTTGAAAAACTGTATTCGAGATAGCCCCGATATTTTCGCCCTTAAGAGGGAAAATATTAGCGAAAATGTTGGTAATAAAAGCCCCTAGAATAGCAAATAAATTTAGTTCTTGTCGGAAACGATCTCGATCAAAATTCATAGGTCAATCAAAGACGGAAAACATCATTTCGCCCTGGGCGGCCAATTGCCCATCGACTCTTGCTTCCCCTTGCATTTTAGCAATTTTATTCATCTTGAAGGATAATAATTCCACCGTCATGATTAATTGATCCCCCGGCACCACAGGACGACGAAAACGGGTTTTATCAATGCCAGCGAAGGCAAAAAATTTCCCTTTCATCCCGGGTAATTGGGTTAAAATCACTCCCCCCACCTGGGCCATGGATTCCACAATTAACACCCCCGGCATCAAGGGACGACTGGGAATATGACCGGGAAAAAAAGGCTCGTTGATCGTGACATTTTTTAGGCCAACAGCCTTTTTACCTGGTACATAGTCAATAATGCGATCAACTAGGGCAAAGGGATAACGATGGGGCAGTAGTTGGCGAATTTCCTCGACGGTAAAGGTAGTTTTTATGACTGGTTCCAACTCGGTTAAGGCTTCAGTAACGATGGTCATACAAGTCAAAAATTACAAGTGAGATCAGACATTATCTCACAATCAGTTATCAGTTATCAGTGATCAGTTATCAGTGATCACTGATCAGATGAACGTAGGTTGGGTTGAAGCATGAAACCCAACGCCAGCATAGTTTACGCTACCGCTAACCCATCCTACAAATAATTGTGCCTCCCTACTTAGCTTAACCAATTAGGTTTTAGATTCGATCCTTGTTATCAGTGATCAGTTCACTGTTTACTGTTGACTGGAAATGGCTGACAGCCTTTTTAATTGGGCATTTCAGTTAAACGAGCATTTTGATAATAATGGCCGAGAATGCGATCATAAGTCACCCCTTGGTCAGCGAGGGAAAAAGCACCCCATTGACTTAAACCGATCCCATGACCGAAACCGCGACCATTGATGGCAAAAGTACCGTTATTAGCTGAAATCGTGAATAGGGTACTACGCAGCTCCAGTATTCGCCGTAATTGGGTATCAGAGATTAATTTAGAGCCTTGATCGCCAACTATACGCATTCTAATCACCCGTCCGTGGGGAGTGATCCTTTCGGGAGATAGCGATCGCACGCGACCGATACCACCGATTAAACGGCCTAATTCCCCGGCGCTAAAGTTTTTTGACCATTGGAATACTGGGGCGACTTGATCGTAATCGACGACACCGCGCAGGTAGGGTAAGGGGGAATTCCAAACATCCTCGACATTTTCCGTATGACCCCCGGAGGAGGAGTGAAACACCGCTAAAATCGGTTTGCCGTTGAAACTCATAATTTGTCCAGCGGTGGCATTAACTGCCTCGTGGGTGCTAGTAAACTCGCTTTCTAGACCCTTATAAACTTGGGTGCGGGTGGTAGTATCGAGATCGTAGATGCGATTGCCGGAAGTATTCATTTGGTAGAGAGCATAGGTGCGGGCCGCCACGGATTGGGCTTTTAAGGCCTCTTGCGGCCAGGAGGGAATCGCCTCCGCACCGACGACACTATAGAGATATTCCTCTAAATCGACTAAATTTAGGGCTGTCACCCCAGAACCCTGCCGAATGATCCTTGTTCGTCCTCGATACCAGCGATCATTAATCCAGACGTAACCATCATTCTCCGGTTCGATGATCAATTGACTGGCCTGCCAATCGGCCAAACCCACCGCTTTTCCTCTGGGATTAGCATTGAGGGCATTCATGGCGGTTAATTCTCCTAGGACTCTCCCGGCCCCATCCTTCACCACAGCATCGGTGGAACTACCCACGGAGACGGCGCTAACACCTTTACTGATGGCAATGCGTAACTCGACAGCAGCTTGGACTGGAGCAATAATCAAAGCCCAAAAAACTAGGACGAGCCAACTATGAGCAGGCAGGCGCTGCAGGTAACTGCCCAGCAGCCTTGCTGTGTGTTTATTGGTCATGGGGATCGGACTCCTCACACAATCGATCGATAATCAATTTTACCCGGACTGGGATTTTTTGGCTACTCCAGTCCAGAAAAATTTTTCCCCTGTCACTGAGTAACGCACAGAAAACGGGTTTCTCGGAGAAACCCGTTTTCTCCTCAGGCAAAAGGCAAAGGGGAATAAATAATCAGTTTTTAATAACTGGATTTAGTATGACAATTTTTCTGCCCTCTGGCCTCTGAATGGGCAAATTGCCCTATTTTGTCCGATTAATCGGGATTTATTCGGTTTAGTCGATTATTTTCAGTAGGTAGGCGTTAAAAATTATCATATTTCCCCCCTTATCAAGGGGGGATTAAGGGGGGATCAAGGGGGGATCAAGGG
>NZ_JADEXY010000161.1 GCF_015206885.1 Microcystis aeruginosa LEGE 91341 | reverse complement strand
CCCCTAAAACCCTAAAACCCCTCACTGATCACTGATGCTTCCCCTTCCCTAGTCTGGACGGTTAGATTAAAATAAATGTAAGGATATGTAAACTTTCGTAACTATCTCGCCAATTGGCTAACCAATGATCCCAACAACTTCTTTATTCGCACCCGTTGACGATGATCTCCGTCTTTTGACCGATAACTTAAAAAACCTCGTCGGCGCTCGTCATCCCATTTTAGCGGCGGCAGCAGAACATTTGTTCGAGGCCGGTGGTAAACGCGTTCGACCAGCGATCGTGTTGCTGGTATCTCGCGCTACTATGTTAGACCGGGATATCACTCCCCGTCATCGTCGATTAGCGGAAATCACGGAGATGATCCACACTGCCAGTCTCGTCCATGATGATGTGGTAGATGAGGCGGAATTGCGGCGCAGTGTTCCCACCGTTAACAGTTTATTTGACAATCGCGTGGCGGTTTTAGCGGGGGATTTCCTTTTCGCTCAATCCTCTTGGTATCTAGCTAATTTAGATAATTTAGAAGTGGTAAAATTGCTCTCGGAAGTGATTCGCGATTTTGCTGAAGGGGAAATTCAACAGGGAATTAATCGCTTTGATACCAGTATCTCCCTGGAAGCTTATCTAGAAAAAAGTTACTACAAAACTGCTTCTTTAATTGCCAACAGTGCCAAAGCAGCCGGGGTATTAAGCGAGCAATCGGCTGAAGTTAATCATCATTTATATAATTATGGTCGTGATTTAGGATTAGCTTTTCAAATCGTCGATGATATTCTCGATTTTACCTCCCCCACGGAAGTATTAGGAAAACCCTCTGGCTCTGATTTGATCAGTGGTAATATTACTGCTCCCGCTCTCTTTGCCATGGAGGAAAATCCCTACATAGAAGTGTTGATCGAACGGGAATTTAGTCAGGAAGGAGACATCGAAAAAGCTCTTGATTTTATTCACTCTAGCCAAGGTATTCCTCGCTCAAAAGAGTTAGCCAATCAGTATGGTCAAAGTGCCTTAAAACACCTTGACTGTTTAGCTTCTTCTCCCTCAAAAGAGGTGTTAATCGAGCTAGTGGATTACGTTTTGAGCCGAATTTATTAGGGAATAATAGTTCTCGCCGTAGCAATAGTCCACGCATCGACTAATAATAAAAATAGGGTGAGAGTAAAAAGAATTCCATACATCCAAGGCTGAGAAAGGGGGCGAATATCAGTCATATCCAAGTTAGTTTTTTCCTCGATTATTTTGACCATGCGATTAAATCCCACCACTCGCATCGGCAATAAATAGGCTTTTTCTGCGGAGCGATCAAGGAAATAATAAACTAAACCACCCTGTCCTGTACTGCGACATTTAAGTTCTTTTATATCTGTCCAATTTAACCACCAACCAGAGCGAAGAAAAGCGGGAAACCATTGGGGATAGGTAACTTGTATCCCTGTCTCTGATAAAATCACTCTTTCACTTAAAGCTCCGTATAAAGCGATTAATCCTAAGCTAATTCCTATCCAGAGAAAATTGGGATTAATGGGGGAATTAGTAACTTTTGCTAAAAAGGGTAAGGGGATGGTTAACGCCACATATAAACTTAATAAAGTTACCCGAATTATAGGTGATATCCGAAAAGTTATTGTCTCGTTCATTTGATAACCTTTATCTTGTTGGTATGGGGAAGTGGGGGAGTGGGAATTATGAATTATGAATTATGAATTGGGAAGCGGGGAGAATAAATAAAAATAATCTCCTGAATGCTGATTCCTGAATACTGACGACCGATAGCTAAAATAACTGCTCATTGATCACCGCGTCTCCTTGTCCCCAAAAACCATCGTATTTAGTCACTTCAATATCACCAAAAACTTTGACTTGACAAGCAAGACGACGGTTATTATTGGGGTTATGGGGAGGTAAAGAAAGACGCGCTTTTTCCTTCCAATTGATAGCAGAAACTTCGCCCACAATTGCCACCGCACAGGTTCCACAGCTGCCGATGCCGCGACAATTGATTAACTTGGAACCGCCATTATACAAAGAAATGTCATGTTTTAATAATATGCGACGGAGATTTGCACCTCGATCGCAGGTGATTGTTTGACCGTAAACTGTTATTCTAGGCATTAGGGGCGTGATTTTAAGTGGCTACAGTTATTAATTAATATTAACATCTATTGACTATTTCTATGAACAATGGTAAGCGCATTTGGGTCTATGACACTACTCTCCGGGATGGGGCCCAGCGAGAAGGTATTTCCCTCTCCCTAGAAGATAAAATTAAAATCGCCAGGGAATTAGATCGGATGGGTATTCCTTTTATCGAAGGCGGTTGGCCTGGCGCAAACCCTAGAGATGGTCAATTTTTCTGGAAACTGCACGAAGAACCCCTAAAACAAGCGGAATTAGTCGCTTTTTGTTCCACTCGTCGCCCCCATGTCGAGGCCCGGGAAGATTCGATGTTAACCGCCATTCTCGCCGCTAGAACCCGTTGGGTGACAATTTTCGGCAAATCTTGGGATCTACACGTCACAGAGGGCTTAAAAACCAGTCTGGAGGAGAATTTAGCCATGATAGGAGATACGATCGAGTATCTACGCTGTCAGGGAAGACGAGTCATTTATGATGCCGAACATTGGTTTGATGGTTACAAAAATAACCCCGAATACGCCCTTTTAACCCTGAAAACCGCTAGGGATGCCGGGGCCGAATGGTTAGTTTTCTGTGATACCAACGGTGGCACTTTACCCCAAGAAATCGCCCCTATTGTGGAGAAAGTGCGGGAGCAATTGGGCATCGATCCTGATGATGAAAATGCGCCTCAATTAGGCATCCATGCCCATAATGACGCAGGAACCGCCGTGGCTAACTCCTTAGCGGCAGTTAACGAGGGCGCACGCATGATTCAAGGCACAATTAACGGTTATGGGGAACGCTGCGGCAATGCCAATTTATGTACTTTAATTCCCAATCTTCAGTTAAAAATGGGCTTTTCTTGCCTAGAAGAAAATCAATTAGGCCGATTGACGGGAACTAGCCGAAAAATCAGCGAAATGGTCAATTTAGCCCCGGATGATCATGCTCCCTTCGTCGGACGTTCCGCTTTTGCCCATAAAGGCGGTATTCACGTTTCTGCGGTGGCGAAAAATCCCCTCACCTACGAACATATTAACCCGGAAGCGATCGGGAATCAGCGTCGCATTGTCATTTCTGACCAATCGGGGTTAAGTAATGTGTTAGCGAAAGCGCGTAGTTTTGGCATCGATTTAAATAAAGATGATCCCACCTGTCGGCAAATATTGGAACGTTTAAAAATCTTGGAAAGTCAGGGTTATCAATTTGAGGCAGCCGAAGCTAGTTTTGAGTTATTAATGCGGGAAGCTTTGGGACAGAGAAGCCACCTTTTTGAATTAAAAGGATTCCAAGTTTATTGTGATATGCTCCGGGATAGTGGTAATGCGATTGCAACAATTAAAGTACGGGTAAAAGAGGAAGATTTATTAGAAGTGGCCGAGGGTAACGGGCCAGTGGCTGCTTTAGATCGGGCTTTAAGAAAAGCTTTAGTCAAATTCTATCCCGAAATTGCTAACTTTCACCTGACCGATTATAAAGTGAGAATCCTCGATAGTGGTTCGGGGACGGCAGCGAAAACTAGGGTTTTAATCGAGTCCAGTAACGGTCAACAAAGATGGACTACTGTGGGAGTGTCTAGTAATATTTTGGAAGCTTCCTATCAAGCAGTAGTAGAAGGAATTGAATACGGTTTATATCTGCTGCAAAACAATAAACTAGAATTATCGGGTCAATTTTGTCCTTTAGGGATAATTTAGGGAACAGTTATCAGTTATCAGATTTTTTATCCTCACTCCCCTAATTCATAATTCATAATTGATAATTCATAATTCATAATTCATAATTCCCATCTCCCCTTTCTGGGATTGAATGTTTCCTAGGATAATAATCTAGTGACGACCGAATTTTGCCAACGACGAGCCAAGGCCCGTAGATACATATTAACGGGAAACTGATAATATTCGATAATTAACCAGAGTAAACAAATAGCATGGCAAATAAAGGTTAAAATCGACCAAAATAGAGGCACCCATGACAAAGGACTCCCCTCGACTGGAGGAAAAAGATAGGCCCCCGTAGTCACAATTGCTGTGGGAAAAATCACAAATCCTAAACCGATAATTAAGTAAAAACCTGCTATCTCCATTCCTTCTCTCGGTAAACCCTGCCAATACTTACCATTCCAATACCAAGTTAAGGGTAATTGACTATCGGCCATTTTTAAAACCTGTTGTTCTAAATTAGCAGTAAAAATGTGTTGACAAAAGTTACAAGCATAGGCTTCCATGAGTGGTAAAGTGGCGATTTTACCATGGCGACAGACGGGACAAGAATAGGTATCGTGATAGTTTAATCGGGTTGGCTCGGTCATGGTAATGTGAGTACGAGTAAAAAAGGCAATTGCAGATAATTAACTTTTCCCTATTGATAACTAATTAAGCAAGATTGGCAGGAATTGTCCCTAGTTTTTGCAGTTGTTTTTCAATATTAGCCTTTAATTGAGTCCGGGAGATTTCTTTTCCTGTTTGAGCGGTGTGTGCATTTTCCAGAAAAATAATACTATCTACTTTTTCTACGGCAAATAATTGGAATAAAAGATGGGTTACGGGAATCAGGAGCGTTGATAGGGGTGAATTAGCAGTATTTTGAGCAGATATGGCCATTTTTTCCGTAGCAAAGGCATAGATCACCCTTTTTTCCTGTTGTGGCTGCTGCCGATGAGCTAAGGTGGTTAGTAACCAATCACCTTGGCTATTTTGAACTACATAGTATTGTAAATGTTTTAACTGTCTAGCAAAAGCTGCAAGGACGGGATTAACCGCTTCTTCCATGACCACGGTTGCCAGTCCGTAATTGACCGCTTCTCGACTTAAAATATGCAGTTGTGCCTTTAATTTCATGGCTAATCATGTCTATAAACTAATCGATGGCGATGACATTCGGCAAGGCCATTTAAAATTGTCGTCGTGAAAAGATGAGGATGGAGATACCCAATAATAGACCAGTATAAACGAGACTGTAGAGGGCATTACCGATTAGAACATCAGCACTAGGCAGCAAACCATAAACGGCCTCATTTCTAAAATTCAATCTCTCCAAATCTGGGAGAATTAGATAAATATTTTTAGTGATGGCGAGGATATTGGGATTTTTGCTGATTATACCCAATTGGATCAGATCTTTGCTGATGTGACCCATTAGATAGACCCCAAAAGTCATTAGCGTGGCTAAAATCGAACTGGTAAATACCCCAAAAGCGATCGCCACGGCTGCGATCAGAATTAATTCTAAACCGAGATAGAAAACCGAGACAATCAGGGGTAAAGGTTGAAAAGATACTTTCATCCCCAGCAACATCAGCAGGTAAATCACCAACATTACCCCCAACATCACCGCTAAAACCCCGGACAAACCCAAGTGTTTACCGAGGATAAATTCGGCCCGACTCAGGGGTTTGGGAATCAAAACTAAAATAGTTTTCTTGTCAATTTCCTTATTAATTAGCCCTGTACCCATAAAAACCGCGACAATTACCCCTAATAACCCGATAGCGGCTAATCCCAAGTCAAGAAAGATTTTCTCATGGGTTCCCACCGCAATTTCTGGTAATAAACGCCAAGCGAAGGCCATCAACAAGGCAAAAAACCCGATAAAGTAAAGAATGCGATCGCGAATAACCTCGCGAAAACTATTAGCTGCGATCGCCCAGATTCTCAGGATGCTGATACCCATAGCCTTTCATCAAAATAATATCTGTCTTTCCTTTTGAGATTACCCATTTCCGTGACAAAAGTGGACCTCCTCTAAAAATCAAAAATTGTCACGGTAGCAGTCCGTAACGATGACTAGGTATTCTTAAAGTTAGCCAAAACAGCAGCTAATCCTTACTGTTCCATTGTTACCTTATCTTTGTCGAAATCCACCATCAAGAATCAGCCTAGGATAAATTGATCTCTAATAACCCCGGTGGTGGCGAGATCTCGATGCGTGCCGCTTTCAGATCCACCAGTGGAACAATTTCTTTGACAAAGGGAACCAGGGCCGTGGCTTTTGAGTCAGCAGATGGACTTTGTTTCTTGACGGAGGCGAGATTTGCTTCTAGTTGCACTGCTAAAATGTCATTACCCGCCCACAAAATATCTACTACGACCCCGATTTTTTCTCCTGTCAGGTGATGATAAACCTCCAAGTTTACTAGCTCACTAACATGATATTCATCCGCTTTTAGGCGAGGTTTTTCTAGTTTATTCGCCCATAATTTATATCCGCGCAAAGCTTCGGCCTGTTCCCGATTTTCAACCCCCTCTAACTTGATAACATAAACATTTTTGCCCGGTAGATCACGTCCCCTAAGCAGGGTAATTTCTCGGATTTCTCCCCCTTGGGGTCCTTGTATTCCCCTAATACCTCGCTTCTGAAAACGTTCGGGAAAATCTGATACCGATAAAACTCGCAATTCTCCCTCCAGTCCCTGGGGTGCTACTATTGTCCCAATTTCTAGCCAATTTTCTTCCATTGTCTTGACATTTTTTGCTATAGCTTTCCCTAGTATATAGCCTTTTTTGTCTCGCTCCTAGATTAGACCTCTTGTAAAAATCAAAAATTGTTGTTAGGGTTAGGAGTCAGGAGTCAGTAGTCAGTAGTCAGGAGTCAGGAGAATTAAGAATAAAGAATAATCAATTAAATGGTTTATTTACAAATTTTAGGCTCTCTTGGGTTTGGTGGGTAAAATGTATTCTAAGATACATTCTTCCTAGCGGGGGGGTGGAACGAACCACAAAGACACAAAGGACACAAAGATTGATTGATCATATTGTAAGTTAAACTTATCACACAGAACCTAGAAGAGCCAATTTTAGGCAATTTAATCCTTATTTCTGCCGTTTTTAAACCTGCAAAAATTAATTATGCAAGAGGTTTATTTTAAAAGTCTTGGTAAGGTAAAATTTTTATTTGACCTCTACTCCTGACCATTTTTTGACTTTTTACTGGTGGCTTTTTACTGAATTATGACTATTTGGCAAGCGGATTTTTATAAATCTTCATCTTCATCTTCTCTTGGCCCAGTCTGGCAATTGTTAATTTTCGATCCTCTTGGTCATCTTATTTATGAAAATTCCTGTCCCCAATCCCAAGCTAATAGCGACTGGTTAACCCAACAGTTACAGCAAGCTTGTCAAGTCTCCCCCCCGGAAATTATCCAAGTTTTTCGCCCCCAATGCGCCAATTTATTTCTCCTCGCTGGTCAAAATTTACAGATCAAAATTGAGTTAACCCGTCATGTTAACGCCCTGAAAAAACAGCTAGAATTACGGCAAATCCCCATCAATATCGACTCTCCTCCACCGCAACCCCTACCAGACCAATTTTTAGGTCAAGAGTGGCGTTTTGCTCGTTTTCCCGCCGTTGATTTAGTTAACTTTTTTGGTGATCGCAGAATACCGATTCTTTCCCTACCAGAGGCCTTTTCTCCTTTAAAATTAGGTTTAGCCTCCACTCTCATGATCCCCGGTGTGGTTATTACCGGTGGTAAAAAATCTCTTGCCATCGCTCGTTGGTTAGAGGAAATTAACCCAGTATTCATCGATCATATTCCCACAGAAAGGGGGCGATCGGGCGGTTTAGTCTTGGAATCAGGTCTAAATGAACGTTGGATTTTTCTGACCTACGAAGATGAAGAAGTGGCCTTGGCAGCCAATATTTATCAAGCAACCAAACAGGAAAGCCAAGGTTTGCACTTTCTCCTCATACAACCGGATGATTCTGGTCGCACTTTTACCGGCTTTTGGCTACTGAAACAAGTTTAACCCCCAAGCTGTCCCCAATAGGCAAAGAATACCCGCTAAACCCGCCAAAGGTTGGTTATAGATACCTTTAACCCAAACTAACCCAGAATCGCTGTAAGACATCAATTCGGCACTGTCTAGCAAGGCCAATCCCCACACCCAACCGCTATGAAGTCCCCAAGCTAATCCTAAACTACCATGATCGATCGCCCGCGCCCAGACCAGAACCATGCCCATCAGAAATAAACCGGGTAGTTGCGGCAGCGTTTGCTGACGTTCCCAAAGCAAGTGCAGCAGGGCAAAAATTAGGCTGGAAATGGCTCCCGCCACCCAAAAACCGTATTCTTGGCTTAATTGGCTCAAAAAGATGCCCCTAAAGATTAATTCCTCGGTAATACCCACCCAGAGGGCCACTATCAACAGGGGTAAACTCAAGGCAAAAGCACGAGTTAGATTTTTTGGCTGCCAATGTACCCAGGCCAAAATCCCCTCTAGGAAAAAAATTATCCCTAATCCCAGCACTGCCAAGATTAATCCCTTGGTTAGGGAGATAAATAGGGAAAATGACCAAATTAATCCGTAATTATGGAGGCTGCTCCCCTCTATCTTCAATAATCCCCAGATAACTAAGGGAGCCAAGGCGTAAAGAGAGGCCACTAGGGGCAATTTCTGGTCAGGTTTTGTCCCTTGCAGCGGTTGCCATCCCAAACGACTCCCTAAACCAATGGCAATGGGCAGCCAGAGAATTAACCAGGCTAACAGGAAAATAATAATTTTTATTAAGGCAGCTATGTCCATTGTCAATTAGGTGTTATGGAAGTGGGGGTGTGGGGTGTGGGGTGTGACCCCCCCAACCCCCCCCGACATCGGGGGGGGCAGAGGGG
>NZ_JADEXY010000160.1 GCF_015206885.1 Microcystis aeruginosa LEGE 91341 | reverse complement strand
TTTTTTTTGCCGTTCTAGCCGGTCGCGTTCTCGCTGTAATTTTTTCGCTTCCCATTCATTGCGATCGAATGCTTCGCTTTTTCTGGGAACAAATTTACCCCACACCCCATTACTGGCAACCCCTAAGTAATGCCAATCAGGATGCTGCGGATCAAAGTCGATGTGAGAATGGCATAGAACCAATTCCCCATTGGCACTATACCGACAATCGGGGGAAGCTTCCCCACACACCGGGCAAGGGTTAGAGCGGCTAAACTGTTTAAGCTTACTCATGGCTCGCCCCCTTTTGGTTCAGGGTTGCCACGGTCGCTAATTGGTTCGTTTGTACTGATTTTCCCTTTTTTGGGGATTTCTAGGGAATTGCTTGACAGTAAACTTCTATTAGTGTTATGTTTGTCCATATATGAATATGTTTTTTGTACCGCTCCCTAGTTTGGCGACTAGGGGCGGTTAGTTCTTTTAGGCGACTTTAGATAGGGAATCTCTAATCAGTTCGCGAACGATGACAGCCTCACTCTCATCACGCTCTCTAGCGAGTTTTTTGATTTTTTCTCTCATGGGATCAGGAAACCCGATTTTTATCTGTGTCATCGGTTTTGCTCTTTTTGCCATCTCAGACCTCTCTTTTTCGATTTTTCAATCTTTACCCTATGATAACACATAAAAAGTTAAGTAACTTGATGTGTACTACTCAAACATTAAACTTTTGAAAAATCACCCAAAAGGACTACTCCCAAAACCCCAAAACCCAATCAGGATAAGGGTTGCACGGGATATATTTGATTGATACAGTCAAATAACTTACAAAAAACTTACAAATAACTTACATATCATTAACCTCATCAAACACCTCACCCCAAAGAAAAGTTAGCCCCACAAAATCCCAATTAACGTTATCGAAATCACATAAATTGGGAGGACATAAAGTTTCTAATGTTTCCCGTGTTTTCGATAAGATAACCGTTAAATTCCCATCATTTTCTAACACCAATTCGCGCATAAAATGCGCGGCTTGACCTAAGAAAGACCTCCCGTCAACGCTATTAATAAAAAAATATTTGTCATCGTTTCCAAAATAAGTTAAAACCGCTAAAGTGTCGGGGTCTGTGGGTTTTTTGGCACTCGAAAAAATCTGGTAATACTCTTGTTTTGTGGTCATGTTTTTTACTCCTAAATATTGATTGTTTACTGATAACTGATAACTGATTAATCCTCTAGTTCCCAATCATTTTCGAGTAGTTCGGTGTTATCGCTAACTATCTCTATGTCTTGTTTTCCGTAATTGTCGATGGTGACATTAGCAATTAAATCATCGAGAAAAGAGATAGCCTCATCTTTGCTTTTTGCCTTGATTGTGACCTCAATCTTAAGGGGTAAAATTGCTGTAAATTCTGTCATTGTTTTGTCTCCTAATAAGGGGGAATATCCCCCCGATTTATTGATTACAGATTGAAGTGTTTGGTAGCTTGTATCCACAAGCTTGTTGCGACACAGCGCCGATCCTCACCCTCTAAATTGAGGTTTTCAGCTTGCTGTAAACAAAAACCGTAAAGTTTACTCATTTCTTGAATATAAGACGCGATTTCGCGTTTTTTATCGGCTGTTAGCTCACTCTCGCTTGTTTTTTCGCTTGTTTTTTCGATTACATGATTGGTGTTTTGTACTGGTTTCACGGGTACGGGTAATTCTGGGGGGAGAGGTTGCCCTAAGTTGGCCAGCGCGGGGTCTTCGATCAGGCTGTATTTTCCTTTCCCGTCAATTCCTACGGTTAGCGGGGAATTTTTGATCACATACTTCCGGGAATATTCGTCATCAACCCCGCGCCATAGCGGGAATTTTTCCCCTGTATCACGGTTCATAGCGTCGATAACCAATCGTTGACCATATTTGGTTGTTACTTCGCGGGGACGATCGAGCGCAATTGCTGAGATTAGCTTCATAATAGAGATATCCTTTTTTGGATGATAGGCGATCGCTTTTCTGATTGGTAGTCGAGAGCGGTCGCTTTTGGTTTATATCTTTAGTATATTTCTAGTCTCTTACTAAGTCAACTACCCATTAATTAGTATTTTACAGGTATTTTACTAAACCCCATTAGTTTATCTAATAAGTCTTGTACTTAGTAGTTTACAGGGTTAGACTTTAAAAGTAACGTATTAGTATTAAATCAATTAAAATCATGGCTACTGAGAATAGACCAGTATCCTGTTATCTCCCAAAAGATATAGAAGACAGCCTTACTAAGTATTGCACTCAAAACAATATCACTCGAAAAGATAAGGCCGGGAACATTCAACCGGCAATGGGAACCGCCATAGTAGAGATTCTCGAAACCTTTTTCGGAGATAGCCCTAGCAAGTTGCCCAACTTCGAGGAAAAGATCGACGCGGCGATCGAAGCCAAAATGAACGCAGCGATCGCATCGCTTCGGACTGAATTAGCTCCCCTATATGCGATCGCTCTCAGAGAAGATTAGAGCGTTCACCTAATGCACGCCCGTCAGTCATATTTGAAACAGATTAGCTAGGAGATTAACTCATGACAGCAGTTACCGAAAATGATCTTAAAAGACTAGAAGATTTAATTACTAATGGCATAAAGACGCTAGAAAATGGGCAGCTAGAAATCAAGTCAGATATAAAGTCCCTGAATGGAAAGACAGAAAATATCGACAAGCGACTCACTTCGATCGAAGCCCGTCTAGAAGCATGGAAACCCTCGATCGACAAAACGGCCGATCTTGCCGAAAAAGTAGGAGAACTGAAAAACTGGAAGCAGATCGCTTTTGTGGTAATCACCGCTTTTATCAGTTCGATCCTTAGCGGCATTACCGGTGGGGTGATCGGTTGGCTGATCCGTTCAGCGAAATTCAACCCCTAATCCCGCGCCGCGTGCGGGTCATCTCCCGTAAATATTTCGATAATGACGCTTTTCGCTACATGAACAGCCGAATTGTACCAATTAACCCGAAACTATCTCACCTATCCCCGGTTTCCCCTGACCTAGACTGGGATAGGGTTCTAACCGACTGGTTGAACACTAAGCGATCACCCCACACTCAAAGGGTGTACCGGCGTGACATTGAGAATTTTCTCGCTGATCTTAATCTGGAATTGGGGAAGTTTTTAACGCTCGATCGCCATGGTGCGTATGCCATAGTTTCAAGGTATAAAGGGGAATTAATCAAAAATAATCTTAAATCAGCTACAATTAACCGACGTTTAGCCGCTATCAAGAGTTTAGTCTCATTCGCTTACAATTGCGGTCACTGTGAGTTTATGCTAGAAGCGGTCAAAAGCGAGAAGCTGTGTGCCTATAGAGATACGTCGGGCATTGACCCGGAGACGTTTAAGCGGGTTTTGGGGGGAATCGATCGGGGAACATTGAAGGGTATCCGTGATTATGCCCTGCTAATCCTTTTGTGGAGTAATGCCCTTCGCCGGTCCGAGGTAAGTAAGGCTAATATTAGTGATTTTGACCAAAAGTCTAAAACCTTGAAAATTTACGGTAAAGGAAAGGGTAACAATGCTGAAACCGTCTCTCTTGGCAGTGCTACGGTAAGGGCGATCGAGGACTGGTTGACGGCGCGGGGTGAGCATGACCCCGATAAATCCTTGTTTTGTTCTGTAAATGCCGGATACCGGGACGGACGGCTATGCACTCAAGCTATCTACAATATCGTTAAAGAACGCTGTCAAAGTGCCGGTATTAGCAAGGTTATGTCACCCCACCGGGTTAGACACAGCGCGATCACGGCCGCGCTAGACGCTACCGGGGGGGATGTTAGGAGAGTCCAGAAATTAAGCCGTCACAGTTCCCTTAACACCCTATTGATTTATGACGATAACCGAAAAAATCATCAAGGGGAAGTGACAGATATTCTCGATAGTCTGGTTTAACCCCCAAAATACCCCCTCAAAAATGCCCCTAAAACCCTCGAAAAAAAGGTTTAGGGGTGAATCATCCTGAGTATTGGGATTTAATTAAGTGCCAATTCCTAAAGTGTCACAGTTAGATGGTATCATCTAAGCTAATTAGATTATGATAATATCATCCAAGATTAGATGATAGGTTAGATGCCATGAGTAAAGTAATTAGTTTTTCGATAAGCGATCGCTATCTCGATAAAATCCGATCCCTGTATCCTGATTTAACCGACAATCTAGCGGCCAAACAATTCTTAACAGACCGCTTAGATAGTAACTTAGATGATAAGTTAGATGACGACCTCAAAACCCTTATAGAATCAAGCTTAAGCAGTAGCTTAGATGATAGCTTAGATGGTATCTTAGATGATAAGCTTAAAAGCCTTATAGAGACAAGCTTAGATGGTTTATTAGATGAGAGGTTAGATGATGCTGTGGGAAAGTTTCTCAGTCAGGTCACTGAGAGAATGGCAAGGCTAGAATCAAGATTAGATGATAGTTTAGATGATGGGTTAGATGATATGGAACCCTTGCTTAAGCTACAGCGTGAAGCTTCAATCCCCAATCCCCCCATTGAGGAAACTGTAGAGACTGCTGATAATGTAGAGACTGACTCACTTTTTAAATTAGCCTTGAAGCTTGATCATCTAGACGATCAAGCGTTGATTGACGTGATAGAGAGCCAATTACAGGACGATGACAACGAGGAAAATTACTCAAGGATTGAGACGGCGCTGGAAGCGATCGAAACCGTGACGGTTGACAGTGTAGAACCTGACTTAACTATTGAGGGTGAGGACGCGATCGAAACCATAGAGGAAAACTACTCAACGGTTGAGTCGGGAACGGGTGAGGGCATAGAGAACCGACAAGGGTTGACCAATCAGCAACTACACGAAAAAACCCACGTCTCGATTAGAACGATTCAAGATTGGGCTAATAAGATTCAAAAAGGGAAAAAAACCACATCAACAAAATACCCTGATTTTTTTACCCACTGGACGCTGAACCCTAATGATAACCTTTGGTATCCTATCAATTAGCTTTAACCCACTTCTCAGGGTATTTTGCCCGATATTGGGGGAATATCGGGCATTTTCCTAATATGGTAGGATTAGCGTTTAACCACCTACATTTTAAATGTTTAAACCCTTGCTCTGTAAGGTTTTCAACCATTTGGTTGAGTAATCGTTTCAAGATTTTTTGAGTGAGTGACATTAGTTCATTCACTCAAAAAAACCCTTAAAACTCTTACCCTGTAAGATTTTCACCACAGCGATTTGTAGTTTTTCTGGTTTTTTTTGACCTATTCCTATTAGTTATTGTTTGGTTTTATTGGGTTTTCTATTATTATTAAATAGTAAAAACCCTCAATTCTGGTCATTTTTAGCCATAATTGACCATAATCACCCTTAACCATTGAGAATGGCATCCACAGTGATTAATCGTGAGAGATTGGCTATTTTCCGAGGATTATCGCCAAAAATGACCAAAAATGGGGGATTAAAATCAAGAAATCTGTACCGCTTTTTAAACCCAAAAATGCCCTATAAAGGGGGATTATGGCAAAAAACTCGCTATCGGTCGTTTAATTGCCGGGTCTTGCCTCTATGGTTTATTTTTGGGTGTTTTGGGTTAATTCTGGGGGATTACTGATAAAAAGGGGAATTATCCCTTATTTTGCCGATTTTCTCTAATTCTTTGGTTCCAAAAATTGTCAAAACTTACCTTAATACTAGATTGAGGTATTTTATTCTTTTTTGCTAATTCAGATAGCATGATAGGCCTCATCCATAGCGGTTTTTCAAGGATGAGATCAAATTCTTTTTCGAGTTCTTTAAAGTCCATTTTGATTGGGTTGATTAGGGGTTTTGGGGTGATTAGGCAATCGCCAAAAGCTGATTAAGAAGCTTGTCTCTTATCGGAATAGGTATAAATCCCCATAAATTTGACCACTGACTGCGTTCGAATACCTCTAGGATGGCCTCAAATTCCGATAAGAGTGAGTCCTCACTAGCGGCCGCTAAGTAAGCCGTAGCATCATCAAATAAGCCTATCTCGCTCTCAGTAAGGGTTTCGGCTTGGCCACATTTACTATATGGATTACTAATAGCAATTGTGGCCAAAATTTCGTCAAGAAATGCCCGGCACCGGTTAACGGTAGTCCGTGCCAGTCCACTAAGAGAAGCGATCGCACGTTCGGTTAATTTTTGTCCAGATTCCCGTAACTGATTAGCGGCCTCACCTATTAGGCGTTTAGTCCGTTCGATCGCACTTTCAGCGAGAGGGGTGATTTCATGGGCTTTACACTGTCTCAACTGATTAGGGGGGATAAGGCCGCTAAAATCGTAATCGGTAAGCAGTACAATCTCAAATCGGCGATCCGGGTAGAGATTAGCCCTTAGTCTCCCCATCTCTTGCTTAATGATGGATAGAATCCGATGACGGGTATAGCGATCAAAATCCTCACCATAGGGGGTTAAGCCGGTAGTAATGCTGTAATCATGCCGTAGGGATTCAAGGTTAGGGCATGGTAGTCCGTCAACGATTAGCCGACCTTTACCCGCGATCAGGTTAGTTCCCTGACTATTTACAAAATGTCTTAGGCTTGTCTCATCCCCTTCATCCTTGCAGTCAGATTGGAATCTGATACAAGCTGAGTTATCGGGGTCATTTTGCCGATAATGGTCTAAAATCGCCCTTACCCGTCGCTTTTGACCTTCCCCCCGATTCTTGCCATTACGGCCAAGGTCTGAAACTTGGATAAAATCTATATTCTCTGGAATATCCCCCCCGCTGGTAATCACCTCAATATTTAGTCCGGTTCGCGCTTCCAGATTCTCGATCGAGTCTGTGGCACTCAAGAAAATGACCTTAGCGGCCTCACTTATAATCGCTTGCAATCTCTCATCAACAAAAGAAACCGATAAAACACCATGATTAAGCGATAAATAGCCTTTTCCTTGCAAAGAATCAATTAATTCAGTTATCCACTGCTTTAAAGCTTCATTTTCTGCTTTTTCCGCTAGACTGCTATCCTTTTCGCTGAATGCCCGGCGAACTGCTATCGGCATATCGGCTATTGATTCCCCCATCTCACCGATAGGATTGAGAAAAGATAAATCAGGGGTTAACGCTTCTTTAAGCTTGATTAAATCGAGATTGTTAGGAATTAACCCTAAAAGCTTTTCTCTTAAGGTTTTCCCGTCAAAACCGTACCGATTAGTCTGTTTTTCTGAGATAAGCTTTTTAATGGCAATCAGTAGCGGCCTTAAGGACTGGAATAGATCATTATCCTTTTCCGCTAAGGATGCGATCGTATCCTTAACATCTTTCTCTGATACCGTAACCTTTTTGGTAGTGTTACAGCTTAACTCGCTTTCCTCAAAAATTAGGGCTGTATTCCCATAGTTAAAGCCATTTTCAGGATCAAGAGAATTAGGATTAGGTAAGCTTGCCGGATGAGCGATTAATCGCTTAGATTTCAATGCGATCGCTCGCTTGTTTAAGTAGTCATAGTCACCTTTACCAGACCGGCATAATTCAAGGAATTGGCAACCTTGGCAGATAGTAGATGATTCTATCCCGTGGGCTATATTTTGATTAGCTAAAGCCGCGTGAGTAAAGGGACGAGCGCAATTAGCCCTTAAATCTTTCTCTTGATAGCGATCGAGAGAATCTTTTCTTTTTCGCGTTCTCACTTCCCCCAATTCATTACGGTATAGCCCGGCGTGACGGCCTTCTAATATTGGCCAATCTTTGAGCGTTGGGGTTGTGGTATTTCTAGGATCATTAGTAATATAAAATAAATCTGTAACCCCTAGCTTGTCAGGGGTTAGCGTGCCAGCGTCGTGGCTTTTTCCGCTTCCAGTTGGGGAAGTATCGAGTAGATATTTAGCTTCCTTCCATAGACTTAATCTCTCAGACCGATCATAGATTTTTGCCTCTCGTTTAGTCGGTAAGGGTGAGGGTAAGGGTTTTTTAGTTTTTTTTCTATCTCTCGCTACCAATCGCTTAACCTTTTCCCAAAAGGGTAAAGGGTCACTTTTTCCCATTTCAAGGAATTGGCTAGGGGGGATAAATTCGATTGATTCCAGACTGCTTATCTCGTCAATGTCATCATTCTTTTTGCTTTCTTGACCCCACCAAGCGATTAATATCGGCTTCCCTAGAGATTCTAAAAATTTAATCTCTTTTTCCCAACGTCTCATGACATGATGATTATTTATGTCACCGGCATCCGGGCATAAAATTAATTGTCGATAGGGTTCGATCGCATTCTTGACTTGATTGGCACTGCCAGAAAAATGCCCACCGGCTGCGCCTATGGCATTGATACCGTGTTTATGCGCGGCCACAAAAGGCTTTAAAATCCCCTCACTTAACCAGACTTGACCGCTATCCTTGCCATTGGGGATAACTGTTATGGGTAATTCACCATCGGCTAAATGACTGGAAGTTAACCCCTTCGCCCATCGGTACTTAGAATCCGTAACATTCTCTAACCTTATCTGGTATCCGATCGCCCGGCCCTCCGGATCGAACGCCAAGCAAGCGATACCTACCCCACTGGCCGCTATCTTCCCACCGATAACGCCGGGTAGGTTTTGGGGGATACCGGGGGGAACATCATCATTAGGATAAATGCTAAAAAATAATCCTGACTCGATCGCACTCTCAGTCAAACCTCGATCGAGTAAAGCCTTTTGATGCCGGCGTGACAGCCCTAACGATTGAGACAAGCTTCTTAGAGCGTTGTCACGGTCTGGAATACTTAAGGCATTCTTAGCGTGTTTTTTTTGCCGTTCTAGCCGGTCGCGTTCTCGCTGTAATTTTTTCGCTTCCCATTCATTGCGATCGAATGCTTCGCTTTTTCTGGGAACAAATTTACCCCACACCCCATTACTGGCAACCCCTAAG
>NZ_JADEXY010000159.1 GCF_015206885.1 Microcystis aeruginosa LEGE 91341 | reverse complement strand
CAAAAGTCTTAAGTCGATCCTTGTACAGCAACATTTTTGAAGATTATCAACTACTAATAAATAATTAACTGAAAGTCCCTCCCATTATTGTTTCTATCGTTTGTTTTCGGATTTATGCAAGAGGTCTATTGTTCAGCTGCTTGTTGTCAAGGTTTTAGGGGATTACTATATGTTATATCACAATTCTAGGCTAAGACGCATTTAAGTAGAAATCATCCAAGAGCTGCTCCATTGAAAAAGGACAGGTGATTGGATAATCATTTTCTAATGGTATGTGAACGTCAAATTTGGCTTTTTTTCCATCTCTAATTGCCAGAGGGCGAGCGTCTGGATAGACTGAGGAAACTGCTGTTGACAGATAGGGATTGAGAGATGGAATGAACTCGCTGCTGGTGTTCGTTGATTGAATCATACCAACTTCCTGTCATAGTATCAGGCGCATGGCCTTGTATCTTGAGCTTGAGTAAATGAGCCAACAAAACCATTAAGTTACTTTCTATAGCGGTGTGCAGTCGTATGAGGTACAGTGTCACGAGCTATAAACCATGCTAGTCAAAGCTTGGTTTGTATCTCACTCAAGCGCTTACCGCTATAAGGCTCTTTTTTCTGACTTGCCCAAGTCTTGTAATTCCTCAATTAAGTGTTCAACGTCTAGTCGTTCAAATTGACGATCTTTTAATTGTTGAATTGTCTGCTCAATCCACAAGTCAAAATCAGAATCATATAAAATAGTGGATATTTCTCGCAGTTTTGTTAATGATATAAATTGGGCAATATTAATACTAAAAAATATTGTCCGTTTTGTCAAGTAGCGATCACTTGATAATTTCTTTGTACTATTTATCTTCCTTAACCTTCCTTTTATTAATTGACTTCTACATCTCTTGCAGAACTATAAACTTCTATTCCTAAATTTTTAGCTATTTCCTGCACCTTGAAATCTAGCATCAGTGAAATAACTATCTTGCCGTTGGATTCTTGTTGGTGTCGCTGCTGATAAAATTGTACTTTTTTATCGAAAGTGTATATATCTTATTTATTTATAGAGGATTGGATTTCACCAATTATCAACAGTCCATTTTTGATTAACAAATCCAATTCTATCTGGTCTGGCCTGCCAAAGACTTCGCCTTCGTCATCCTATTCAGTAACATTAATCACCGGCACTCCGAAAGACTCTTCTAAAATTGCTTTCAGAGCATTGCGGAAAGATTACTCCGAGTGCAGTTCCCATATCGCTCCCAAAGCATCAACACTACTGTCGTAATAGTCCCGCATTTCCCTATCTTGCATAATTTCAGGCATTTCTTGGCGGATAATCGCTTTGATTTCTTCTTGTATCATGGCTTTTCTTGCAGGCAGCATCTTTGCTCCTATTATATCAAAGGCGATCATGGCTGTGTCCAACTTCATTTATCTTCACTTTGTTTGATCGCAAATAATGGTAGAATTAAAATCTGGAAGCTAAAACTTTAGGATGATTGAGTAAACACTTTTTTAGGACAGCAATCAACTAATGACACAGCAAAGAAGTTATTTGTGTATGTTTAACGAAATCTTTCTATTTGTACGTCGTTGGTAAAGCTTTCGTAAGCTAATTTTATGTACTCCAATATAGAATTTTCAAATGGTTGACCGTTAAGATAATATAATTCTAACTTTCCTTGATTATAAAGAAAATAGAAAAACCTGATAAATACAACAATAAGGCTAATGGCAATAAAAATATTTTTTATATCTGGAATTTTCCATTTTTTATCGAGAAGTTGGTAGTAGAAAATTCCAGAAAAACCCATCAACAATAAACCAATTCTTAAACTAAAATATCCACCAATATTGCTTGTTATCAGACATAAGAAAAATAAATATGTAAAGATTATAGACATAATCATATCTATATTTTTATTTCTAGGAGATTGCTGATTTTTTTTTAACATGAAGCTATTGATCAAAAAAATAGTTAAAAATTCAACTATTTTTGTAAGACTAATTCCTAAGCCAGTATCTTTGTTTTCAGCAGCCCAGTAACGAGATTTTGCATATAAAGCTTCAGTTCCTTTAAAGAGATCAAAAAACTTCAATAAAGTACCGTATCGAAGATCGAACGCGAAAGCTGATACAAGTAAAAACAAAACTAGAATTTTAAAAACTAGATTATTCGTAAAGATAGAAAATAATTTGCGTACCCAATTAGTTCCTTTTATTCCCCATATAATAATGGGCAAATACATAATGCTAGTAAAGTGAGTAAAAATACTTGTCGCATAAAATCCCCAGGTAGTTATCTCACTCTCTAGATTAACTAGAGCGAGTAGCACAAAAGTGCTGGCAATAAATTGCCTCATTAAAAATATTTGCATAAAGAAAACTGGATTGCCTATTGTATAAAATAAGATCAAAGCAAAATTTTCTCTTGATAACTTAATAGCTATATAGATAGTCGCCAAATTAATAAATAAAGACCAACAGAATAAAAAAGAGTATTTAGAACCATTAGAAATTATATAAATAGGATAGCTCAATAAAGGGAGTATAAATTCAACACCTTTGCCATAAGCTAATTCAAATGGGCTATATCGCCCTAAGTCTTCATATCTTGTCACATAAATTGCAGTATCAGAAATAATGTTCTGGGATGACGTAAAAATCGCAGTTGTTACAGCAATTAATATCAAAATTGATAAGTTTAGGACACTTATTTTATTTTTCTTGCTATTCAAGTTAAAATGGATGAAAAGAAGAAGTGGAAAAATACCAATTATCGGTATTATAATCCATACAATTAAGCCGAGAAATAGTAATACATATTTTAAGGAGCTATTATGGTAGGATAGCTTCTTGACAAGATTAAGTGTTGGAATATTAGGCATAAATCTTCTTTACTAGGGTAGCTCGATAAATTGGACTTATCGAGAAAATCTTCGCACTAATTGAGAATAAACAAAGGTCTTATCAGGGTTTCAGGTGGTGCAATGCCGACGTAAATCTATTTTTTTTCAAGATACCCTTTAGTATTGTAAAAACACATCCTTTCCAAACCCTTGTTATATTTAAGAGAATCCAGAGTTTAGGGCATACCAAAATGACAAACACTGTCCAATGTAGTGGGTTAGCAGGATTTTTATTAGAAAAATAGCTTTGAACAAATTTGCCAAAATTATTATTTTCTAAAGACGGTAATTTATTGATAAAATTACTCTCATGTAAGTAAATTTTTAATTCAGGATTTACCAGAAGTTTTAATTTTTTTTTATATGCCCTAATGGTGAATTCATAATCCGATAAATAGTGAGGTAAAATTGTCGGATAAAAGTCACCAATAGTGAGCAAATCAGAAAATCTTAAAAATAAACTTCTGGTTGGTAGGCAGTTGATTTCTTCTGCTGAGGTAGTAGTTTTAAAAGTCATTGATTTCAAGTCAGCTTTTACCCCTTGATTTACTACACTTACAGTATCTGGTTCAAAACCTTGTGCGGAAACAAGTGTCTTTTGTGAATATTGTAAGATATTTATTGCCTTTTCTATGAAAGACCGATCAAAAGTAACATCATCGTTAGCCATCAAGACTATATCGGTGGATTTAACATTATTATTCTTTAACCAATTGACACCCTGCTGTAAACCGCCAGCCCACCACCAATTTCCATTTCCCTTGATGACTGTCAGAGACTCAATCTGACTTCTAACCATCTCTTCAGTCCCATCAATAGAACCGTCATCAACCAAGATAAGGTGATAATTGGTGTAGGTTTGTGATTTCAAACATTCAACAAACTTCTGAGTGATATTTCGACGGTTGCAAACTGGTAGAATAATATAAACTTTATCCATAATTATTGCCTCTTTTTCAGGAAAAACACATAATTATCTCCTTGACCTATGCTATCACAAAACCGTGTAATTAGGTGATTGACTTTAGTTTTGTGAATAGCGGCTAGAAGCTTAAGTGCTAATTTCTCCTTAAAGCTTCGTTCCTCCTTAAAAGACCAAAATACAGATGGTTCGCCCATATTTGGACATAAAATCAGGTGTATCCACTGATACAATAACCACTCAGAACTGGTTAAAATTTTAACTTGTTCCACTGTTAATCCAGCTTGCTCAGATGCCAGTTGCATTGATTGTACCGAGAAGAACTGAAGGTGATAGGGAGCGTGCCAATTAATCCACCGATGCCCAAAAACACTAGCTCTCCATCCATTAGAGTTCGGGGTAGTCAATATTGCTATTCCCCCTGGCTTTAAAACTCTAGCAATGTCACTTAGGGTTGCTATAGGATTGGTAACATGTTCAATAACTTGATCCATAGTTATATAGTCAAAAAAGTCTGGTTTATAGAGATTGGGATCAAATAACCCAACGTGTACTTTATAGCCAAACTTCTCAGCTACGCGGCGAATGTTTTCGTCGGCTTCGACCCCATAAACATCACAGCCACGGGACTCGTGATATCCCAAAGATTCGCCAAAACCACAACCAATATCTAAAATACGAACATTTTGGGGTATCCAACGAAAAGCTGAGGAATAGGAACCGTTCATCCAAGCTTTAAAAGCGTTAATCTCTTTATGAGGCTGATACTGTTCAAGAACGTATTTCGAGCGTGGGTAGAACTTCGTATAAAGTTCAGCCAAAACTTCTGGTGTAAATTCTCCTTTTAAGTGTTTGTGACCGCAGACAGAACACTTGGCAAGAAAAAAGTTTCCTGGGTAGCCGTATCTATCATCGTATAGCGGTAGATTATTTAAAGCAGCTGAAGAAAGACAAATTGGGCATTTCATTATTTTCATTACCTAAGGAATTTCCATAGATTAAATTATTTAATTATTCAGTTAGTTCAATTGGCTCAACTAAGGTTTTACAGTTCCTATCATGGTATTCTTTATCTACAGGAATAAAGTAGTAGTTATAATAGTCATCTGAGTGCTTCTTAAATGGTTCTAATGAGGCTTTAATAGAATTAAAAACGAATGCTTTATAGCCATAAGACAGGATTGATTCAATTGTCTGTTCTGGATTTAGATTTGAGTTTTCTCCACCATAAATTTCTACAAACAAATCTGGTTTCAAATTGTTTAAGACATTCTCAGCACCCTTGATAACTTCTGTTTCTAAACCTTCTACATCAATCTTTATTAAAGAAATTTTTGAAATTTCATTCTCCTTGACAAATTCATCAATAGTTGTTACGGGTACTTTAACTCGATTAACCACTTTCTTTCGTTTAGTATCCTTGAGAGAGCTATAAGCATTATCTTCACATTCAAAAAAAGTGATATTACAAATATTATCCGAGACAGCTTTAGGCACCACAATTACTTTATTTGCCAGAGAATTTTTAATTATATTCTTACTTAAAATACTCGCAGTTCCTGGAGATGGTTCAAAAGCATAGATCTTAGTGTTTTTACCAGACCTGGCTAATTTCATAGAATGAAGACCAATATTAGCTCCTATGTCTAATACAATAGGAGCGCTATCTTCTAATAGTATCTTGCTCAAGAAGACAATTTCATTTTCTTCAAAGCTACCTTGGAAAAATAGTTGTCTACCTATAACTGATGAATAACAATACTCTATTTCAAGACCATCAATTGTCTCTAAAATTCTTTGATTATCTATATCTATCTTGAAACCTAATAGATTTTGGATGATTTTTTGGTTGAACAGATCATCTCCGAAATGACGATGAATACGACCTCTTAGTTTTCTTTGAAGCTTCCAAAAGAGATTTTTCATGGCTCTAAATTTTTTAATGTTTAATAAATTACATCTTTAATTTCTTGTCAATTTTATGGTTTATAGTAGTATTCTGTTTTTTATGTTGGAGAGATAGATTAAGTTGTGATTGAGGCGAAAATGAATTAAAAATGCTTTAGTTACCATCCATGCACTCCTGTATAAGAATGGGAAGAACAGATATAGACCATATAGCGCAAATCCATAAGAGATCACTGTTGCAATTGCTGCTCCAAGACCTCCATAATGAGGGATGAGAAGAAAATTTAATCCAACATTGGCAATAGCACCCAATGAGGTTCTTGCAAAGGTTAACAGAGTCATATTTTCCACGATCATTCACTGATTAAATGCTATCCCTACAAAAACAATAGATCTCGACCAGATGTGCCATACCAGAATTCGACCAGCTTTAGTATATTCCTTGCCGAGCAAATTTGTCAACAAAGGAACTGAAACAAAAGTCCTGGGAACTGCGATCACCAATGCTATCCAAGCCATGAGATCGTACAGTTGTTGCAGTCTAGCAGGCGTTGTCAGATCAGAATATGAAAGATGCAATGCAATCCTTGCTATCAAAGTAATTTCAGTTCCAAGCTGATTCGGATCATCTTTCGATTTGACAACGCCGTCTAGCATAATATTCCTCTCTACTCCTCTGCTTTGCTCGAATAATTGCTGGAAATGCCAAGGAACAAATTGCTATAACTCAGCGTTGGGTTTTGAAGGGTTATCATCCGTTGTGATAATTGTACCAGAAGGCAATTGATAGCCTGTTAAATTCCCTTGTTTCCACCACCTCCAAGCCGTTCGATAACTTATTCCTCTTTTTTTTGCCTAGTCCGATAGTTTTGTCCGTATATAACACCATGAATGACTATATCTGACCATATTTGTATTGAAACTTTACAATACCTTCGTCTAGGACCGCGACACCCGGACAGTGCTTAGATTTCGGTGGTGATTCGGTAGTAGTGATGGCGGCTTAATCTTTTGCTTTGCTGTGCATTGTAGTCATGGATAAAATACCAAAGGGTTCCCTAACGTGATTCTCCATTTTTTTTAGAGAAAGATAGACTCTCCCTCACCAGCCGAGAAATCCTTTGTCTAAAGGTATTATTTAATCTTTCAATAGGATTAGCTTGACCAGTTTCTTTCCCGACTGGTCGATGACTTTTACTGGGAATTACTGTCTTATATGACTTCCAAAAGTCTATGTAATAACAGCGCATTGTCGGTAAACACTTGGTAAACTTGCCCAAAGTTTTTTGGCTGATTGACGACTTTTATATACTAAATAGCAGCCAATAAATTCTCTTATGTTTCTATCAATTAACCGCCAAATATAAACCTTTATCGTCTTAGAAAAAACAAAAGATCACATCTCATCACATTCTATAACCAATTTACCTTTTGGTTTGTCCGAAACCTTTATTTTACGGGGTAAAGCCGCCAGTTTATTGTTGACATAATTTTGTAATTATGACCAACTTACCCCTGTTACTATAGCAATTCCTCGTAAGAAAATTTGTTCGAGCAAGAGTTTATCAATTAATTGTTTGGTTTCGTCAGAGACGGTTTTATTAGTGGGATTGATCACAAACTGACGACCACATTCTTTACACTGACGTTTGGGTTTTCCATTATGGATAGAACCATTCTTGGCTCTTCTAGGTTCTGTGTGAGCATGCAGCAATTCTCATTTTGAAATAAATAGAGCATTAACCCCGATTTTGGCAGGGAAAATATAGTACAAAGTGACTATTTCAGAGGAGAGGCGATCACCAAAAAAACAATTGGCTGGACAAATTAAGTATAAATACTCAAGCAATCAAAGGGATTGGCTGAGAACGAACGGGGTTAATTCAGGAAGATAGTTCTGTTTTTAGAATAGGGAATTCAAGGGAAATAAAAATTTATAATTATTGTCAGCTAAGGTAAAATGGGTGAGATAGAAATCCACCAGCACGTCAAATTATTCCAAGATGGCTCAAAAAGCGGCAACCCTAGAAATTTCGGAATTAATGCAATTTTTACGTCAAGAATTAGATGATTTACCCGATGAGAGGAAACCTGGAAATAATAGAAAATATGAGGTAGAAGATGCCGTGATGGCTGCATTTTCAGTCTTTTTTACTCAGTCGCCGTCTTTTTTAGACCATCAACGTTTAATGAAAAGTAATAAGGGAAAAGATAATGCTGAAAGTTTATTTTCAATTGAAAAAATTCCTGGGGATAATCAAATAAGAAATTTGTTAGATCCAGTGCCAGCCTCTAATGTCTCTAGGACTTTTCAAAAAGTCTATCAATGGTTAAAGGAAAAGGGAGTTTTGAAAAAGTTTCTCTACTTAGATGGAGAAATTTTAGTGGCGTTAGATGGCACAGAATATTTCTCATCCAAGAAAATTCATTGCCCTCATTGTAACTGTCGTAATCATCGAAATGGAACTACAACTTATTTTCATGGCTGTGTCACACCTATGGTAGTTTCTCCTAATGAAAAACAAGTAA
This sequence comes from Microcystis aeruginosa LEGE 91341, assembly GCF_015206885.1. Classification (GTDB taxonomy): domain Bacteria; phylum Cyanobacteriota; class Cyanobacteriia; order Cyanobacteriales; family Microcystaceae; genus Microcystis; species Microcystis aeruginosa_H. The sequence goes on along the minus strand of NZ_JADEXY010000159.1, from coordinate 614 downwards.
TTAATTTAGAGCCAGAATTCATTAAAAAACAAGATGGAAATCAAAAACAAGACTGTGAAAATGCGGCCGTTAAAAGATGGTTAAATAAGAATCATAAAAATAAGTATGGTTATCCTGTAACTCTTTTAGGAGACGACTTATATTCTCACGAACCTATTTGGGAATTAGCGGCAAAACAAGGTTATAGTTTTATTTTTGTTTGTTTGGAAACGTCGCATAAAACTTTATATGAATGGCTAGAAATTTTAGAAAAAAGTGGCGAAGTTAAGACCGTTGAAAAGAAACAATGGGATGGACGAAAAAATCTAATTTATCGTTATCGTTATGCTTCTAGAGTTCCCTTAAAAGAGGGCGACTCAAGTCTCGAAGTTAATTGGTGTGAAGTGACTGTTATTAATGAAAAAACTCAGAAAACTATCTACCAAAATAATTGGATAACTAATCATAAAATCACGGAAAATAATGTCGAAGAAATTGTCAAAGCTGGACGTAGCAGATGGAAAGGTGAAAATGAAGGCAATAACGTTCTTAAAAATCACGGTTATAATTTAGAGCATAACTTTGGTCATGGTCAGAATCATTTGTGCGAGTTCTTATTGTCTTTGAATTTACTA
>NZ_JADEXY010000158.1 GCF_015206885.1 Microcystis aeruginosa LEGE 91341 | reverse complement strand
CCCCCCTTGATAAGGGGGGTGCCGATCCCCCCTGCCCCCCTTGATAAGGGGGGTGCCGATAGGCGGGGGGATATCCCCTTGATAAGGGGGGCATCTGATAATTTTTAATGCCTGCCTACTTAGTGATCATTGATTAGGTAATCTTGCTTGATTTTTTGATCACTTTTCTACTAAAATATCTGCTGGACTCCCATTACTCAAGTAACCTAATTATCTACTCTCATGTTAACAAAAATTATTCTCGGTTTACTTTGGTTATGCTTCGGATTATACGCTTTTTTACTAGCACCCCCCGATCAACCAGATACAATGAATTTAATTATCAATCTTTCCAGTGGCAAATGGCAAGATATTAACCCATTAATTATCTCTCTTTTCAACCTGATGGGAGTTTGGCCACTTATCTACACTAGCCTTTTAATTATCGATGGTCGTGACCAAAAAATCATCGCTTGGCCCTTTGCTTTTGCCTCCTTTGCCGTGGGTGCTTTCGCTATTTTACCCTATCTAACCCTCCGTCAACCCAACAGCAATTTTACTGGTAAAAAAAATCTGGTCATTAAACTTTTAGACTCACCTTGGTTGGGAGTAATTGCCCTAATTACTGCGGCAATTTTAATCGCTTACGGATTAATTAACGGCAATTGGTCTGATTTTTGGTATCAGTGGCAAACTAGCCGTTTTATTCATGTTATGAGTTTAGATTTCTGTCTTTTAACCCTATTATGTCCAATTTTGCTGCAAGATGATCTAACCCGACGGGGATTAAAAAATCCTTTCCTGTTGCCGGTAATTTCCCTTTTGCCTCTAATCGGTCCGGCAATTTATTTAATTATCCGTCCTCGCTTAGGGGAGAATTAAGGGTAAATTGTCTTGAGCAAACTTAACCATTTCTTGACAAGAGAAGTTCATATTTAACAGAAATTATGCTGAGGTTCCCCTAAAATATGAGGAAAGAGATTAATGTCCAGATTAGAAGGAGTGTTTAACCTTGTTAGAGAGTCAAAAACCACCTCGGATTTACTGCTTTCAAGCTGATTATCTTGCCTCCCAACAATTTAACCCCCAAGAGATTCCCGCTTGGTTATCCTTAGAGGTAAACTGGCAGGGTTATCGAATTCATACCCTACCCTGGGTAGCAGACGTAGCTAGGGTATTAGGATTATTAGCGATCGAAGATACTCCCCAAGGGTGGCAAGATTATTTAGAAAGCTTGGGATTAGCCAAAATTAGGTTAATGGACAGCGAGGAGTTTTTTGAGGATAAATCTTTATCGGGATGTTAAAAATGCCCTATAATTGGCAATTTAGTGATGATTCTACCAGTCAATTTATGCCCTATAAACTACTCTTCGTCTGTTTAGGAAATATCTGTCGTTCTCCCGCTGCCGAGAATATCATGACTTATCTGATTGAACAAGAAGGATTAGGCAATAAAATCCTCTGTGATTCCGCGGGGACTGCCGGTTATCATATCGGTTCTCCTCCCGATTCTCGCATGAATACGGCGGCCAAAAAACGCGGTATTCCTCTGCAAGGGACAGCTAGACAATTTACCCGCGAAGACTTCGAGAATTTTGATCTAATCCTAGCCATGGATAAAGCCAATTATCAAGATATTTTATCCCTAGATCGGACAGGAAAATATCAAGAAAAGATCAAGTTAATGTGTGACTATGCTCGTTATCACCCAGAAAAAGAAGTTCCCGATCCCTACTACGGTGGCCGTGAAGGTTTTGACCGCGTAATCGAGCTACTTTTAGACTCCTGTGGCAGTCTTTTGGAGGAAGTAAAAAACAAAATTTAAGTTTTTTATTTCAGCTAATCGATTAGTCTATGTTCGAGGGAAAAACGAACCAATTCGGCGCGATTGTTAGTAGTTGTTTTTCTGAGTAAACTGCTAACATATTTCTCGACCGTGCGAGAACTAAGATGTAGTTTTTGCCCAATTTCACTGTTAGAAAGTCCCCGGGCTAAATGTTCTAACACTTCCCGCTCGCGATTAGTTAACTTAAAATCGTCCTGTAAAGAAGAAGTTAAAACATCCCTAGTTTTGGGGCTTTCTTCTGGTTTTAATTTCTGATATTGACGTTCACTTTGCACCATTTGCGATCGCTCTAAAAGATTGCGAATAACTGCTTTTAATTCCTCCATCTCAAAAGGTTTAGGAAGATAGATATCACAACCCACTTGATAACCGCGAATTCTTTCCTCTGTTGACCCTCTTTCGGTTAAAAAAATTACTGGCAATAACCTAAATTCTGGCTGTTGCCGCACCTTAGTCACCAAAGAATAACCGTCTAAACGCGGCATTTTGATATCCGATACCAAAAGATGGGGATGATAGGTATCCAATAAATTTAAAGCTTCCAAACCATTACTCGCCGCTACCACACTATAACCTGCTAATTCTAAATAGTCTTTGACCGCTAGGCGGATACCGGGGTCATCATCGGCAATTAGAATCAAAAGAGGCATAGAAATTAACAGGACAAGGTTTTTTCGTTATTAATAGCCTAGCACCCTCCGCTCGCCACAATTGTCCATCAAGCTACAGAGGCCGTTTTAACTGATATTATACTAGCAGTTAGCTATCAGCCTTTTCAGTAATCAGATGTGAGTTTTCAGCTTTTTTCTCCCCAACTCCGGCGCTCCCCCACTCCCAACCCCTTTTTTACTTTTTACCTTGAAGATCATTTTTGAGTTATAGCGTTTCTCATAAGTATGAAGTATAACTGGATTGGGCATCGTCTCCTGACTCCTGACTTCTGGCTCCTGACTCCCGAAACCGACAACTTTGTACCTCACTATTAAGATAATTGCCATAACATGACAGATTATTTAGTTTCCCTGACAATTTGGGCGGGTATTTACGCGATTTTTGCCCTCGGTTTAAATCTACAATGGGGATTTACAGGCTTAATTAACTTTGGTCACGTTGCTTTTGCCACTTTAGGGGCTTATGCAACGGTTTTATTGACTTTACAAGGTGTACCGATGATTTTTGCCGCTATTGTCGGGGCGATCCTAGGGGCATTGTTGGGATTAGCCATCGGTTTTTCCACCCTGAGATTAAGAGCCGATTATCTAGCGATTGTCACCATCGGGGTGTCTGAGTTAATTCGTTTGCTGGTGCTTAACGAGGATTGGTTAACGAAAGGCAGTTTCGGACTACAACGCTATCCCCTACCTTTGGATATAAATCCCAGTTTTCCCGTCAAATTATTAATTATTGCCCTGTTTACCCTGCTTGCTATCTTTGCTCTCTGGCAATTGGGGCGCAATCTGCAACGACAATGGCGAGAAGCGGGGCAAATTAGCGGCAAAAGCTATCAACCGACGCAAAAGAGAGCTTTAATCTTTTGGGGGTTGTTAGGGGCGATAATCCTGCTTTTTCTGTATATAAACGGTGTAATTGCTCTGAATGATTATAATTACAAAGCCGGGTTGATGGTGGTAGTTTTAGTCCTCCTCGCTCTCGTTTATACTGGTTTAGAATCACTTTTGCGATCGCCTTGGGGACGCATCCTCAAAGCTATCCGGGAAGATGAAGAAATTCCCCGGGCTTTGGGAAAAAATGTCTTTTGGTATAAGTTACAATCTTTGATGTTAGGGGGTGCGATCGCTGGTTTAGCCGGGGCTTTTTTAGCATGGCAATTAACCACTATTTACCCGACTAATTTTGAACCGTTATTGACTTTTAACGCTTGGATTATTATCATTCTCGGTGGCTCTGGTAGCAATGCCGGCACCTTACTAGGATCAATAATTTTCTGGGCTTACGATTCCCTGACTCGCTTTATTCTACCCCAATTAGATATTTTTAATGATAGCCAATTAGGGGCTTTACGGATTATGATTATCGGTCTGCTGCTCATGGTTTTAATGATCTGGCGCCCCCAGGGTATACTCGGCAAAAAAGAGGAGTTAACTTTGGGAAAATAATTAAGTGGTTGGACAAAACTAAATTTAACTGAGGGGTAAGTATTCAGGAGTAAGTATTCAGGAGTCAGGAGATTATTTTTATTTATTCTCCCCACACCCCACACCCTACACCCTACACCCTACACCCTACACCCCACTTCCCACTTCCCACTTCCCACTTCATAATTCATAATTCATAATTCATAATTCATATATGTTACTTTCTGCTAAAGGATTATCGAAAAGTTTTGGAGGCATTCGTGCCGTCAATAATGCTTATTTGGATGTGCCGCAGGGCAGCATCACCGGGTTAATCGGTCCCAATGGAGCCGGCAAAACCACACTTTTTAACCTTTTATCTAATTTTATTCGCCCAGATAAAGGGGAAGTTTTTCTTGATGGTCAGCCAATTCATCAGCTGCCTTCTTATCAAATTGCTTTGAAAGGATGTGTGAGAACTTTTCAAGTAGCCAGGGTATTATCTCGATTAACGGTGTTAGAAAATATGCTCTTAGCTAGTCCGGGGCAAACGGGAGAAAATTTTCTCAAAGTCTGGTTTCAGGGGGCAAAAATTCGCCTACAGGAACAGGAAAATCGGGCCAAAGCTTTGGAGATATTAGATTCGATCGGTCTGAGGGAAAAAGCGCACGATTATGCGGGAGCTTTATCGGGAGGACAGCGTAAATTATTAGAGATTGGCCGAGCGCTAATGACCGAGCCAAAATTAATTTTATTAGATGAACCAGCCGCCGGAGTTAATCCCACTTTAATCGGCCAAATCAGCGACCATATTATTGAGTGGAATCGTCAGGGAATTACCTTTTTAATTATCGAGCATAATATGGATGTGATTATGTCCCTTTGTCACCACGTTTGGGTATTAGCAGAAGGGACAAATTTAGCCGATGGCATTCCCAGCGAAATCCAAAAAAATGAGCGGGTTTTAAAGGCTTATTTAGGAGACTAAAGCTAATTTTTGCACCTGTTCAACAAAGTTAGCCAGAATTTTTAAGCCATTAGTGGAGGATTTTTCCGGGTGAAACTGCACCGCCACCAAACGCTCACAAGCGATCGCTGCCGTCACCGTTTGACTGCCGTGGGTGACGGTGGCGGCAGTTAGATGACTATCAAGGGGATCGACATAATAGGAATGGACAAAATAGACGTGAGGGTGCGGGGGTAATCCCTGCCAAAGAGCATGATCCGGCTGGGTGAAGTCTAATTGATTCCAACCCATGTGGGGAATGGTAATGCCCGGTTCTGAGCGAAAACGGCGCACTGTCCCCGGAATAACCCCTAAACCCGCCTCTTGTCCTTCCTCTGATGAGTCAAAGAGAATTTGTAAACCGAGACAGATACCGAGGAAGGGTTTACCGTTAGCGATCGCCGCTTTGATCGGTTTTTCGAGATGACGGCTGCGAATTTGCCGGACAGCAGGATCAAAAGAACCGACTCCGGGTAAAACAATAGCGTCAGCTTTTTCGATATCCAGGGGAGAATCGGTAATTTTCGGCACTGCACCCACGGTTTCCAATCCTTTACAGGCAGAGTGCAGATTTCCCATGTCGTAATCGATGACAGCGATTAAGGTCATTGCTATATACTGATTGGGCGATGACCTTATTTTAGAGCAATCACGCCGCTAAATTAGGTCTTGACTCAAAAGTTGTTAAATGGGATGTGAAACCGCAACTGGCTACTTACAAAGCAGCCCTGCATAACTGATAAAACCCTTTTCCCACAACAAACATAGGGCTATCTCAATCCTTGACAAACGCTTTCGCCAGAATTATACTAAATCTGGTTATTAAAGACTGATTATTTATTCCCCTTTTTGCCTTTTGCATGAGTAGAAAACGGGTTTCTCCGAGAAACCCGTTTTCTGTGCGTTACTCAACGGATTTAGTATTACAGCCAGCCGAGAGATTGTCTTCCCGGCTCTTCTCGACTTTGTGTGATAATTTTTGCTTATGGAATCGTGAAATGCTTATCGGGCAACACTTTTAGGACTATTTTGTCGAAGAAACTATCAGTATAGATCTCGTTTCCACACAGAAACCAGAAGAGCCTCTTCCCTAGTCGATGAACCGCTGGTTAAACTTCATCTTGATGAGAAAAGCTGTCATACAAATAAAGTTTTTAAATTGAGTAATCGATAACTTTCTCACTTTTATTGTCAAAATCAGTGAGTAAAGTCGCTTTTCTCGGTTTTAAATGTACCGTTTGTTCTGGTTGTAACTGTAATTGCTTGTACTCCTCACGATTGAGATAAGCTACCACCATTTCCCGATCGGCTAACATTAATTCTACCTGTATTTCCCAGCCTAAATGAATAACTCTTTTTACCACTGCCCAACTATTCAACCCATCTTGATTGGGCATAATTTCCAGGTCGTGGGGACGGATAAAAACGGTGGAATTATCCCCCAGATGATGTCCATTTCCTAATCCTGCTAAACTGGGTAAGATATTCACTTCCCCAATAAATTGCATCACAAAAGGTGTAGCTGGATGATCATAAATTTCGGCGGGAGAACCCACCTGTTCAATTTTACCATGATTCATCACGACAATCGTATCAGCTACTTCCATTGCTTCCTCTTGATCGTGGGTAACAAAAACACTGGTAACGTGAACTTCTTCGTGTAAATTTCTCAGCCATACCCTTAATTCTTTTCTAACTTTTGCATCTAAAGCCCCAAAGGGTTCATCCAATAATAATACATTCGGTTGAATGGCTAAAGCGCGGGCTAAAGCTACTCGCTGCCGTTGTCCTCCCGATAATTGGGCGGGATAGCGATCGCCTAATCCCTGCAATTGAATTAATTCTAATAATTCCTCAACTTTTTTCTTAATTACTGGCGATTTTTGCTGGCGAATTTCTAGACCAAAAGCAATATTTTGACGGACAGTTAAATGTTTAAATAGGGCATAATGTTGAAAAACAAAGCCGATGTTTCTCCGTCTAGGATCCACATGAGTGGTATCTTGTCCGTTAATGATAATTGCGCCACTGTCGGGAGTTTCTAATCCCGCAATCGAACGTAATAAGGTAGATTTTCCCGATCCCGATGGTCCAAGAAGGGCGACTAATTTACCTTCAGGAATGGTTAAACTTATATTATCTAAGGCTTGAAAATTGCCAAAACGTTTGGAAACTTGGTGGATGGTAATACTCATATTTTAGGTTAATTGTAGTTAAGTGGTGTGAATTTTGTGGGCGGTTTTACGTTCGAGAATTTCTTTGATAATTAAAGTAACTCCCGCTAGTAAGGCGAGAATAGCCGCCGCACTAAAAGCGGCAGGAGTAAGATAATTTTTATAAGCCTGTTCTACGAAAATTGGCAGGGTTGCAGTTCTCCCTAAAATACTGCCAGAAACCACAGAAACCGCCCCAAATTCTCCCATCGCCCGGGCATTAGTTAACAGCACTCCGTACATCAATCCCCAACGAATATTAGGTAAAGTTACGCGCCAGAAAATCTGCCAATCATTTGCCCCCAAAGTGCGCCCCGCTTCCTCTTGTTCCAAGCCAATTTCTTCTAAGACTGGGATAACTTCTCTAGCGACAAAAGGCATAGTAACAAATATAGTTGCTAATACCATTCCGGGTAAAGCAAAAAGTATTTTTATATCGAAAAATTCTAGAAAAGAACCTAACCAACCATTGCGCCCATAGAGCAGTACAATCATTAAACCCGCTACCACAGGAGAAACGGCAAAAGGTAAGTCAATTAAACTAATTAATAACGTTTTGCCACGAAATTGATTGCGAGCAATTACCCAAGCTGCACAAAGTCCGAAAATTGTGTTTAAGGGTACAGTAATTAGGGCAATAATTACTGTTAATCTTACCGCTTCGATAAAGTCAGAGGTTCCCGCCGCTTCTAAAAAAGCTTGGAATCCATTGCGAAAAGCATAGTAAAATACTGCCGCTGCTGGAATAAATAATAACAGTGCCAGATAAACAAGGGCAATGATAATCAGTAGGGGTTTGTAATCCCATTCTTTCGTTTTAGTTAAGGCTTTTGGATTCTGCATTTTTGATCTGTCTCCAGTCATACTCTAAGGTTTTTTACTCTTTACTTAACTCTGTATTTTTGCCCCCATTGTTGCAGGAAATTAATTACTACTAACATTCCTAGGGAAACCAGCAATAAAACCATGCCGATTACTGTCGCCCCCGTGTAATCATATTCCTCTAGTCTTTGGAAGATTAAAACTGGGGCAATTAAATCCTTAAAGGGAATATTAGAGGAGATAATAACTACAGAACCATATTCACCGATCGCTCTGGCAAAACCGAGGGCAACTCCTGTTAAAATGGCGGGTAGTATTGTGGGAAAAATAACTCGCCAAAAGATTTGCCAAGAGGAAGCACCGAGGGATAAAGCTGCTTCTTCTACTTCTTTTTCCATTTCCTGTAAAACCGGCTGTAGGGTGCGGACAATGAAGGGTAAAGCGATAAATAACATCGCCACAAAAACCCCTAAAATGGTAAAAGATATCTTAATGCCAAAGGGGGCAAAAAATTGACCGATCCAACCTTTATCACTGTAAACTGTGGCGAGGACTAAACCAGCAACAGAAGTGGGTAAAGCAAAGGGCAAATCCACGCAAGCATCGACAATTTTTTTACCCGGGAATCGATACCGCACTAACACCCAAGCGATAATAGTGCCAAAAACTCCGTCAATTAATCCGGCAATTAAGGAAGTAAAAAAAGTGACTTGGTAAGCGGATAAAGAAATCGGTAAAGTGGCAATGCGCCAAAATTCGGCAAAACCAAGGGTTAGGGATTTAGCAAATAGTGCCGCTGCCGGTAAAACCAACAAAACCACTAGATAACTAATGGTAATTACCCAAGGAATAGAAACTTTTTTCAGGGGTTGACTGGGAGATAAAGATAATTGTGGGTTAGCCATTGTTAATTATTGCTAAGTAAGTAGTTCCAATTAAATAGAAGATAAATTTTGCCTTTGATCCCCCCTGCCCCCCTTGATAAGGGGGGTGCCGATAGGCGGGGGGATCCCCCTTGATAAGGGGGG
>NZ_JADEXY010000157.1 GCF_015206885.1 Microcystis aeruginosa LEGE 91341 | reverse complement strand
ATTATGAAGTGGGGAATGGGGAAGTGGAGTAGTGGGGTATTGGGGGAATTTAAACTAAAACCCCAACACCCTAAAACCCTAAAACCCTATCTCCTGACTCCTGACTCCTGAGGACTAAAAAAAGAGATGACTATCGGGTTGAATATTAATTTCCATGGGGACAGCTTGGGGTTCAGCATTCATGGCAAAATAGATAGCATCGGCGGCGGTTTGAGCGGTTAACATTTTATTGCGATCAACTTTTAAGCTCACCTGATCCCAAAAAGGAGTATCGACACCACCAAAATAGAATAAAGTCATTTTAATACCATAGCGTTTTAACTCATCGGCCAAACATTTACTAAAACCCACCACCCCGTACTTAGAAGCACAATAAGCGGCAGCCATAGCCATAGAATGCTTACCCAAAATTCCCACCACATTACAGATATGACCGGCCTTATTTTCCTTCATCACATTAGCCGCAGCCTGACAGGTATAAAAACTCCCCTTCAGATTGAGGTCGAGCATTTTATCTAAATCTTCCGGCGTGATTTTATTATATTGTTTCATCACACCGGCTCCAGCCGCATTAACCAACACATCCAACCGGCCGTAATGGGAGACAATTTTGGCCATCAAAGTTTCCACCTGAGTGGGATTGGTGATATCCGTCGGCACAATTAACGAGGGACAAGACAACTCACCAGCTAAATTAGATAAATTATCGGCATTTCTGGCCGCTAATACGAGCTTATGACCATTAACAGCTAGTTTACGCGCTAAAGCGGCACCGATCCCCCCCGTAGCACCGACAATCAGAACAACTTTTTCGCTCATAATTATTTATAAATTTTTACAAATCTTATTGTAAACGGTTCCAACTGGAAAATCATCGCTAGTCCCAACCCCTTGATTAAGAGTTGGGGGAGTTTGGGGATAGACGGGAACATAGATACGCTCGATCGCCCTGAGAATATTAGCAGGTAAATTAGTTGGGGGTGGTGGTGGCACAGCCGCCGTGGGATAAGAGGAAATAGGGATCGCTTTGTTTTCTGTCACCGTTTTCGACTGGCGATCGAGTACCCGTAGGCATGATTGTAGATAGGCGATAAATTGGCGATTTTCTGGGGATATGACCGATTTAGGCGCAGCGGCAGCATACTTGCTAATGGTAATCAACGATATTAGCAGTTACAAGTACGATTCTGGACATAAAAACCGAGTTCAACAATTTTCTCCCGATAAACCGCTTATTTAAACTTTATATAGAATTTGACAACAGTTGAAACACAACTTAACATAAGTTAACACCTTGAAATAAAACACAACGTTAAGTTAGTATTTCTTAGCATTCATCGAGAAAGCGAAAGAATTTTTCCTAAGTTGTTTTGACTCATCCCCTAACTAATGACTAAGAAAACTACTTAACAGAATCTTATGGTATCCCTTTTGATTGCTAGTTTTCTTGTGTTGTGATATTGCCTAAAAGCTAAGGTTAAACATCAGCAAATTTTTCCCTAACCAACAATGCTGTTAAAAGCTTGTTCAATGTTTATAACTATTGGCTCTATATTTTCTTGAAAAGACTAAATCGGAGGTTTGTAACTAATGGCAATTTTTCGTGGAACTATACTTGACGACAACTTTGTCGGGACCAGTTTTGACGATACTTTTATCGGTAGTAGCGGCAACGACATATTCAATGGTGGCAGTGGTTTTGACACTGCCGACTACAGCAATCTTCGCAACTCTCCTTCCGCTCCACAGAGTATTACTATTTTGCCTACCGGCGGAATCTTGAAAGGTAGTCTCGGCACTGATCAACTGACTTCTGTGGAAAAAATTATTGCCAATGCTTCTGCTAGTAATAATTTAATCGATGCTTCCACAGCCGCTGCTCCCTCATTTATCGAGGTTGATCTCAGTATCTCCCGTTTAATCGTCAGAAATGTTCCTCTTCTCGGTGCTTTAAACTTTACTGTTAACAACTTCGATGATGTATCGGGAACTAATCAAGATGACTTCATAAAAGGTGATAGTCAAAATAATCTTTTGCGAGGAAATGGAGGCAATGACACCTTTTTCGGCACGAGAGGAAACGATACCCTTGAGGGGGGAACAGGCAGTGATACCGCCGACTATCGGGGATTAGGAAGAGCGATTACTGTCAAACCGACGGGAATCGTTGAGAAAAGGCTTGCTGGGGTCGATGATACGATCAGTATGGAGACGATTATTGCCGATCCCCTGGTGGGCGGTAACACTATTGATTCCAGCACTGCTTCCTTGGGAGCTTCCCTTTCTATCAATCTCTCCACGGGTGCGGCTTCTGTTTTTGGTCCGTTTCCTACCATCAATCGGACTTTTCTCAATTTCGATGATGTCATCGGGACTAGCGGCAATGATACAATTACTGGCGATTTTCAAGCCAACGTTCTCAACGGTAGTGGCGGGGATGATGTGATCAGCGCTGGTGGCGGTAACGATACTCTCGTGGGTGGTGCTGGGGCAGATACTCTCACTGGGGGAACAGGGACTAACACTTACATCTACAATTCGCCTTTTGAAGGAGTAGATTTGATTACTGATTTTATCTCTATTGATCGAATTCAGTTAAGATCTTCTGGTTTTGCAGGATTATCTCGCGGTAGCCTCTCCGCTCGTCGCTACGGTGAAGGTAACTCCCTGGCTGCCGCCGCCGCTGCCGCCTTTTCTCCTGGTCCCTTTTCTCCTGGGGCCTCCTCTAATGCAGCAATTTTGAGTGTTGGCACGGCTGCAGGGGTGGACGTATGGTACACCAGTAATGCTCTTAATACCGCCCTATTCGGTACAGATGCTAACCTTCTGGCCACCTTAAGTTCCACCTTTACCAATTTGGCCACAGTCAACCAAAGCAACTTCAGTGTGATTGCCTAATATCTAAATTTGTCAATCTAAAGTAAGAGCTTGTACTGTTTCAGTACAAGCCTTTTTATTGGAATCCCATAGAGCTTTAACCAACTTCTGATAGGATCAACCGTGACAATGTAAAGAAATTTTTATGACTGTACTGACCGAAGGAATCGCGCCCCACGGTGGGCAATTAATCAATCGTATTGCTACCGCTGCCGAAAAAGCCGAATTTCTGGCCCTAGCTGAAAAACTACCGCGAGTTTCCCTAGATGAACGATCGCTCTCGGATTTAGTTATGATTGCTATTGGTGGTTTCAGTCCCCTCAAAGGCTTTATGGAACAGGACGACTACGAAAAAGTCGTCGATGATATGCGTCTAATCAATGGTTTACCCTGGGCAATTCCCGTGACTCTTTCCGTTAGCGAAGCAGTGGCGGATCCCCTTAAAGAAGGCAACTGGATTCGTTTAGATGACAGCGAAGGCAACTTTGTCGGAGTCCTGGAACTAACCCAAAAATACCGTTATAATAAGGCCCACGAAGCAGTTAACGTCTATCGTACCGACGACCAGAAACACCCCGGGGTAAAAGTCCTCTATGAACAGGGAGAAATTAACCTCGCAGGTCCAATATGGTTACTTCAGCGCGATCCTCATCCTCAGTTTCCCAAATATCAGATCGATCCTCTGCAATCGCGCAAGATGTTCCACGAAAAAGCTTGGAAAACGATTGTCGGTTTCCAAACCCGTAACCCCATCCACCGGGCCCACGAATACATTCAAAAATGCGCCCTAGAAGTGGTAGATGGTTTATTCTTGCATCCCCTTGTCGGCGCTACCAAAAGCGATGATGTGCCGGCCGATGTGCGGATGCGTTGCTATGAGATCATGATGGATAAATACTTCCCCCAAGATCGCGTTATTCTGGCTATCAACCCCTCAGCTATGCGTTATGCAGGCCCCCGGGAAGCAATTTTCCACGCTATTATCCGTAAAAACTACGGTTGTACCCATTTTATCGTCGGTCGTGACCATGCTGGAGTCGGCGACTACTACGGAACCTACGATGCCCAGTATATCTTTGATGAGTTCGAGCCGGGGGAATTGGGAATCGTGCCGATGAAGTTTGAACACGCTTTCTACTGTACCCGCACTTCGGGAATGGCAACCACCAAAACTAGCCCCAGTTTACCAGAAGAAAGAATCCACCTTTCGGGAACGAAAGTCCGGGAACTGCTGCGTAAAGGAGAATTACCACCTCCAGAATTTTCCCGTCCAGAAGTGGCTGCCGAATTAATCCGGGCTATGCAAGGATCATGAACATAACTAGGCGAGAATTGATCCAGCAGACAGGTTGGGGGTTGCTGACTTTGGCCATTAGTCAAGGAACCCTTAACCGTCATTTGGCTGCTCTCGCCGCCCCTAATCCCCGAAAATTGGCTCTTTTAGTCGGTATCGACCAGTATGGGGCGAATATTCCGCCGCTGCCCGGTTGTCTTACCGATGTGGAGTTACAAAAAGACCTTCTCCGTTATCGTTTTGGTTTTCAGGATGCTGATATAGTGACTTTAACGGGACAAAAAGCCAGTGGAGAAGCGATCGAAGCGGCTTTTTTAGAACACCTGATCGCCCAAGCCAAGGCAGGGGATGTGGTCATTTTTCACTTTAGCGGTTATGGCAGTGTTGGGGCCAGAAAAGAGGTTTTTATTACTGCTGATGGGGCAGAAAATGCTTTACTTAAGGAAAATATCCTGCTGATGGCTCGCTGTCTAGCTACGGATAAGTTTAGCTTGGTTTTTGATAGTAGTCATCTCCCCCAACCTCAGCCCTATCTCGGTAATCTTCGCGTTCGTTCCTATCCCGAAAGCCTGACTGATCTTAACCCCGCCGAGTTAACTTTCGCTGCCGATATTAAAACCCGTTTTAACCTCAAAAATAAGCCTAGTAACGGCGTTATTCTGGCTGCCGCTAAACCGGAGCAAATCGCCCTGGAATTGAGCGGTAATAGCCCCAATGCTGGCTTATTCACCTATGATCTCACCCAGTATCTCTGGCAAGCTTGCCCCAGTCCGACAATTGCGATCGCTTTTCCCCATCTCCGTAATCTCGTCGCTAGTCACAGCAGTGAACAACAGCAACCAGCAATCCTAACCAGTAATCAAAAAAATAATTCTGCGCCGCCTTATCATATACAGCCAGAAAAGTCAAGGGGGGGCGCAGCAATTGTTACAAATCTTATTGATGAACGCACCCTAGAAGTCAATCTGGTCGGCCTGCCCTTAGAAATCGTAGAAAATTACGGAATTAACTCCTGTTTGAGCTTTATTGAGGCGACTGGGGAGGAAATTAGCCTACAAATTCTCTCCCGTCAGGGTTTAAAAGCGAAAGCGCAATTATTATCCCCGGCTGCTTCCCTCAAAACTGGACAGATTCTACAGGAAAAATTGCGGGTTTTTCCGAGTCAAATCGGCTTAATCGTCGGTTTGGATAGTAACTTAACCCGAATTGAACGGGTAGATGCCACCAGTACCTTTGCCGGTTTGCCCGATGTGGCCGCCGTGGTTAACATTGGCGAACAAACGGTAGATTGTCTCTTAAGTCGAGTTGGTAGCGAAGAAACTGGCAATTATCAGTTATTATCTGCCAATGGCTCCCTAATTATCGGTAGTTTAGGTGCGGCCAACGAAGCAATTAAATCGGGGATCAAACGACTGCAATCGCAACTAGAAACCCTGCTGGCCTGCAAATTGTGGCACTTGTTGATCAATCAAGAATCCTCCGGTTTAGCCGTCATTGTCACCCTGGAAAGCCTCGATCAAACCTATATCTCCACGGTACAAACCCAAAAAATTGCGGGTAGCAAGGGGAATAATACCGCTAAAAATGACTTAATTCTGCCCGTTGGGACAGAAATTCGCTATCAAATCGAGAATCAAGAAGAACAACCCCTCTACGCAATGATCCTTGTCCTCAACAGCGATCGCCAACCGCTTTTATACTGTTCCCATTCAGAAAACCCCGATAATTTCAGCAATTCCAGGCCATTAGCCCCCTTTGTCGTGGCGGCCAAAACCAAGGCCACCATCCCCAATTCAACCCTAGGGCATTGGAAAATTAGTCAACCCAAGGGCATCAGAGAGAATATACTGATCCTCAGTCGCCATCCTTTCCCGAACACCTTGACCCTTCTCAATGCCACTCAAAGCATCAAAGGAGAAGCCAGCCAACTGCTCACCCTGACTAACCCCCTAGAAATAGCCAGAGCTTTCTGGAGCGATCTAAAATTGGATTTAGGTCTAAAAATGGATAGTTCTGGCAGTGTCATTGATGAATACGCCTTTGATCTGGGAACTTGGTCAGGTTTCCGGTTTATCTATCAGGTTATCGACTAAATCGATAGAATAATCTTATGGAATCCTTGAAAAGAAAAGGTTAAAATCCTAACACAGCTACCCCTAAATTTCCCGATGAATCTTCTGCCCCGGACAACCCAAAGCCGCCTCAAAAAAATCCCACAAATTCCCAGTGTTTGGGAAGGAGATCGTCGTGCTTTATCCTTATCCGAGAGAATGCCCCGGGCCACCCTAGAACCAAATCAAGAAAGCGGCGGCGAGTGTGTGATCTGGGTGGATGGTAGCGAGGGCTGTGTACGCGCTATGGAAGTAGTTTCCCCCGAAACTGGGCCCGAGGCCATGGTGAGAACCTTAATCCGCGCCATCGAAACACCGCAAAATCCCGCCCGGCCAGCGAGACCGAAAAAAATTATCGTCCGCGATCGAGAAACACAGTTTTTTCTGCGCGGGGTACTACAAGATCTCGATATCACCATCGATTATGTCCCCAGTTTGCCCCTGATCGATGATCTCTTTCGTGGATTCGACGAATTCCAAAATAATCGTCCCCCGGCAATTCCCCCCGCTTGGCAGTCCGCTTTAGTGAAAACTGCTCACGAAATTTGGAAAGCTGAACCCTGGTCCTGTTTGGCTGATTACGATATTTTGGAAATTAAGATTGATCGCCCCGATTTCCCGCATCTTTACGCCTGTATCATGGGAATGCTCGGTCGGGAATACGGAGTCATTCTCTATCGTTCTCTAGCATCCCTCAAACAATTCCGGCAGGCCGCTTTAGAAGAAAAATCGATGGAAAGATTAGAAAAAGCCTTTCTTTCCCAAGATTGCTGGTTTTTAAGCTACGAATTGGCCGATGATGATGAGGACGATGATGAGGATGACTACGATCTGGCCTCGGCTGCCCCCTCCCAAATCCATCCAGTTTTCGGCAGCGTGCATCCCTACGAAGGTATTCGCCCCTATTTGGATGAAGAAGAAGCAGTCACGGTATATTTGGCTTTAATAGCTCTGTTGCGCTTTTTTAAAGGCAATCAATCCGCTTTATCCGAAGAACCGATCGGAGAATTACAGCGTCGTTTTCGCATTCCCCTCGATCCCGAACAAGCAAAAGGGGAAACCGTGGCCGTGACGGTGGCCACGATGCCCGATCTATGTGCGGAATTTATGCAACTTTTAGAGGAGGAGGACGACGATGATGAGGATGATGAGGAAGAAGAATCCGTACTCAAGGAAAATCTAGTCCCTGATAATGCACATCTGAGTCTGGGAATGGTTCCCTGGCAATTATTAGATAAAATTCGCAGTCGTCCAAAAATCCATTATCAACCCCAATCCGTACCGACAAAAGGAGAGGGTTTCCCCGTGGTGATGATCCAGACCTCCCGACCGAAAGCCAAGGAAATTATCGAAAAAATCGAACAAGCTGGCGGTTTGGCGGCCATTGGTTTTAACCCCGGCGAAGATCCCTTAGAAGATACCCGTTATGATCTGGGGATTCTGAAAATGGCTAACGGTGATCTTTATCTATTTGGAGAATTCGAGCAAGATGATCCCGACCACCGTAATGCTCGCCGCAATTGGCAAAAACGCATCAAAAATACCGAGGGTTATTGTGGTTTGATTATTGCCATGGGCGTAACCGGTTCCTCCTGCGGCAATCCCCAATTAAACGATATGTTAGCCCTCTATGAGGCAAAATCGATCGATAGTAAAGATTTAGACTTGGGAGTTTTGACTCTTATGCCTCACTTCGGTTAATTTTGATGGGCAGCGGCGGCTTTTTTTCAGTGAACAGTAATCAATAATCAGTAGAGTTCTGGCATAATTAATTTTTGAGAGTTCAAAAATGAGAAAGATAAGGATTAAATTGCATAAAATCTGTAAATAGAGCATTTAATTGATTGTTATTCATTCTTAATTCTCCTGACTACTGACTACTGGCTACTGACTCCTAGCCCTAACAACAATTTTTGATTTTTACAAGAGGTCTATTATGGTGTTATTCGGATTCGGAAAAAAATTAACTTTGCCTACAGTAAGGGAAGCACTACCCGGGCGATCGGAAAAAATGCCCGTACCTAGCAGCCACTACGTTAACGGTCATCCTTTGCAGCCCCCCTTTCCTGCTGGTATGGAAAGCGCAATATTCGGTTTAGGCTGTTTTTGGGGAGCAGAGCGGAAATTTTGGCAATTAGAAGGAGTTTACACTACGGCCGTGGGTTATGCGGCTGGTATCACCCCCAATCCCACCTATCAGGAAGTGTGTACCGGCATGACTGGGCATAATGAAGTGGTCTTAGTGGTCTATGATCCCAGGGTGATTTCCTACGAACAACTGTTAAAGGTTTTCTGGGAAAGTCATAATCCCACCCAAGGAATGCGTCAGGGTAATGATACGGGAACTCAGTATCGATCGGGTATCTATACCTATAATCCCCAGCAAAAGCAATTAGCGGAAAAATCTCGATCGATCTATCAAGAAGCTCTCAATAAAGAGGGCCATGGTCAAATTACCACGGAAATTATCGACGCACCTGAATTTTATTATGCTGAAGGTTATCATCAGCAGTATTTAGCGAAAAATCCCGGCGGTTACTGCGGTTTAGGGGGAACGAAAGTGGAATGTCCCATCGCTCTTGATCTGAAGTTAAATTAAGTAAGGTTAGCCGTCAGTTATAGCAAAAAATGGGTTATTTAGGACGCTTTCAATTTTCAAACTCTTATCGGTCAAGGGTTTCAGCGATTGATTGTCCTAACCACCCCGATCTTTCCTATATCAGTTATAATTCATAATTCATAATTCATAATTCATAATTCATAATTCATAATTCATAATTCATAATTCATAATTCATAATTCATAATTCATAATTCATAATTCATAATTCATAATTCATAATTCATAATTCATAA
>NZ_JADEXY010000156.1 GCF_015206885.1 Microcystis aeruginosa LEGE 91341 | reverse complement strand
ATCCAGACACTCTAGCCTTAACACCCTGCTAATTTATGACGACAATAGAAAGGATCATCAAAAGGAAGTCAGCGATCTTCTAGATAGTCTGGTGTAAACAAAAAGACGGGTTAACCCGTCTTTTTGTAGTTAATAATTTTAACTAACTAAAGCATCCAAGACACCAACGATAAAACCAAAATAGCTAGAGTGTTTACTCGCTTCAATGCTTACGGTTTCTTGATACTTTTCTGGCAGTATGGAACTGTAATCATGGGTTAAAACCCGCTCCCAATCGCCACATATAGCCTTTGATAGGTCGTTTAGGGTTTCCCATTCGTTATCAGTCAGCGTTAGGGTTTTGCCGAAAAGACACCCTTGTTTGTATGCTGATTTATTCATTTTTTATGCTTAATAATTGTGGCATGATCACGATCAATTGACACTCTGAAATGATCGCCTATCTTCTACCCAGCCAGACCCTAATTTTTTTAATAACCTAATATTATCATAGTTTTGTTTGCCGTAAATAGAAAATCAGTTAGCGGTATGACATTTCTCAAACTGTCCATCTTGACTAGACAGTGACTAGACAATTGGCTATTCTATGAATATAGATAGACAAAAGGATAGACAACTATGGCAAGGGACAAATTAATCACGATCAGGATTGAAGGGGAAAAAAGAGACTTATTTAATCAATTGGCAAAAAGCCAAAACACTGACACAGCATCGCTTCTATACGATTTCATTAATCAGTGTCTATCTGGTCAGATAGACATATCGCTAGTCACTGGCAAGGGGAACCGACTAGACAATCAGATAGACAGTGACCGGATAGACAAATTAGAGACAGCTACTCAACGACTAGACAATTGGATAGGCGCGTTATCTGGTAGGCTTAACGATTGGATAGAAGCTTTTGACGATCGCCTAAATGATTGCGATCAAGGATTATCGGGAAAAATCTTTAGCATTGAGCATAGGCTAAATGCCCTAGCTATTCAATTGGATAGCCAAAAGGATAGCCAAGAGACGACTACTCAAGAAATAGACACAGATAGCCAAAAGGATAGCCAACGGATAGACGATATGGAATATCTATTAAAAAGAGAAAAGGAATGTTCGATCGCTTCCATCGATGGAACGGTTGAGACTGTGGAACCAATCTCAACTATTGAGACGGTAGCAAGTGCGATCGAAACCGTGACGGTTGACAGTGACTCATCCATTGAGACGGTTGAGGGTGGGGGCATGAATGCGGCCCAAGCCTACAGGTATCTCGCTCAAAAAGAAGTGAAGGTGAGCGAAAGAAGCTTGTCAAATTGGGCCAATAAAGGAATACCAACCACAGATAAGGGAGATAAGGTGAGCGAGCATTTAATACTGAGAGATAAGCTTTACTATCCTGTTAATTAGCCTTGAAACACTTCTCACCTCGAAAATGCCTAATATAAGGGAAAATTGGGCATTTTCCTAATATGGTAGGATTAGCGTTTAACCACTGTGGAATCAGAATTAAACCGCGTCACTAGCACGATTTTTCCCTCTATCCTTGCAATTTTTATCATTGCTTCTATCAGGATTTTATCTAATTCTTTATTTTCCACCTAAAGGTGGAAAACCTTATCTGGTAAGGGATTGGGTCGCCTTAGTGGTCTAATTTGATTGGTCATTTTTTGGTTTCCTATTGGTTTTTTATTATTATTTTACCGCTTATTTAATATTAGAAACCCTTAATTCTGGTGATTTTTGGTCATTTTTGACCAGATTTACCCATAGCTGGTGGGAATGGCATCCACAGTGATTAATCGTGAGATAATGGGGATTTTCCGAGAAATATCACCCAAAATGCCTAAAAATGGGGAATTGAAATCGAGAAAAACGTACCGTCTTTTAAAGTCCAAAAATGACCTATAAAGGGGATTACAGCGAAAAAACGACCTATAACTCGTTTAATTGCCGGGCCTAGCTTTTATGGGGTTATTTTGGGTGTATCAGTGGGAATCTCTCAGGATTCTCGATAAAAGGGGGATTATCCTTTATTTTGTTGATTTTTACTCAATCTTTTGGGTAAGTTTGATTGGGTTTTGGGGTGTGTCACACCCTGGGTATTCCAATTAAATATATATATTACGGGGGGTGTGCCGGTATCAAGCGGCCATAGTCTCATAGCCTTCATCTTTAGCATGGTCAAGCTCGTCTCGATTTAACCATTCTTGGAACACCTCACCCCGTCCGTCACCCAAAGGATCACACCCCTGATAGAGACGATACCGGCTACCATCCTCGCGCCGTCGCTGGCCAATATAATTAAGCTTTAATCCCAATGCCCTTAGTAGCCTTTGAGCGAAGGCTATGGGGGTATCACTCATGGAGAGGGTAAATCCTAGAATTGATTTAATCTGACTAACAAAAGCAGGTTTTTTAAGCCGTTCTAACCATTCATTAAGGCTATCCCCCGTAAACTCTTTTTCAGTATCGAAAAATTGTTCAATATTTAACCCTTTTAATAGCTGAATTTTTGCCGATAATAGTGTTTTGTTCATATCGGGCTTAAAGATTTTCCCCCCACCATTTTCTAGCGAGTCATCAAGCTTTTTCTTGTCTCGATCAACTAAAAAGTCATTCCCCACAGTTAAAAAGTAGTGTAGTCTGATTTGTGGGAGCCAGCCGTCGTCATGTTTGGTGATCAGGTCATCGGTTAGATTAATCCCGTAAATTCTCTCAATCTTAGCGCGCTTTAATTGATTTCTTTCCTTTTCCGTTATCGCTCGTTTTTCCTTTTCTTCTAGGGCTGAAAACTCAGCGTTAGTTATGGTTTCAGCATCCAAAACAGCCTGCTTATGCTCTGAATAATTCTCGTTTTTCGCTTGCTTAACTTCTTGCTTAATTGCTTCAATAGCATCATCATCCTGATCCGATGCCCAACTAATATCATAGATGCCTTCTTTTTTCAGTTTTTTAAGTACAGCATCTTGATATTTTTTCCCCTCCAGATTGATTTTAACTGCATTTTTCGCCCAAAGAGATAGACTAGGAGAATATTTCTCATCCCCTTCTAGATAAGTAAATTCTGGGATTTCTTTTAATCCTAGAGATAATAAGGATTTAATCGTGTATTTATCTCGAAAATGTTCCCCTGCTAATAGTTGTTTTAGGTCGGTCGATCCGTTCCCTATCTTATTAGGAGAAAATTCCTTAATATAGGCATAGCGCGGCACGTCAGACCTTACCCGCTCTAATGTCTGGGAAAATCCATCGACGGTCTGGACACCGTGAGATATAGCGAAAACAGCGTCAAAATGCTTAACATCTATGCTTATCCCCGTCTCAATTACGGGACTACAAATCACTATATCATATTGAGGTAAAATCTCGTTGATGTTACCCATACAACCGTAAGCAGCATGGGAAGGATCGACCACACTCTCGCTATCAATTCTGAGTATTTTTAGGTTAGGATATTTTTTCTTAATTTTTAACTCTAGGGTACGACTTCCCCAATTTGATTGGTGTTTTTGTCCGTCCGTGTGGATGATGATTTTGTCCCCCATAGATGCCATTTTTTCGGCTTTTTCAATTACAGCAGCAGGGCTATCAAAAAGGATTAAATCCCTTTTTTTATAGGGCTTATATGTATTTTCGATGATGAAACTCTCAACCCGATAGCCTATCTTTGATTGCACATAGCCGATAGCATTCATGCTTAAATCAGCATCGGATAGATAGATTTTTCCCCCTGTAGCAATTGCAGTTTTGAGTAATTCTCCAAAAGCGTCAATGATTTTTACTCGATTTTTTTGGCAGGTAGGCGAATTGATTAAATGCCAAAAAACCTGCTCACACTCATCTATGATTATTATCGTATTCTCCCAATCATTAGGATTAAATCTAGGATTAGCTTTCCCGTGCAAGCTATCGACACATAGGCAGTATCCTAATAGGCTACCATCTTCATTATTTACCAATTCACTTCGATAATTCACCCCAAAACGGCGTGATAATTCGCGGCCCAATTGCACTCTATGGGTAATTATTAAAACCTTTTGACCCCGCGATTTAGCCTCTTTAATTTTTGATGCTACCCATTCGGTTTTGCCGGTTCCTTTGGGCGCTTTAATCGCTACAATTTTGGCACTCTCAGGGGGATTAAGAGATTGAGAGATATATCTTTCATTAATTGTTAAATCGGGTGTTATAGCCGAAAAATTGGCTATTTTGTACTCATCTAAAGAAATTCTTTCCCGATAGACTCGATCGAATGCCCCCACACCCTGAGAAGCGATAAAATCATCTACTCCCTTCCATGCGAATAATTCTGGTTTATTTAGGAATTCATTCAAGGGAGCGAAAAAATCATCCCCGAAATCATCGCGGGCAAAATCAAAAAGATTGCTAGTATCAATTTTTTTAATACTTTCGGCTATTTCTTTCATGTGAAACCATGAAACAACCGACACTTTGCAGCCTTTCTGGGTAAGAAGCTTCCCGGTGCGCTCGATCGCAGTCCTGACATTTTTAATTGTTTTCGGTTTTTCGTCACAGTCGAACGCGAAAACGACCTCCCGGCCTCCCTCGCTAAATGGCTCTAATTGGGGGATTAAATAGGGCAGCCCTATCACATTCCCCATTGAATCCTTTTCTTGTCGGTAGCCATTGTAAATGCCCGGCAGGGCTATCGCTAAATAGCCGGCACTCAGCAAGGCCCCCGCTTTTTTCGCACCTTCCGTGATTAGGAGGGCGATCGAGGGATTCTCTAGCACCCACTGCCAAAATGACACACCCGGGGTATTCCCTAAATTAGATATTAGAGGGGGTGTGCTGGGGTTCCCCATAGGCAGCGGACAATAAGGTGCTATTCCATGCTTTTCCCCTATTTTTTGCCAGATATGATCTGGCACTCTGAGAGCGAAGATTTCTGTAGGGCATTTTGCTGGATGCTCATATTTAATCGCTTTGCCCTTTTCCTTAGAAATTCGCGGCTTATCGGGCTTAAAGCATCCCCAATCAGAATCTTCCCCGGTGAGTATATTTATCCCACTGGCCCACCAACCCTCACCGGACATATCCTTGTACCGATCGAGGATTCTAGCCACGGGTGAGGTTTGGTATTGGTAGCTATGGGGTGTTTTTTGTTCGGACCCGATTTTTTCGATAGCATTCTCTGTTAGGCGCTCTAGGGACTCATCCCTTTCTAGGGATTGCACGTTGAGCCGGATAATCTCATCGTCAACCGCGCTCGATCGCCATTCTTGGAAGTGGGAAGCTTTAATCATTCCACACCCCCATCAAAATTAAGATTTATCTGGGATTGAATCTCATCAAGCTTCTGGCAGATAGCTTTTAGGTGTTTAGCATCGCATTTAATGATTTTTGCCGCGATTCTATAAGCTTCTCGCTTTTCTTGCCTATTCTGGCAATATTCAGCGATATGTGTCGCTGTTAGGGCGATTAATTCGCGTTCGCTAAAGATTTCTTTAGCTTCCTTGAGAACATTCTCAAGCAATATCAGATGGTGAGGATTACTCATAGCGACCTCCGTTCAGGGTTGCCACGGTCGCTCTAGATTGGTTCGTTTGTACTGTTTTTCCCTGATTTTTGGGGATTTTCAGGGAAATCCTTGACTTAAGGCTTCTATTAGTGTTATGGTTATTCATAATATGATTAGAATTTTGTGCCGCCCCATAGCCTGCGAAGCTAGGGGCGGTTGTTTTTATGCTGCCGACTCTAGGGATTTTGTGATCAATTCGCGAATGATCACGGCCTCGCTTTCGCCGCGATTTTTGGCGCGAGTCTTGATTTGATTTCTCATGTCCGACGGGAATCGGATATTCAGCGATCGCATTACATCATCTACTCTTCGCGGCATCTTCTATCATCTCCTAATTTCTGCTATTAATGTAGCACCTAAAATCTAATCTGTACTATCTTTTATATAAGACTTGCTTAACCTTTAGATAAGTTTTACTTATATAAAAGGTAAACCCAATCGCAGTAAGGCTTTTAGTTCATAATCTTAATTTGGTAATCCTCTATTAAGAGGTAAATTCTCAGATTCTCCTATTAATTCTCGCTTATTGGGATAAGGATTAATCCTCAAAAGAATCAAGATAAAATCTTGATTAATCTCTCTCATTGATAAAGTCGAATAACTCACCCCACAAATAATCTAACCCCACATACTCCCAATCAACGCTATCAAAATCGGCTAAATTAGGGGGACATAAAGGCTCCAATACTTCTCTAGTTTTGGCTAGAATTGCTTCTAAATTCCCATTTTCCTCTATGGCAATATCACCCATAAAATGCGCGGCTTGTCCTAGAAAAGATTTACAATCGAATGAATTAATATACCAATATTTGTCGTCATTTCCAAAATAATTAATCACTTTTTGAGTCTCCTGATTAGGGCGAGGGTGAGACTCGAAACGCTCTCTATACTCGGCTTTTGTGGTCATTTTACTACTCCTAAATATTGTTTTTTACTGATAACTGATAACTGATAACTGATAATTAATCCTCTATCTCCCAATTATTTTCGATTAATCCCAGATTGTCGCTAACTATCTCTATGTCTCGGTTCCCATCGTTTTCGATGCTGATTTGAGCATATAAATCATCGAGAAAAGAGATAGCTTCTTTTCGATTTTTAGCCTTGATAATGACCTCAATTGTGAGGGGTAAACTTGCTGTAAATTCCTTCATTGTTTTGTCTCCTAATAAGGGGGGATATTCCCCCCGATTGTTTTTAGATATTGAATCGTTTTTGAGTAGCGATAAATAAGCTTGTCGCGACTTGCCGGCGATCATCCGGGGTAATGTTTTCAACCCGTTGATCAACGGTTTTTAAGCAAAAATTGAATAGATCAGCCATGTCCCCGATATAGCTTGCAATCGCCCGTTTTTCGTCCGTGGTAAAAGTTTCGCTATGTTTTTCGCTTGATTTCTCGCTGTTTTGAGTGATTTTGTGATCGTAGTTGTGTACTGCTTTCACTGGCACCGATTCGGCGGGTAACGGTTGACCTAGCTTTAAGTGTTCTGGGTTCTCGATCAAGTTAAATTTTCCTTTACTGTCAACCGACACAGTGATAGGCATATCCCGAACCACGAATTTTTTGGAATAGTCGTCATCGACGGACCGCCATAGCGTGATTTTTTCCCCTGTGTCACGGTTACGGCAGTCAATAACGAGACGCGGGCCGAAGCGTGTAGAGACTTCGCGGGGTCTGTCTAAAGCTATTGCTGAGATTAACTTCATGGTGTTAGAATCCTTTTGTGAGTTTACGAGAGAAGCAATCGCGCTGACTGGAATTAGAGCGGTTGCTTTTCTCTATATCTGTATAGTATCCTGATATATATCAGGATGTCAAGGGGTTTATCAGGATATAAGCAAAAAATATCAAGATAGTTAATCGGTATATCAAAAGCTTATCTATCAGGATAGCGTCAGGATAAAGGGTATATAGTGATAGTGATAGTATCCTGATTAAAAAATGAGGCAATCACCCCGCAGCACTCGGATCGACTTAAGGCTCCCTAACGATTTACTCGAAACCATTCAAAACTTAGCGGCGGATCGCTTTAACGCGCCTATTCATCATATATCTGGGAAACCTGAGATAACCCCGGTCATCATTCACCTTATCCGATTAGGTATTAATGCCCTATCTGAGGATCAGACCGATGTTTATCCTTTTAACCTTAAAACCGATCAGACTGATACCGATTTAATTACCCGTGAAGACTTAGCGAGAGCGATCGCATCGCTACGCACTGAATTGGTAGGAGAGATCGCATCAACGAAAAGATAGGAGTTTAGCCAATGCCTAACGAAACCGTGACTTATTCCCTAGAAGCTGTTCTGACAAGGATCGAGGGGAAAATAGACAAAATCGATGAACGGTTAACCAAAGTAGAAATAGGACAATCGGAGATCAGAGGGGACATTAAAGCCCTAGATGATCGACTAACCACAGAAATTAAAGGATTAACTGCAAGAGTCGCCTATCAGGAATTTACCAATCGGGGGATTCTCGTCGCTCTGGTTGTGGCCATTTTAGGGGGGGCTGCTAAACTTTTTGGTTTTTTCCCTAACCCCTAACACCCAACTCCTAACACCCAACCCTACCCGTGAGGTTCACGGGTTTTAATTATTTCTTAATGTTTCGATAATAAATGTTTTCGCTACATGACCAATAACCTTGTACTACTTAACTCCAAAGTTTCTCACCTATCGCCGGTTTCCCCTAGCACCGACTGGGAGAGGGTTTTAAGCGATTGGCTAAATACCAAAAGGTCGGAACACACACGCCGTGTGTACTGTAAAGATGTTAAGAATTTTCTCTCAGATATTAATCTGGAATTAGGAAAATTCTTAACGCTCGATCGACATGGTGCGTATGCCCTAGTTTCCCGTTATAAAGGGGAATTAATCAAAAAAGGCTTAAAATCGGCAACGATCAACCGACGTTTAGCCGCTATCAAGTCATTAGTCTGTTTTGCTTACAATTGCGGTCATTCTGAATTCATGTTAGAAGCTGTTAAAGGGGAAAAATTGTCAGCGTACCGTGACACTTCTGGGATTGACCCAGAAGCATTCAAACAAGTCCTATCGGCTATCGATCGCACTTCCCTTAAGGGAGTCAGGGATTAGGCTCTAATGCTGCTGCTGTGGTCTAATGCCCTGAGAAGATCAGAAGTCAGTAAGGCTAATATCGCTGACTTTGACCCCACGGCTAAAACCCTCCGGATATACGGTAAGGGACGTGGTAACAATGCCGAAACCATCTCATTAGGCAGTGGTACGGTTTCAGCTATCAAGGCATGGCTAGAAGCGCGGGGGGAAACTAACCCCGATAAGGCTCTATTTGTGTCAGTGAACATCGGCTACCGGGACGGACGGCTATGCACTCAGTCTATTTATGATATTGTCAAGACTCGCTGTCAGGATGCTGGTATCACTAAAACTATGAGTCCTCACCGGGTACGCCATAGCTCGATCACGGCAGCCCTAGACGCTACCAATGGCGATGTAAGACGGGTACAGAAGCTATCCAGACACTCTAGCCTTAACACCCTGCTAATTTATGACGACAATAGAAAGGATCATCAAAAGGAAGTCAGCGATCTTCTAGATAGTCTGGTGTAAACAAAAAGACGGGTTAACCCGTCTTTTTGT